>JBIIDM010000052.1:0-19180 GCA_044238365.1 Bdellovibrionota bacterium | reverse complement strand
TGGCAGTTGGCCTCATCCGGTAAAGGAATGTGGCGACTAAGCCTGTCACGTCCCTCCCATACGGCAATGAACAAGCAGTGGTTTAAGGAGCTTGGACTCTTCTCGCTCGCCTCCATGGTTTGACTGGCAAAACTCATTATGGAACCGCGTAGTACGCAAAGTACGCTACGTGGTGTGAGAGGTCCCCCGTGCGAGCGGGGTCCTACTCGATATAGTTCATACGGACCTAACAAAACCCAGTCGCCTGACTCAGTAGGAAAATACACCTCATTTTTTGCCTGTATTCGCGATTGGTAGCCGAGCAGGTTGTTTGCGGTAACTCGCAGCTTTCCACCTTTTAGACGCGGATTCACTAAATGTGAGTAGAAATTTACTCGTTCAATCCGCCACGGAATGCTATTTATCACGACAACCTCACCCTCACGGATCGGGCCAATGTTGAGCAGTAAGGTAATTTGATTCCAAAACTTTGCTATTGCATTTCGAGATGACCAGAGTCCAAGAAGTATTAGTGTAGAGAAAAGGAGCAGCAAAACCCAATCGTCGAATAGATATAATGTGACCAGAAATATGCAGACAGATCCCAGAACTGAAAAAAAGTAGAGACCGATGCCAAAAAGACGGAACTCGAAGCGTCGTAATTTCGGCCTTCGGCCTGCATGTCTAAGAAAAAGACTGTGAGACTGATTCGCTGCCAAAAAGAATAATGAGCTCAATATAAGCGCAACTACTATATTCCGTCCTCGGCTGCGAAAGAAAAGTTGAAAGATCTGGGAAACTGACGTGGTAAATGGAACCTGATCAGATTCTTTAGGGTCGAGTTTGTGATTCACGACCTGCAACTGGGCTTGCAGAGATTGGCTCTGCTCCTGCCACTTCTGTTTGATCTGTAATAATACGTCCTTAAGCCCGCGGTCCCGTACATCGGAAATCTCTTGCTCAATCCTCTTGAGTGCGTTCTCTGATACGATCTTTTTGCGCTCGAGCGATTCTAAGTCTCGCTTAAGACGTTCGATTTCACGCGGTCGTGATGTAATTTTTTTTAGTTCTAGAATTACCGGACTTAGAAGTGCGGAAAGCTCCTTCTGTATATCAAAATTGGTCTCCGCAGTTTCAACTTCAACATTGGTGGCATCAACACCTGTAATGATTTCCTCCAGATTTCTAGAGAGCGTATTTCGCTGACTTGTCAGTACAGCGATTTCATCACGTAGTCCTACTTCCTGCCCCAAGGCACCCTTTGAAGCCAGTTCACGCGATGTTTGTTTAATCTTTTCGTCAATAGAATTTAATGTGTCGACGATGCTTTTTAGGTCGCCTTCTTTTGTAGGAGGCTGCGGGGTCGGCGTAACAGCCTCCTCTTGGGCAAAAAGCGGTGAAAAGACGAGTAGCACAATTAGTGCGATAAGCCTGAATCGTATCATGTGGAATCCCGAAGATAAGCCCTATCTTATCTTTGAGCATAGTTTGACTGGGGTGCGCAAGTGGGTTTGTTTTATTTACCTAAGTTCGACGTAAGAACTGCGGTAAATGGCTGAAATTACTTCATTGACTTCGTTGCTCATGATATAAAATGCTCGACGTAGCAAGCTTCAGCCTGCGCTTTTATATCACTGCACGCCTCTCGTGTATAAAGCAATTTCAACCATTTACCTTTGTTCTTACGTCGAACTCAGGTAACTTAGGCTGCTACGAACCTTGCCCGCAGATACTCAACGTCAATCGTTGGGTACACGGGGAAGCGGCTAAGTAATGCGGCTACTCGGTCTTGAGCCTGTTTTAGTTTTTCTGGGACTATCTCGACCTTTGACTGGCTCGGCTTTCCGGCATCCTTTCCAGTCTTTATGATGGCGGCTGAAGTTGACTCCAATACGAGTTTAATAATAGCAGCAATCTCCTTCATTTCTGCCGGCCCCATACCTAGTGTGGTGACCGCTGGCGTGCCAACGCGCAGGCCGCTGGTAAACCATGGGCCATTCGGATCAAAGGGGAGGGAATTTCGGTTCAATGTTATGCCAGATTCTCGGACAGCGCTCTCTGCCTGGCGCCCGTTAAGGCCGAACTCGCGTACATCAAGAAGTAGCAGATGGTTATCCGTGGACCCGGTAACGACATTCATTCCTTCTGCACAACAGGCTTCCGCGAGTGCCTGAGCATTGGTAACGACTTGCGCGGCATATTGTTCAAAAGCTGGGGTGGCTGCTTCCTTAAAGGCCACCGCCTTAGAGGCCATTACGTGTGGGAGTGGCCCACCAATCACTAGTGGACACCCCTTATCAACCTGCTCGCGGAATTCTTCTACACAGAGAACGATACCACCACGTGGTCCGCGTAAGGTTTTATGTGTTGTAGAGGTTACGATATGTGCGTACGGAATGGGATTGTACTTGCCCTTAAATACCTTACCGGCAACCAAACCAGCAAAATGCGCCATATCTACCATCAGCACCGCGCCGACACCGTCAGCTATCTCACGCATTCGGGAAAAATCAATAGCACGGGGATAGGCGCTGTATCCGGCAAGTAGGATTAATGGCTTGACGTCCCGGGCTTGTGCTTCGATCTGATCATAATCAAGTAGGCCCGTATCCTTGCGCACGGCGTACGAGTGACACTCGAACATTTGGGCTGATACGTTAAATCTATACCCGTGCGTTAAATGTCCGCCAGAATAATAGTCTAGCGCCAACATTTTATGGTTGCCAAGTTCCCTTCGGAATTGTTGCCAGTCATCAAAGGATAGATCGTTAATTTTCTTGTCGCCCCAGTCCTTAAGGACTCGATTTCCCACACGGGTATGAAGGATTGCCCAGAAAGCAATCAGGTTTGCATCGGCGCCACTGTGTGGTTGCACATAGGCATGCTCTGCGCCGAAGAGTGTCTTGGCTTCGGCACAGGCGAGTGCTTCAATGTCATCAATATTGCCGCATCCCGCATAAAAACGGTGGCCTGGATATCCCTCAGCGTACTTGTCTGTGAGCAGGTTTCCCATAGCACACTGGGATGCTACAGAGGAATAATTTTCACTCGCGATCAACTTGAGGTGGGAGCGCTGATCGCATAGTTCCTGTACAATCATCTGAGCGATTTTGGGATTTTTTTCCGCAATGACGCTCAGGTTAGCTAGGTATGCGAGCATTTCGCTCGTCTGAGCGGCGGCTGGAACTTCCTGCAGGTATTCTCGAAGGGCGGTTGTTGGACTTGATGTATTCATTGCACCTCTAGTTATGAAAAATAACGTATATATCTGTTCGACAATTCACTGACTTTAGTATAACTGACTTTAGTGGTTAGTTTGCATCAACGGAAATAGAGCCAGGGTATTACTGGTGACGGCGCGACAGCACTCCTCATATGATATTCCCTTAATTTCGCTCAACACCAACGCCACCTCGGTTACGTACATGCTTTCACACCGCTTTCCGCGGTGCGGTTCAGGTGCCATATACGGGGCATCAGTCTCAATTAATATTTGTTCTAGGGGAATCTCCTTGGCGACCGCCCTTAGCTGTTCGGCCTTCCCAAAGGTCAGAGAACCTGGAAAAGATACCCTAAAATTCATATCGGCAAGCAGCTTAGCAAAATCTGACGATTCACTAAAGCAGTGAAACACCCCTCCAACGCGCTCTGCACCTAACTCGCGTAAGGTCGCCAGACATTCGGTACCTGCATCATTCAGGCCCGCAGTGTTGCGGGAGTGAATGATAATCGGCTTCTTTACCTCAAGGGCAAGGGCTATTTGCTCGCGAAAAACAACCCGCTGGGACTCAAATGGCGACCAGTCCCGGAAGAAGTCTAGCCCGATTTCGCCAATAGCGACCACTTTTGGATGCCTTGCTAATTCAAGAAGCGAATTAAGGTAGGCAGGGTCGGCGGCGGCGCCGCCAGCATCGTGCGGATGAACGCCTACAGCAGCATGGATTTTAGGGAATCGTTCAATGAGTTCGATTGCTCGGTAGGCTGATGCGAGGCCATTCGGATAGTGCTCGTCCGGGCCACCGCCTGCGCCGATTGTTAATAACCGGGTGACTCCAGCCTCATGGGCACGGGCGATTACCTCTTCAAGATCCTCAGCGAAGCAATCCTGGTCCAGGTGTGTATGACTATCGATCAGTAACGGTTTCATTAAGAGACCTTATCGTACGCGGGAGCCCGGAATAGAATCCTGCCCCGGATCAAGTGGAATAACCCGCCCGGCACCATCGGTGCTGGCGAGTAACATTCCGTTGCTTTCTACGCCAGCAAGTGTTGCTGGAGCGAGGTTCGATATTATAACGATCTTTCGCCCTGCCAGAGTATCAGGTGCGTAGTCCTTGGCGATGCCGGCGACGATTTGGCGTGTTCCAAGTTCAGATCCAAGAGAAAGCTGAAGTTTCAGGAGTTTTTTAGACTTTTCGACTGGTTCAGCCGTGAGGATCTCTGCCACCCGCAGGTCTACTTTTGCGAACTCATCGATGCTTATAACGGGGCTAATCACAGCCGAGGTTGCCTGAGTGTCAGCAGAAGCCGGTGCAGCCGGAGTGGCGGTGGTAGGAAGGGGAGCAGTATTGGTTTCAGTCATTTTGGGGTTTCAGTGATTTTATAGTAGTAATTATCTCATTAATCTGTTTTAAGCACGTTTCCTGACCTAGGTGTTGTTATGTAGGTGTTGGGATGTTTGTTAGGATACTCGTCCTACCTTAAATGCTGGCCTTAATGCTGGCCTTAATGCTGGTTAGCCGATAAAGCAACTGTTTATCGAAGGTAGGTCTGTTCCACAAGACGATAATCGCGGTTCTCAGCAAGTGCGAGAAAAAGCGGGTGCAGGACCTGCTCCGGGGGGATGTACCGTTCTACGATAATCTGTTCTGCATCAACCGAGTTCGCGATAAAAGTGGCCCACCCTCTATACGCTTGCCGAGACCCTTCGTCAATGTCATTGTGGTTGGAATTTTCTATTGCACGAAAATTGTGCGGTACTTTGCGGAGCATTTCAAATCGCGCGGTCGCCCGCAATAAGCCCAGGTAGGTGCCAGCGAGAGTACGTTCCTTGGCGATCAACGCCGAAATCTGCTTGGCGAGCTGGGCCGCACGGTCTACGTCTCCGTTATAAATTTCTAATAGTGCGCTACGGTAGTCGTGGTGGTGCTCAAGGAGACTGAGCGCTGTGCCAAAGGATCCGTCCGAAATCTCGGCGATCCGTCGTCGTTCGTCGGGCGCCTGGTGGGCAGCAACATGCGTGAGCAGCATTTCGATCTGTGTGAGGGAAAGCGGTGCACAGTTGAATAGCTGACACCGGGATCTGATTGTCACTGGCACGGAGAGCAGCGACGACACTATCAAAATAAAGTAGGTGCCTTCTCGGGGCTCCTCGATGCTCTTTAAAAGGGCATTGGCTGCCGCGATGTGGAGTTGTTCGGCGTGATCCAGAACAACCACCCGGGCAACTCCGTCGAAGGGGGCGAGAGTCAGGGAGCCGATTAGGTCCCGAATATGCTCAGTATCTCCGGCTTCGGTACGAACATCCACCCAGTGCAGGTCGGGGTGACAGGCGTTCATAAGTTGAGTACAGGCAGCGCAGGTCCCACACCCTCGCATCTCTGGCACCGCACTGGTGGTGTTATCGGGCGTACGGAGGTCTTCGCCAACAATGTTAGATGGCGCTGCACTGGTGTGACAGAGCAACTGAGCCGCACAGCGGCGCGCAATCAATGACTTGCCCAGTCCAGGCTTCCCCACCAGCATCAAACTCTGCGGAAAGCGGGTTTTCCCAAAGAGCTCGCCCAGTTCGCACATCAGTTTTTCGTGTCCCACGAGGGTTTCTCCGAGACGGGATCGGGCTAGATCGGGACTCTGGAGTGCGACATGGGAGTTGGAGTCGGACTTCGCAGAAGATGATTTGGATTTTCGTTTGGCCATAGAAAATAGGTGGAGAAAATTGTTATGAGCCTACACTCTACCGTCTTGATTTCTGCTAAAAGTAATCCGGTAGCCTTCATTATCATTATTCAAGAGGTTACAGATTACAACAGGTTGTCGAACTCAGGCTGTCAGAATTTTATCTAGCGCAATGTTTGATAAAGGGCGAGGGCTTCAAATCACAATCAATTTTCTATGGTTGCTTACCTCACAACTCTTACGACTATACTTTGCGTAGGCTCGGCTCCACCCATGCTGGATCTGAGGGAGAGCAGGCCATAGGCATTGTAGCCAAGCCCGGCAACTCTTAATGGCTCTTCGGCTGCTGGGAAGAACTGATTGCGTGTTATTATCCCAGAGAGAGCATCAATAAACAGCACATTCGTACCCGGCAAAAGCGGCGTGGGGAGGACTGGACCTGACGGGTCATCGCCGACTGAGAGTAGCACTGCAAATAACCCCTCAGATTTAAGGGCCGCCGTACTAGATGTGGGAATATATGCGATGTTGTGAACGTTGAATGTTGACAGCAGGGTAAACGGAAGAACCGTCTTCCATATGGGCGTCCCATTTCCCTGAACCCGCGCCAAGTGCAGTGTTGCCACCGGGTCGGTGTCCTCGGCATAGGTAAAAGCTGTTCCGAGTAATCCGAAATTATCGCCGCCGGATATCGCTACGGCCTGTTCAATACTAACACAGCCGGTGAAAGGGGATGTACTATCTGTTAGTGCACCGGCGATTAGAGTACTCAATCCGTTCCAACCACATTCATAAGGTTCCTTTTGATAGGTGAGGAGGGCTGTGGAATTTGACGACGCGATTTTCTGGTACCCTTCAGCTACGCCAGTACTATCGTCGATACTTTGAGTGGCCGTGATGGCCATCCACGACTGTGTCTCGTCTATTAATTGGAATGCTGCTGGTGCACCCTCGTCATTGAGGCCCTCAAGTGCTACACACCCCGAAGGGTCCATCTCGAATCTGGAAACACTGGTGAGTTCCGGAGGAAGAGTAAGAGTGGGAATCTGGTCTAAGAGCATCGCTGTTGGGTCTGACGGGTTTGGTTGCATATTGATGGTGAGCAGCGCAGTGGCAATCGGTAGCCCCGCTCCGTCGGGAGAAGCGTACCCTTTAACTTCAAGAAGGGTCCTTCCGAGTGGTAGCTCCCCTGGCAGGTAGTCAACTATGTTGTTCTGGCTCCTGTCCCCAAATAGCGAGAAAGGAGGGGAGTTATCTAACTCAGAAAACCCGTTATAGCTAAATCGCACACTTTGTACGCCGCTCTCGGCATTTGCACGGATTGAATAACTAAAGGGTACTCGATTTCGTTGTGCTGCCCACTCTGAGGAGAGTCCTAAGACAGCGCGATTTGCACAGGCATCAATGAGCGAAAACGAGAAGCTTCCAGGAGCGACCTGCGGCATTGGAACATCCGGCAGGGGTGTAGGAGCTAGAGTTGGGATTGCCGGTGGGGTTGTGGTGGGTGAGTCGATGGGGGTCAGTGTCGGTGGCACCGGGGTTGTGTCACTGTTGTTCGTTGGACCGTTTGCCGAAGAACTCACAATGGTCCGACACTTTCGTTGCTGTCGGGTAAGCTTCCATTTAAGTTGCCGAGCTTCCTGTATCTTTCCAGCTGCCTTTAGAATTTTTGATTTTTTTCGAAAGACGTGGGTCAAGGGTGTTATTTTCGTCGTTTCCGGTTGAACTGTAACCGGTATCCACCTATTTCTCGTTGGATACTTCCCACAGGTAACGGTACCTACGTTCAAAATTTCGGGTGAAGCAACGTCAGCTGGATCAGTTGAATCTGCACGGAGATTTGACTCAGATTGGTTCGGTTGAGTCTCGGCGATTGGCCCTTTGGCTAAGATTACGGCAATAATGACACTGCACAGGATGATACTGCGAAAAATGCCAACGGTTGTTGTGCGAAGAAGCGTACGCATAGACTATACCTCCTTTAAACCTGAACTAGTGTTCAGGTCGACGGTTCGAGAAACTCGATCTCAGAAGAATCGACTCCTACGGAAACCAGATCACCCACTGCTAAATCATCAATCCATGGGGCGAGCACTTCAATAATTGAGGCCGAATGAAAATGCACTTCCTTCGTTTTAGGTGAAGGATAGTAGACAAGCCCCTCGACGACTGTCGAGTTGGACTTCAGCAAACACTGAAAGAACGAAAAATCTTCTGGCGCGTGGTGTGTAAACCATTGTACCTGATTGAAATGACGCCACGGTGCATTTGGCTTCCAGGTAATCGGTTCAATCGAAATATTTAAGGTGCCCGAAAAATAAACCCGGAGGTCTAGTCCGCGCTCAAGAAAGAAGGGCGTCTGCATTTCAATGGTTCCCCGCGGATATTTCTTTCTGTTTCGCCCAGAGGCAACACCGTACCCTCCTGTGACTATGCCTGTGGTCCAGCTGACACTATTCATCACTAACACTCCGGCAGCGCTAACGAAACTCGTGTTGCTAATCCGCCCAAGGATGTCTCTTTATACTTTGTGTTCATATCCTTTGCTGTTTCATACATAACTTTTATAACAGTATCAAGTGATACCTTTGCCTTTTGCGGATCACTTGCAAGTGCGATCTGTGAGGCCATGATGGCTTTTATAGCACCCATTGAGTTTCGTTCGATGCACGGTACCTGCACCAGTCCCCCGACCGGATCACAGGTCATCCCCAGGTGATGTTCCATGGCAATTTCGGCGGCCATCAAGGCATGTGCTGGCGAACCTCCGCAACACTCCGTTAAAGCAGCCGCGGCCATTGCCGAAGACACACCGATCTCCGCCTGACAACCGCCCATCGCGGCCGAAATAGTTGCACCCTGTTTGAAAATTGCCCCAACGGCTCCCGCGACCATTAGAAATTTCTCAACATCAGGCTGCCGTGCAGTGCGATTTTCAAAACAGAGATAATGAATCAATACTGCCGGAATTACACCGGCAGAACCATTAGTAGGCGCGGTTACCACCCTACCGAAAGCGGCATTTTCTTCATTCACCGCTATAGCGAAACAACCTATCCATTTTATAATTTCTGAAAATTGATACCGTTGTTCACGAAGGGTGGTGATAAGGCTTTGGGGCGATTCTGGAAACTTCTCTTTCAGTAAAGACGCCGCGAGTCCCGCAGCGCGCCTGGTGACGTTCAATCCACCAGGAAGTAAACCCGAAGTCACACATCCACGATACACAGACTCAAGCATTGTATCATATAGTACCTCCAAGTTTTCCTGAATCTTTTCGGCCGATCGAAGAGTAAGTTCCTGTTCGCGCACGATTTCGCTGATTGAGCGGTTGTCTCCATTTGGTAACCGACAGTGTTCAAGTAAGGCCTGTGCAGAACTCCATTCGCGGGGGGCGCCCGAGCCCAGTGGGTGATCCGCAGGGATGGATGTTGGCGCCAGGTTTGCAATCGAACTCTTTAGAAGAACAACAAAGCCACCACCGATGGAGTAAAATTCTTCGCTAAGAATCACTTCGTTCAACGTAGACGCCTCGATTACCATTCCGTTAGGATGATAATCGAGCGATTTGTTGAAATGGAAAATAATATCAGAGTTAGGATTAAACGGTATCTCGTTGCTACCGCCGAGCAGTATTCTATTCGTTTGTGTGATTTTTTCCGGAGCGTCCCTTACCAGATCAAGCGGTATCGTTGTGTAGTCATAACCGGAAAGGCCAAGTTGCACGGCGATATCGGTGCCGTGGCCTTTGCCAGTGAGCGCCAAGGATCCGTATAACGCGACAGTGACGTGAATGACGTCATTCGATTTGGGTAAGGTATTCAGGTGCTCGATAAAGGCTAGAGCCGCTCGCCATGGTCCTAAGGTATGTGAACTAGAGGGACCTATGCCTACAGTAAACATGTCAAAGACAGAAATATAAGGCATTGCGTCTATCCTCTGAAGTCTGGTTAAAACGTTATAGCTACTCAGGGATTTTTCCAATCACGTGACGAAGAGATTGGGAAAATACCTGAGCAGTTACAACTACTTGGGACTGAGAGCTTCAAATCGCTCTACGACCTGGCCAGCTGCCCGATAGACAAGCTCGGCTGTCTTGGACATTATGTTCATATCCGTCGCGGCGCCCATAGTACTGCGCCTGACATCGTCGAACGGGGGTACGGTTTCAGCCTTTCGTCGAAGTCGATGGAGCAAAAGTGGCGCTGTCCACAGTCGGTATTTAAGGCTGCCTAGTACCGGAACTGGCCCCATATAACCCGCCACGCCACCACGTGATGTTTTGATGACCCGGCTTCCGACGGATGACGTAAGCAGCGGAATAACCATAGAGTGTAGGAGTTGAGTCGTTCTCGCATCAAGAATCGCACGCTCAGTCGCATGGTGATTCGCTGAGAGGAACCGTCCATACAGTTCATACCAGATCATACGGTAATCTTCTATGATTAGGGGCGAATCCACAACCAGATTTTGACCGCTGCCATCCTTTATTTCGCGCGTGTTTTCAGCGCTCGTTTTTTTAACGCTACTGTTTGTATTCTTTGTGGGTTTAAACGGGTGAATGCATAAGGTTGGAGTTTGCCTATACACCGAATTCAGTACAGGACTTGGTATGCCCAACGGGACCTCAACCAATTCAACAGAGGGAATGTTTCGTGGATCACGGTTAGGAGAGGCGCCACTTGAAGAGATTCTGGTTTCTACTATGCGCGGGTACTCCTCACAGAACAGGCGAGCGACCTGTCCGAAAATACAGAGTGGGGAAAAGTAGAGCGAGAGATTTTTATGAAATTGCGATGACATGCCTTACAATCTACCTCAGAACCCGTCATTTTTCAAATGCTATATCAGCTTTTGAGCGCAACTTTATAAGGAGTTGTTTTATTTTTCGTCCGATTTCTGTTTTTTAAGAATGTCTGCAACTTTCTCGCGAACATCAACCAAGGGGGGGGGGGCGGATTGGGGCGCTGACCTCCCCGTCTTTAAGTTTGAAGGCAACCTCCTCGACTATTCAAGATCGAAAGTTGCCTCAATTACCCAAGGTACGCTACTTTGGCACAGAGAGTAGCACGGAATTTGGTCCTTTGGCTTTCCTTATTTTAGTACTTTTCCATTATGAGTAAACCGCCACCTACACAAGCCCGGCAGGCACAAGCCCGGCAGGCACAAGCCCGGCAGGCACAAGCCCGGCAGGCACAAGCCCGGCAGGCACAAGCCCGGCAGAGAAGTCTTATGCTCATAGTGGGCTTATCTTTTCTAATCCTCGGGAGCTTATGTGTAGGTGGTTGTGACTACGTAGGTACCCTAGGGGAGGATAAGCAGTCGCAGACGCTATTTCCGGAGCTTACGCCGGGCTCGTATTTTGGCGAGATCGTACTTGCGGGGAAACGGGTTGGCGTGGTTGAGCGTCTTCCCTTGCTTGTTGTTGTTCGACAGGCTGGGCGGTTGAGCTGGGGAGTAGGCGATTATAGTGTAAGGGAGATGAAGAATTCCTATTCCGGGGTTGCAAATCTGCTTCTTCCCTTCACGCTTGACCTTCAGGAGGGATTAGTCGAGCTTACCTGGGAGAGGCCCGAGTGTGGTTCCAAGCAGGCGTGTTCGGCGATGACAGAGTCGATTTCAAAGTGGCATGGGGACGTACTTTCGCGGGGTGCCAGCGGAAAGAAGAAAAGCATTGCAGTTTCTAAAGTAAACGGAGGAAGAATAGGCGCTTGGTACTTGCGGAAACTTGTTGATACACCGGACCGATTGTTGAGTGCGGGCGGCTCACAAGGCAAAAACCAAGGACTTAAGAGCACCGAAGCTGTCCTCGAACATGGGACAGAAGAATTTGGCCCGCACCGTGTAGAGGCTCGTGCTACTCCAGGTCCTAATCTCGCGCCTGCTGTTCACCAGTTCGACCTGGACGGCACAGTGGCCGAGAGTGGCTTTTGTGCGCTTTCTGAAGCTGACTTGAGTAACGTGATGGAAGAACTGCAATCAGATCGCAAGGATCTGGCTCGTCAGTTATATTATACCGTCAGAGCCACACCGGCCGGTCGACTCGTTTGGCTCTCCCGGTTACTGCTCTCTCAGGAGAGTTCCAAAATCAGGCCCGTAGCTGCATTGGCAGTTGCCCCCGTAATTGATAATGAGATTGAACTAGAAAAGAAGAGGCTTGCGGCTCTTCAGGCATTAGGAAATTAAGTAAATGAATAACGGGCGGGAAACGTTTCAAGTTATTTTTGATCGTTCGGCACAGCTACTCTTGGCGTTCGCATTCGCGGCCGTTGCCTTTGGGGAAGGTCAGGACACTCTGGTAAAATATAATTTTTCAGGAAGACTGAACGCTCGGGTTGATCTGGATCAAGTCAGTGAGTCCCACCTTGTTGCCACTGATGCTCAGGGCTATCTTGAAAGCCACGCCGTTCGCCTTTCAAGGAAAGACGGAACAGTGGTCGTAGAAGCTGATTTTATGTCAAGGGAAGGATTAACGAAGGCGATTGCCTGGTTGGTCAGTCGAAGTGGTCAAGAATGGAATGTTGTTGGAACGTTTGAGGCTGAGCAACCTGCTCCGACCGCGGCAGCCCCTACACTTGAGACCCTACCGGAGACAGCAACGCCGATGACACCGACGCTGTCGCCCGAGTTGAGTGATTGCACAGCGGGAGCCTATGACGCCTTCATTCTCGCCCACGAAATAGAGACCATGAAGTCTTCACTGGCTACGCTTGCGGTCGAAGATCCCTTACAAGGCGCTCTGCAGGCCCGGGAAGCGGAGCTTTCAGAACTTTTGCGAGGTATTACCGAAAATGAGGGCCCCAAAAGCGTGGAGGGGGAAGAGATTTCCGGGCAGCTTAGCAAGGAGCAGGGCGGCGATGCAGGTGGCCCGGTGTCAGAAATGCCCTTGGGATCCCAGAAGAAGGAGCTTGAACAGTTAAAGCAGGATCGTCAGGCGTTAGAGGACGAACTGGCTGCCTGGGGAGTTATGTGATCATTGCCCTGGGATAAAGGCGTGCCTCCTTATAACCTGAGTTCGACGTAAGAACAAAGGTAAATGGTTGAAATGGTGACAATGGTGCTATAATGCAGTGCCTTGGGACGACGGATACTCTTCGTTGGTATGCCACTAATGGAGGCCAGTATGTCTATGAAATTAGCGCCGTCTAATGGAGTAATACTTCAGGCCTTTGATACACACCTTTCTCACGATGGTAATCACTGGATGCGTCTTCGAGACAGCGCTGCAGATCTCGCCCACGCGGGCTTTACGGCGGTGTGGCTCCCTCCGGCCTTTAAGGGTGCCGGTGGCGATCGGGAACTTGGCTACGGAGTTTACGATTTTTACGACTTGGGTGAGTTTGACCAGAAGGGCAGCGTCCGGACCAAGTATGGGACGCGAGCGGATTATCTAACGTCGATTGCAAGATTTCGCGAACTCGGTGTTAAAGTGTATGTGGATATCGCAATTGACCACTTACTTTCTGGGGATAATACCGAAAAAGTCCGCGCTACGGGCTATTCGGAGGAGGATCGTAATGTCAGCAAAGGATCGCCCTACGATGCCACTGTGTATACCCATTTTGCGTATGAGGCGCGCCAAGGCAAATACTCGAATTTTCAATGGCATTGGCATCATTTCAGCGCAACTGGATACAACGCAGACCAGCCTAGTGATACATCAACGGTATTGTTATTTGAAGGTAAGTCCTTTGACCAGCGTGTGTCGTTAGAAAAGGGAAATTTCGATTATCTTATGGGTTGTAATATAGATTTTACGAACGAAGAGGTCAAAGCTGAAATAAAAAATTGGGGCAAGTGGTATTTAGAGACAACTAAGGCCGATGGAGTTCGTATTGATGCTGCCAAACATATTAGCTTTTCCTTTTTGACTGAATTTCTTGGTGCCCTCAATGTTGGTCGTAGTGAGCCTCTTTACGCTGTCGCTGAGTATTGGGAGCCCGAAATTACGCCCTTGCATCAATATATTTCTAACTCTAGTGGAGCGTTCGACCTCTTTGATGTGCCGTTGCACTACAAGTTTTCTGATGCGAGCAAGAAGGGTGCTGACTTTGATATGTCCACAATACTGGATGGCACGTTGATGAAGGAGCAAGCTACGCTTGCCGTAACGTTTGTGGAGAACCACGACACACAACCATTAGGTTCCCTTGAGTCAGACGTCCAGCCCTGGTTTAAGCCATTGGCCTATTCCATAATACTTCTAAGACGGCAGGGGTATCCGTGTGTCTTTTATGCTGATTACTACGGTTCCGACTACGAAGGCTCAGGGGGAGATGGCAATGTTTATAAGGTGAACATGCCATCATTTAAACCGTTCCTGGATCTCCTGCTTCACGCTCGTGGTACCTATTGCCACGGGGAGCAACGAGATTATCTTGATCATGCGAGCACTATAGGTTGGACCTTTGATGGAGACGAAGTCAATCCCAGGGCCATGGCAGTGCTTCTATCGAATTCAAGTGACGGGCGTAAGGAGATGTTTATTGGTCGTTGCAGTAAACGGTTCGTTGACATCACTGGTTCGGTCTCCGATGTGATAACTTCGGATGCTCAAGGGAATGCAGTCTTTCGCTGTAATGGAAGAAGTGTTTCCGTTTGGATTGAAGAAGCTTCGACGTAGGAGCTCTTTAGCCCGAATCCACGCTCAACCCCCATTTTCTCCCCAATATTATCCCAGGTAATCTGGGTGGAGGCAGGAGTGCTGACTCATTCTCTGACCCTTTCGAGGGCTGGTCGGTTATGTTTTGAACCACCGGCTAGGAATTGCTCCCTACGTTTTTCAGTGTAATGCCAGGAATGCATGTTCAGGCTTGACAGATGGCATCGACCGACCAGAGAATGCGTTCGCAAAGAGTCGAACTATTTTGAGAGAATGCGTTATGAAGGGATGGGGTCTTCTGAAGTCATCAAGATTTGAGCTGTCCTTACCGCAGTTAGCCGCGGGTGCGGTTGTATTGGTCTTTTTGACGATAGTCACGTACGTCGTTGGGTTCCACTCGGGACGGGAGCAGGGTATCGTCCTGGCCCTTGATGCTTCAGAACGATATGTTACGAAATTGCCGGTAGAGATAACGGCCAACTCACATCAGGGATTAAACGAGGTTGCTACTGATATTTACGCCAAATTATCCCTCGAAGGGTACGGTGATGTGCCAGCTGATGAATCGACGAGCGCGGGTACTGATGTTGCGCCATTGTTGCCAACGGGAAGCGAGGAACCGACAGAAGGAGCGACTTCCGCTGCGCCGGGAGCTGAAACTGGCACAGAGTCACGATCGCTTGTGGATCGCCTGCGAGTGGACCGACGGAAGAAGGGGATAGAAGCTGAGATTATCCCAGCAGCTACAGCGCTCGATCAAGCGGCGTCTCAGGGAGACGATGTTCCAAAGGTAGATCAAGCAAAACTCAAGAAGGGGTGGTTTGTGCAGGTTTCTGCCCCGGCGCTCGAATCGGATGCCGAAATGCTATCAAAGAAACTACAAGCCTCTGGGTTCGCTGTAATCATCGAAAAAGCAAAGGTTCAAGAACGGTATTATTTTCGGGTGTTGGTGGGTCCTGAAGAAGCAAGACTTGCTTCAGAGCGCATGTTACAACAGTTACTTAGAGAAAAGTATATTGATAAGACACCCTTTATCCGACATGTTAAGTAGTGCTCTATTGTAGGGCTATAAAATTGGTGCAAAAGTCAGCTATTCCCGCTCGGCGCTCGGGCCCAGGGACTTCGTCCCTCTTCGCTGATCGCGAATTCACCCTGTGAATTCAGTGTGTTGTAGCTTTCATAGGCTGAACTGACATTAAAAAAAACTACAATAGTGCGCGCAAATATTTTAAAAATATTGCTGTACTCTTTTGTATTTATTGAGAATTTTTTGACTCCGGGAACAGCTGAAGAAACCGACCAATATTGCTATTGGCAAGCGAGCAACCCCCCCCCAAAGTCTGATGGAAACTAACACCGCATTAATTGAACCTAACAACTATTTTTCCGACGCCGATATCACCTATAAGGAGAATGTTTGTAGCATCTTCCATGAATTCAAGTAAAAAGAGGTCACTTCAACTGCTCTTTTTAGGATAAACGGCAAATGTAGAATACCCCGAAATATACCAAACATTATTTTGTCGCAATGGTTCTCGGGTGTTAACAATAGTCATCAAGTAGTTGACTGGCTTGTGACGACGTAGTCCTTGGTCGTAATGGTTTTGCCTATAATTGACATCCTGCTAGCCGCCGGTGAAACACGTTTGACAGGACTCAAAAAAAAACAGAAGGAATTCAATATTTATTGGGCGGGCTATTGACATCTGGCTTCGTCGGCGAGGATCGACCTTTTTTTGGTCAGCGTTTACAGTTGGGGGTAGTAAGTGGGTTTTCACTTTGGAGTTGGTTTTGGTAATGAATATTGATCGCCTTGCCGAAGAGCTAGAGGCTTTGCGCCTTCGAGTAAATCAGGAATTAACAATTGAGGATTTTAACCACCTTAGAAAAATTGAATGGTGGGGGAGAGGCCTGTCGTGCATTGGTTACGGCACCATATGGCTCTTTCCGAATCCTATTACGGCCTTTTGCATCAGCATGGGTCATTTTACTCGATGGCTGCTTGCTCACCATATTATGCATCGTGGATATGATAAGATCGACGGGGTGCCAGAGCGATATACGAGCAAAGGTTTTGCGCGAGGCTGGCGCCGTTTTATCGATTGGGGTGATTGGCTACAACCAGAAGCTTGGGATTACGAGCACAACATTCTTCATCATTATCATACTGGTGAGGCACATGATCCAGATGTGGCCGAACGTCATACTGAGTATCTTCGATCTTTGAATATCCCATATTGGTTGAAGTATATTTTGTTATTTATAGCGGCTTGTACCTGGAAGTTTACGTACTACGCACCGAATACAGTCAGTGTTTTAAACCCTGAAAATTCAAACCGAGTAAAGAAAGAGCATATAATATATTTGACGATCAAGAATGCATTCGATTTATCAAGAAAGGAGGTGAGGACGTTATGGATGAAATGCTACTTGCCGTATGGAACACTTCATTTTGTGCTTTTGCCGCTTTTATTCTATCCTTTTGGTGGCCTTACAACGGTCCTGTTCGTGTTAGGGAATAAAATACTCGCTGAGATTTTTACAAACATCCATTCGTTCGTCGTGATTGGGCCGAATCATACAGCCGATGATATCTATCGATTTGATTTTCACTATCGAGACAAACGTGAATATTACGTCACGCAGATTCTCGGATCCGTTAATTACCGGTGTGGTAATGACTTTATCGACTATCTGAGTATTTGGTTGAACTATCAGATTGAACACCATATCTTTCCCGATCTGCCGATGCGACAGTACCGATTAATTCAGCCTGAGGTCAAAGCAATCTGTGCGCGCAATGGGGTTCCTTATCGTCAGGAGCCGATGTTCAGACGGCTCAGACGAATGGTGGATGTGTGTGTCGGAAAGCAGAAGATGCGAGTAATTACGTCGAACGAGGACTTACATAAGATGGCCGGTGATGGTGCTATGGCTTAGGTAAAGGACTTTCTCTACAGACCACCGGTGGAAATATCACAAGGTACAACGATTATACCCGCCTTTTTCAGCAACGCCTCGACGTTAGCACCTTCTTTGGTATTTACTTGATGACTGGGAACTACAACCTTGGCAACACCACTCTGGATCAAGGATGAGCAACAACAGTTCGTTGGTTCGACTGAAGTGAATACGATGGCTCCTTGAATATTAATGCCAAGTTGTTGCGCTTTGATTTGAGCTGCCTCTGTAGGATGACAGGCAGGTGATATTTCCCCGCTTGTCCCAGTTATTTCCTCGCCATATTTGCTCAATATAATGGTGCCCCCTACGTGAGTAGGATTATCCTTCGTTGGAAAATTTTTTAATGCAGCAGCTCGTCGCAGGAATTCACAATTACTTTTGACCTGATACCACGTAACCGCAGTGCTGCCTAACGTTTGAGTGGAGAGAGCAGTGAGTTCAGAAGGGAAGATTTCACCGCGAGAAAGAAAGCGAGCGCGGCCGTGTTTGCCGAGCAATAAGGGGGCCTGCCCAAGCCGCAGAATATCTACACAACCATCGGCAAAGAACAGCTCTTGAATTATAGCACCTCCCTCAACCAAAAGTTGGTTTGTTCCATTAGCGGTAAGGTATTCAAGTATCGCCTTGGCAGTAATTTTCTGAGTGCACGGCACTACGGTAGCGAATTTCGAAAGTCGAGTTAGGTTTTTAGAGGGCGTATTCGGGCCACAGAAAACGATTTTCTGCCCGAACCCATCCGAAAAAAAGTTTGCGGTACAGTCAATATTTCCGCTATTGGTAACAACAATCTTAGTAGGTTGAACATTTGGCTGAATCTCCGCATAGCGAGTATTCAGTTGAGGATTATCCTTTCTTAGAGTCTCAGCGCCAATTAAAATTGCCCCGACTCGTGTTCGAAGCCGGTGGATTTCAAGAGTATCTTCTTTGCTTGAGAGAATCAGCCGACGGTCAGAGCAGTCATCAAGGTAGCCGTCAAGTGTGGTTGTTGTAGATACTATTACCTGCGGCATTTTGCCCTTTTTGTTTAACGGGGTCGGACTTTACGAAGTGTCCTTAATTTGTGGGTAGTTTAGCATAGTACTTTTTTTTCTAAACCTTAAATCAGTGGTAATATACGGGAAGGGCAAATTTCTCCCCAAGGGCTGTGAACGATTACAGGACATCGATCTTATCGGGCCTAATTGTGTTGTACAACGACTTAGCTTTTACCGCCGTTGTAATATGTTAGAGAAAGCATTGTAAAGTATTTGACATGCTATGCATGCTCTTACTTCCAGTTTTTGCTCTTGTTCTAAAGTTTATAGTGCTTCGAAGAATATATCAGGAACGTTATTATGATGAAGCGAGAAGTATGCTTTGTTAAGTTCAGTAGCACGGTTTATTTCAGTAGCCAGATTTGCACCGATATCCTTCGCCGGATAAGGGAGCGTTAAATGAGCCATACGTTATTTTTTGTGAAAAGGGTAATTTATCGAATACTTTTACAACATTTTCCAATCGTTGCCGAATGCCATCATTTGGCTCACGATTGTTAGTCTTAGCAATCAGACTCTTTCTATGGTGTACGGGATCGGTTCTTGACAAAATTTCCTTCTGTGTCCTCTGCAATATCTCTCTTACCTCAGGATCAAGTGTAGGATTGTCTAAAAATTTAGTAACTGCTCAGGTATTTTCCCAATCTCTTCGTCAAATGATTGATTTTGTTCACTGCGGCGTGGAGTACCACGCCTCATTCAC
>JBIIDM010000211.1:0-5629 GCA_044238365.1 Bdellovibrionota bacterium | reverse complement strand
GACGGCCCTTGATTTCAGAAACGGTCAACGTCTACTGACTCGGCACAATGTCACAGGAGGTAAAGGAGAGGCGGTTATTGAGAGCGAAGAGAGTGAGGGGGAAGTCGGTAGTGTTCTACGGATGGGGCCGCGAGGAGGGACCCTGAGGGTTGAAGCAAGGAGCATCCCCCAATCCTATGCCGTGCCACTTTGTATCAATGGTGCAGTGATTTTAGATTATGATTTTGAATGGAATTCGCTTTTGGCCGGAAACGGTAGGGTTGATATTGGTAACCTTAATGTTGGATGTCCACCGGCGGTGCTCGAGGTTGAACTTCCGCCTTCTCTGTTGATCCGTAAGGGGGAAATTCGCATAGAACAGGCACGGGTGAGTGCAGTTAATCAATCCTTGGGAATTAAGGGGTCAATTGGAATTCTGGAAGGGATAAAGGATATGCAGCTCAACGGCAGCATGTCGCTTGAGAGCATTGCAACGCTTTTTCCGAGTGTTGATGAACTCCGAGGCACGATTACCACGGATGCCACTCTAAGCGGACCGTGGTCTTCAATTGCTATCATGGGAAATGCAAATCTTGCAGGGGTTCATCTAGCGCAGGGATCGGCCGGGATTAAGATTGACGATCTGAAGGGCGATTTAAAATTTGATAATCAGGTCGTTGAATTTGGCAATTTGTCCGCTACCTTGAATCAAGGTAAGGTTTTTATGGCCGGACAGTTATTCCCGTTTGCGCTGGCGCGCTCAAAGGTAGACGCGACTTTTGAAGATGTTCTTGTCGAGCCACTTGGTGAGGCCTATCTCGTGGGGTGGGGAGAGATTTCATTAGGTGCGACACCGGATCTTAAGCCAAGAATTGAAGGTGACATTGTAATTAAGGAAGCCGAATTCCGAAAGAGCTTTGATTTCTTTACGTTGATTCGATCAATTCGGCAGGCTTTTCTGGAGAAGGGGAAGTGGAGCCCACCGGCATCGATACCTGAGATCCTGCTCTCCCTGAATATCAGCGCCGAACGAGATTTGTTCATTGCTACGAATATCATGGAAGCTGAACTGAATGCTCAGTTGTCTGTTGTAGGTACGTTGGCATCGCCGGTTGTAAAAGGAGAGCTGAACACCTTGGGGGGATGGTTTGGGCTTAATAACAGGCAGTTTGATATAAATTCTGGCCGCATATCGTTCGAGGGAATAGATCATCGACCGACGCTGTTCCTGGTAGGGGAAACAGTGGTAAGGACAAGAGCAGGAGAAACTACTACCGTTGTTCTTGAGGCTAAGGGGCCCTTAGAAAATCCGGAGATTGATCTGACATCCGATCGTGATATCCCGAAGTCAGAGCTGTTAACTATGCTTGCTACGAGCCAGCAGGGCGTGTTGCAGGATCTCACAAGGCGTAGCGGATCAGCGCCATTATCCGCCAGAGATATTTTCCAGTTTGGCCTCCCTTCTGTGCTGGGTGGTTTCTTTGATGATATCACAAGAATTGATTATTTCGGATTGGAACCAACATACAATGCGTTAACTGCCTCAGTTCAACCTTCGATGGTCGCTGAGAAAAGAATCCTGTCTACGGCGTTCATCCGTGCACAAGCTTTGTTTGGTGGAAACGTAACCAGCTCCAGTTTGAAGATCCATAATAGGTTCGGATCAAAATATGAGCTAAGTTTCGGAGTTGAATCAGCAAGTACCAACTTAAACAATGCGATCGCGGTGGATCTGTCGTATAACTTATCCAAAGACAGTCAGCGCGAGACATTTTTGAAGATTGCGGGTCACCAATATTTTGACACACAGGCTTTGAAGGATGCGGGTCGGCTCACTGAAATCAAGAGTATTACTCAAGACCGAATTCTGCCCATCAAGGAGCGTTTGCTTGGCCTTTATCGTGATGCGGGGTTTTTTGATACAACGGTAAAGATTAAGTGCAGGCGAAGCGGTGCTTTTTGTAGGACACTCTCAATTTCGATTGATGAAGGCCCCCAGACGCTGATCAGCGATATTCAATTTATCGGCGATGAGGTCAGTGAATTTAATCTTGAAAGTCCTTTACGAGATAAATTTGTCAAGACTCCGGCGAAGCGTTCTGTTCTCGGTGGAGTTTCCAAGGCCATTGTGAAGATGCTTCGTAAGAAGGATCATTTAAGAGCGAGTGCTACTGCAACGCTTGTTCCATCCGTCGAACCTAATAGGAGAACACTCCTTGTTGATATAGTGAAAGGGACGCCTGTTCATGTTACTTTTTGGGGAGCTCGTATATTTGATGAACATAAACTCAAAGAGGCCATGGGGCTTTTTGATTACGACAAGGTAATAACCACTAATACTCTACGGCGTGGGGTAGAGGGCATTGAACGACTTTATATCGAAGATGGGTATTTATTCACGGTGGTGAACTATGAGGAAGTGGCCGAAGGTGACGTCGCTTTTTTTCATGTGTATATCCAGGAGGAACGGCGTGTCGTGGTTCGAAAGGTAATCGTAAAGGGAAACACGGCAGTATCGACAGAGAAGCTTTTTGAATTGATGGGTGATGCCGCGGCCGACTTTCAACAGCCCCGTTACGCGATCGAACAGGATATCGAATACCACGAGAATGATCTTCGTCAAATATACTCTCAGCTTGGATTTTTCGATGTCGAGGTTGTTTCACGTATTAAGGAAACTGATAGTCCGGGAGAAATCGATATAGAATATCGAATTGAGGAGGGTCAACCCCGATATTCCCCAGAAATCGTGATTGAGCCAGGGCTAATTGCCAGTTCATTAGACACACTGTCTTACCCGTATTCGACAACCAAGGCTTCGCAGGCGGTGGCCGACCGAATAGGCGAATTGGTCTCGAAGGGCTACCGATCAGCCACCTTTGAATCTCGCTATGATGTTGAGGCAAAAAAGGTGGTATATAAGATTACACCTGGAGAACTAACAACGATCGGTGAGATTACAATTGAGGGGCGTGAAGTAGTAAAGCTTCAAGAGATATTAAAACGGTTGAAATTAAAACGAGGAGATCCGTGGCAAACTGAGGACCTTGAAAGGGCCCGCAGGAGTTTGACCCGAATTGGTCTTTTCAGTTCGGTCGAGATGCTTCCGGAAGATGGCGCTCTGGACTCGCTCACGGAGAATCTTCTGGTGCGAGTTAAAGAGCGAGAGTTGAAATCAACTATAGTGGGTGTGGGTGCAAATTCCCTGTTTGGAGTACATGTCTTTGGAGAAGTGGAAGACCGAGGTTTTTTTGCGGATGGCAGGAAGATAACCTCTAGGGTTGACCTTTATGTTGATTCCGGTCAGGCAGCCGTTAGTCAGGGGGTGACAAGTATTTTATATACTCACCCCGAGGTTTGGGGATCCAGCGCCTCTCTTTATAGTGACCTACGATTTCAGAAACTCACCAATCTTACTCAGGAGTTCAATGTTGAGCGTTTGAGCACAACTAACTCGTTGCATTTTCCGCTTTCTTCTTCTGCCACTACTTCCTTGGGGTATACGTTGGCGTCGGAAACAATAACTGATGTGCCTGACGATGTCCGTTTGGGACAGTACGATTCTGGGAATGTCATACTAGGGTTTATTGGTGGGACTACAACGTTTGACTTCCGGGATCAACCGCTTCGTCCCCATTCGGGCTTTACCTCCTCCTTTGATTATAAGGTCGCTGACCCAGCATTGTTTTCTCAACCATCCTTTTATATGGCGAACTCACGTACTACCGGATTGTTACCTCTGAGCGATCGATTTACCCTTGCTGGAGCTACCCGGTGGGGTTGGGCCGATAGCCTTAGAGGCAATGAAGTTGTGCCGATATCTCAGCGCTTTTATCTTGGAGGGCGTTTAACAGTTCGAGGATTTCGGGAAAACAGCCTTGGTCCACAGGGAGCCGATGGCCACGTTATCGGTGGCGAGGTGGTGCAGAACAATTCATTCGAGTTGCAGTATCTGGCGGCAAACGAACTGGAAACGCACGTTTTCTGGGATACTGGTAATATGGCGCTTCAGAGTAATATAAATAATTTGTTTAATTATAGAAAGAGTGTCGGGTTTGGCACGCGGTACCTTTCGCCTATTGGACCGATTGGATTCGATATAGGGTTCCCGCTCGATGAGCAAGTCGGTGAGCCATCGGTTAGAGTTCATTTCAATATTGGAAGTCAGTTTTGATGGGGGTGAATTTATTTGTACGTTGCATGAGCGGCTTAGCGACAATCAGGCTTTGGATTCAGTAAATAGCCCTGATGGTGCAATTCGTTTGATCGATCGGCTTGTTACTGAGGAGCCGGGTACCGGGGAACCCTCTATGCTCAAGGATAAGCACTTCGTAGTAACAGCGCTTGTGATTGATCCCTCGACCCGTACGGTGGAGGGCAGTGTTCTTGGAGCTCCGCTAGTGTACATTAAGGAGTCAAGTGGTGAAGTTCAGGTAATCAACGAACCCGGGACGCCGATAGGGTTGTTGCCTGTAGATGAGGTTCAGGTAACCAGGTTTGATAATCTGGAACCTGGAACAGAAATCATTGTCATGACTGATGGCCTAACCGAATTGCCGCTTCGGGGAATACCTGAAAGTTCTGGAATCACCCCGTTGGTAGTTGATCTTTTGGAAAAAGATCCCAGCCTACTTTTTAGTTCTGACCTGGATGAGCAAGCCGCGCTGTCTAATCTTGTTCAGAGGGCGAAGGAAAACGCCGGAGACGATTGGGGGTTGAAAACTGCTCAATAAAAAGTAGTAATCTATAGACTTTTATTTACAAATATGAGATGTGTCCGTACATGAATAAGATAACGTTGTAGGGGTGATGGTTGTGGCTTTCTGAAAACGCAGGGCTCCCTTGCGAAGTATACATTTAATAACCACGAAAAGACTTCTTCAATACAACTGCAAGGCGAATGCGTACAGCTGCCTTGAGTCCCGGGGACTTATGCTCGACTTCTCTTCGACCATGGGATATTCTGATGTCTAAGTACTCTTTTAGAAATTTGACTTGGAGTTGAGAATGGAAAACAGCGCTGCTTTGGACTGCGGAATAGAAAATCGAATGATTGGGAAGATCAAGATGAATCAGAGCTTCCATTCCGGGGTCACGTTTTTAAATCCGGGAGATACTTTTCTTCTGGAAGACAAGCATTGGGATATCGGAGCGGCGATTGCTCGGCATATGGAGGAATCTGGACTAACTAGACCTGGTAAAAAGAGTGTGGTTGCTATATCTGGACCGTCGGGTTCGGGGAAGTCGGAAGTGGGGTATTGTATCGGGGCCTACCTTGGTTTGAAAGGTCTGCGAAGTGTGTGTTATTCGACTGACAATTGTTATGTGGTTCCGGCGTTGGAGCGTGGTAGATTGCGTGCTGAGGCCTTCGAGGAGGGCAGGCTGAGCTCGGTCATTGGATATAAGGAGTATGACTGGGCGCTTATTGGAGAAATCGAGCGGGGCGTAAGGCAAGGAATTTCGGTTGAAACACCGGTGATCGATATTACGAAGGATGACCGTCCTATCGCTCTTAAGGAGATTTATTATGGCGAGTTCGATATTTTACTACTTGATGGTTTATACGCATTAGCGGGCACTGCAGATATAAAGGTTTGTTTACAGCAGAGTTGGGAGGGTGTGCTTCACGCGCAAAAGGAACGCGGTAAGG
>JBIIDM010000051.1:0-19239 GCA_044238365.1 Bdellovibrionota bacterium | reverse complement strand
ACCCGTAGAGAAAAGCGACTCTTCATGTACATGACAATACTCATATCTAATGGTTCTTTTATTTGCTCTATTGTCGAGACAGAATATAGCGTGCGTTTTCTAGATAATGGCGTATAGGGGTAGCAATTATAAAACATTTACTAAGGAGAGCCCTATGGATAAGCAACATCAAAGGAACTTAGTCACCTATGCCGTTTATCCCTCTCGAGCGGCCGTGGACAACGGGGTCCTAAGCCTTAAGAAAACGGGCTTTAGGACGTCTGATATTTCGGTAATGCTTTCAACACCAAGTACTTCCAGGGATTTTTTACACACTAATGAGACCAAATCTCCAGAGGGGGCTACAATTGGAGCTGGCTCCGGCGCTGTAATCGGGGGGGTTCTGGGTTTGTTAGCGGGGATCGGAGTGTTAGCAATACCGGGAGTCGGTCCATTTGTCGCAGCTGGACCGATCATGGGAGCCTTAGCAGGATCAGGAGTGGGCGGGGTCTCCGGGGGGCTAATTGGAGCCCTAATAGGGGCGAGTTTTCCAGAATACGAGGCCAGAAGATATGAAGGAAAAATGAAAGAAGGGGGAATTTTGATTTCTATTCATTCGGATGACACCCAGTGGATGAAAAAGGCCGAAAAGATCTTAGCTGAGACCGGCGCCGGAGATATTTCTTCTGCATCGGAAGCTGCGGCAGATGAAGAAAACTGGGAAGTTCCGCTTGTGCACGGACAATATTAACCTGAGTTCGACGTAAGAACAAAGGTAAATGGTTGAAATTGCTTTAGACACGAGGCGTGCAGTGATATAAAAGCACAAGCATAGCTTGCTATGTCGAGCATTTTATATCATGAGCAACGAAGTGGATGAAGTAATTTGAGCCATTTACCGCAGTGCTTACGTCGAACTCAGGTTTAAAAGTACGGTTTTCACGTCTTCGGGTTATATACGAACCATTCGAACCTGTAATGCTCTCAATCGGTCTTGCTCGGGTGATATCTAAAAAACAGGCATATCGAGGCGCAACGCATAGCATAAAGGCCGCACAGAGCCTCATCTCCCGCCCGAAGTATCCCGCCGTTATCGGGACTGCTGCACGGCAGGTAACAGCGTTGAACGAGCACACGCCGTAGACCGATAGACATCCATCACACTCCTTGCCGCAACATCCCAGCGCAACACCCCCATGTCCGACTTTGACTCTATAACCATCTCTCTACCCACCGACTCATCACCAATTACTTTGGAAATTAGCCTCGCCATTTCTTCGACATCCCAGAAGTCCACCTTCATTACGTGATTGAGAACCTCAGAAACGCCAGATGTCTTTGAAACTATAACGGGAGTTCCACAATGTATCGCCTCAAGGGCGGTAAGTCCAAATGGCTCGGATACGGACGGCATCACATACACATCCGCAGCGGTAAACATTTCCTCAACTTCGCGCCCCTTCAGAAACCCGGTAAATCGGAAGTTTCCAAGAATACCAAGCTCCTTTGCTCGATTTATCATCTGCGGCAACATATCGCCCGAACCCGCCATTACGAAAATAGTCGCGGGATATCTCTGAAGAACTAAAGCAGCTGCGTCTACAAAGTACTCTGGTCCTTTTTGGTATGTTACTCGCCCCAAAAAGAGCACAATTTTTGCTTTAGATTTTCCTGTAGTCGCGGCCTTATTAATGGACGCGGGACGAACCTCCATTCCATTATGAACCACAGTAATAGCCGGTTCAGTAACGCTATATTCCCTGGCGATAAGGGAAGCGGTGTAGTTACTCACGGCAATAATACTGTCAGCAACACGAATGCCTTTAGACTCAAGAGCTTTGATTCTCGGATTAGCGGAAGCTCCCGACCGGTCAGATTCCAAGCTATGAACATGAACCACCAATGGCTTCTTGGCAGCCTGTGCTAAGGCAATAGCAGCCGGGAAAGTAATCCAGTCGTGCGCATGTATGACATCAAAATGACGGTGACCAACCAAAGCCAAAACATTCCTCGCAAACAGTTCGATTTCTGAAAATAGGTCACCGCCGTACCCTCCCTTAAACGCCGTACTTAAAATCGCCGAGCGTGGCCTATCCCCATTGGGAAAAAGTTCATGTGGTAACAAGGACTCGATCTCGTCGGGCGATAACCGCTTCAGTTTTTCTACATGTTTAGAATATGAAACCTCATTCCAATATGGTGATAGTACCGCTGGCACCTCATAGTGAGTGATCTTCGATGCCACTGGGACACCGTCTACACCGATGGCGGCTTCGTCCTCAAGGGGTTTCAAACCAACGTCCCCGAGAGCGAGCCCACGTGTTGATTCTATCAGTTTCATATGGGGAGCCAGCTCCCCCCCAAGCAGATGAGGGACTACAAAATCGATTTCGGCGCCCATTTTCGCGAGTGCAACAGTCAATCCCTGGCACGCCGTCCCTAACCCCCCCGTTATGTGAGGGGGATACTCCCAGCCTAGCATAAGTACTTTCATAACACGGACCCTTAACTGCGTAAATGAATTGACAGCGGCCATATCTATACCATAAATATATCACGAAATATAAAAATTTTCGTGTGGGTACACTATGAAAAAGCTTTTGGCCGGAGATATCGGAGGAACAAACTGTAGACTCACGCTGTGTGATCATGCACCCGGTCATATTGAAGTCTGTGAGACGGAAGTATATTCCAGCCAGGACTTTGCTACATTCGACGAGATTCTCTCAAACTTTCTGCGGGATAAGGGTGGTCAAGTTGTCGCTGCCTGCTTTGGTGTGCCCGGACCGGTTATCAACAATGAAGTTCGCGTAACAAACCTACCCTGGACGATAACCACGTCGTCCCTTAAATCTCTTTTAGCGTGCGAAAAGGTTTGTTTAATGAATGACCTTGCGGCAACAATCGCAGGCGTCAGGGAGCTCTCCGATGATCAAAAAACGGTACTCCACGTGGGGTCTCAATCCTCAGCCTCCGATTCGTTCGCAATCGTCGCCCCAGGAACAGGGTTAGGCCAAGCCGCAATGATTGGTGATGTCATTATTGCCTCCGAAGGTGGGCACGTAGACTTTTCCCCGAGAAGTGAACGCGATTTTCGACTTCAGGAGTATTTGAAAAATTCACTCAAATGTACGAGAGTAAGTGTGGAGCGAGTGGTTTCGGGACCCGGCCTTGAAAATATCTTCAATTTTCTGTCTGACGTCGAAGGCCTTATTCCTACAACTGCCACACAAAGCCGAATTGATCGAAATGAAGATCTTGCAGCAATAGTTGGAGAAGTCGGGTTAACGACTAATGATTTTATGTGTTCTGAAGCGCTAAAACTCTTTGTTACCTACTTAGCTGTTCACTGCAGTAACGTAATATTGACGTATGTATCATCTGGTGGTTTATATTTAGGAGGAGGGATTTCAGGCAAGCTACTCCCGATTTTAAAAACCGAGCACTTTTTGAGCACGCTACACGACAAAGGGCGACTAAGCCCCCTCATAAAATCAACTCCTCTATATGTTATTACTGAGAAGTTCTCAGGGTTGTTCGGCGCACTGCATATCGCAAAAAAACTTGCAGTTTAAATTTCAGTAATGTTCGTACTTTCGCCACAAACGAATTACTCTTACTCGGTTAAACATCTTCATTTTTGTAGCTGAAGTTGTGAAAAAGCTGACGTACCAACTCCGCAGTGATATTCCCGGGCATCTGTAAAAACCGAAAAAGAAGAATGGAGATCCGGGTATTACCAGGGCGCATCTTTTCGGTAAAAAAGTTAACAATCTCAGTCTCCAGATACGGCAAAGGAATCATTGTATGGGAACTCCCAAAGGTGATCAGTCTAAAAAACTGAGAGTATAACAACGAAGTCGCATGACCACTCAGAAGAAATACTGTCGCCGGATTTCCCAATAATTTGCGTAGGCGTAGCCCTTCCCGAAATGGCACAGTACTATCAAAAACCCCCAGAACAAGAATTGTATTCTGGGAATCGATTGACGGGGCAAAAACAGAAGGTTCTGAAGCCAGAGTTTTATCAAGAAAAGTTAAAGTCTCTTCGACTGACGAATGTCGGCTTCTCGCTAAATCTTCGATGTAGGCCTTTATTCGCCTTTCCTTAGTAGAACGTACTACCGCAGCAATGCTCGCACCTCCAAGAGCCAGGAAATTGTACTTTAAACGGGAATCTGTCCCCGCAGAAATCACAAGATTCATCGCACCACGACTAAGACCGAATCCACCAAAGACACGCTTTCCTAATTCCTTCTCGAAAAAATTAAGCGCAACCATATCACGCAAGGTGTTTCGGCGCATTACAGCCTCTATCTGGGAGAAAAGGGCGGGGTTCTTAAATTCATCGTTTCGATGAATTATCGCAGATTCAAAACCCGCTGCAGCAAGCACCTCCGCGAAATAGTTTTCGATTTTGTTTTTTCCGCCTAGAATAGGAAATATCAGGATAAGCTCCGGCGAGTTCTGGCCACGAAGCTGAAAATAGTCGATAGTAATTTCGCCGTAGCTAGAACCAATCTCGTAGCGGCGGACCGTATAATTTTGCGTAGGAAGCACGGCAACGGTCTTGTAGGTTTGAAAGCCCAGATTTTCTGCGGTTTCCGAAATCTGCCTCCCTGGCGGTGTGCTCAGATGACGTCTTTCTCCGGCGACATGCACGCATCCACTTAGCGACATGACTATATAAACCAATAAATTTAGATAGTTGAGAGTTCGATTCATTAGACTACACTTGCACGGTAAACACCTTACTCCCATTATTATTGAGTCCATGTTTGTTGGCTAGAGTGAATTCAATTACAATAATGACTTGACAGTAAGATTTTAGTGCATTCTCTGGATGGTGGATATGATCGATAAATTACTCTCCTATAAACCGCTTGAGAAACTCCTGCGAGTGTTAAATCAGGGATCCAGGGCATACCTAGTAGGGGGAGTTGTTCGTGATTCAATTCTAGGTAAGCCGATCAACGATATAGATCTGGCATGTATCCTTAAACCTCAATCGATCTCTGAACTCCTCGAAGGCCAGGGCTTCAGGGTTGTGCCAACTGGTATTGAACATGGCACGATTCTAGCCGTAGTAGACGAAGAGCCAATCGAAATCACGACTTTCCGGGCTGCCAGTGCACGGCACGACACAAAATACTCCCAGACTATAGAAGAAGATTTGGGAGGTCGTGACTTTACCATCAATGCGATTGCAATCGATACGGTAACACAGGCACTTATCGATCCGTTTAGCGGGCAGCACGACCTTCAGGCGCAAATCGTTAGAGCTGTGGGAGATCCCGAAGCTCGATTTTCGGAGGATCCGCTGCGCATTCTTCGTGCAATTCGATTTGGACCAGCTACCAACTGGGCAATTGAGCCATTAACCGCCGAAGCCATTCGCAGCTGTGGGCAGTTACTGGGATCGGTATCGGTCGAGCGAATTAGAGAGGAACTCTCAAAGATACTACTATCTCCAAATCCTGCAGCCGGTATTCGCGCGATAAACCATTATGGACTATTGGTATACACGGTCCCGGAACTAGAACCAACTATCGGATGTGAACAGAACAAATGGCACATACACGATGTCTTTGAACATACCCTCGCCGTTATCGAACGAACCCCTCCCGAGCTACTCATGAGACTCGCAGCCCTTTTCCATGATATCGGAAAGCCCCATACAATTTCAGTGGGTCCAGATGGTGAGCGTCACTTTTATCACCACGAACATGTTGGAACAGATATTTGTAAATCCGCCATGCACCGCCTCAAGTACTCTAATGATCTTATCGAATCAACCACTATGTTGGTGCAGTATCACATGCGTCCGTTAAAGTGCAGCGATGCCGCTATCAGGCGACTTATGAGGGACTTAGGTCCGCTTCTAGGCGACTGGCGAAGGTTTAAATGGGCCGATAAATCGCCGACCATGCCGCAGGACGAATTTGATGAAGAAGCTACAGATTTCGATTCAAAACTGAATCTTGAACTAAGTCGACAGGATTACGAAGCTCGAACAAAACTCTCTATCAATGGAAACGATATCATAAGCGCTTTTGGTCTCAAACCGGGTCCGAAACTAGGAAATATTCTGAATCAGTTAAAAGAGCTTATTCTGGACTCACCCGAGCTCAATACTCGGGAAAGTCTGTTGAAGATTGTAAACCGGTTATTAGAGTAATATCGTAACTAGTCATACGCTAATGGAAAAAATTAACGAACTTTCGTTAAAACTGCGATCTACTCTGGTTTTATCACATGATCGTTCCCCTGATCGTACACGGCTATTTTGGTGGCGAACTCACCAGGTTGGGGAACAATTACATTTTTATGTTACCGATTAATGTTTTCACCCCCTATCTTGTCCCAAAATCACCCTTTACGATGGCTTTCACAGACAAATATAAAAAACTAAATCATATAACCTGAGTTTCGGATAAGAACAAAGGTAAGTGACAAAAATTGCTTTAGTCACGAGGCGCGAATGATCTAAACGCACAGGCGTAGCTTGCTACGTCGAGCATTTTACATTATTCATAACGAAGTGAATGATGTAATTTTAGTCTCTTACCTTTGTTCTTATCCGAAACTTAGGTATATAAGGGCGACTAGTTACGTACTATCCTACATTCCAAACGGGTATTTTTTACGGTCAACTACACCCGAATTTCTTACGGCCATCAGGGCCTTGGCATACTCCTCTAAAATCCTGACTGAGTAATCGAGTCGATCTCTAACATATAGATCTCCACTAATATCAGGATTCGCCGAATCTCCGTTTAGAAGCTGCTCAACGGAACGAATTACGATATGATCGGGAATATAATTGATAAACGTATTTTTATAACTACTCATTCTCAGCTCCGCCACAGGATACGCACCACCCATGCCGCTCGAAACTGCAATTATTAGAGCCGGCTTGTGAGCCAACTCACCCGCATCACAAAGAAGAAAAAAATTCTTTAATGCTGCGGGGACCATGCCTGACCACTCCGGAGAAATCACCACAAAGGCGTCACAACCCGATAGCTCATTCGACACCGGCAAAAAAGCCTCCTTCACCGCGCCTCCGCTCTGCCACTTGGATTCGTCCCAAAGCGGCAATGGTGTCTTACCTAAATCAAGCAAATATACCGTGCCTTCTGTTACCAGCGACCCTATACGATTTTTAACAAACTCAGCTACTTTTGCAGATTGCGACTGGACTTTGTGACTTCCAATGATAATTCCTATTTTCATTTCTAATATCCTATTTTAAAGCGTACCTCGTAACCTGAGTTCTCCGTAAGAACTAAGGTAAGCTGCTGAACGTGCTTTCGACACGAGCCTCAAAAGTGATATAAAATTAATGAGCCGATTTATAGTAATCTTCAAAAATAATAAAGTATTAAAGATTACTATAACGACTCGCCGAGGCGAGTCAAAACAAACACATAGCCATCGCCGAGATGCGACTCAAAACCGCATTATTTTTGACGATGGCTATAAGCCATCAACCGCAATTCTTACGTCGAACTCAGTTTTTTAACCTGAGTTCGACGTAAGAACAAAGGTAACTAGCTGAAATTGCTTTAGACACGAGGCGTGCAGTGATATAAAAGCGCAGGCTAACAGCTTGCTACGTCGAGCATTTTATATCATGAGCAACGAAGTGGATAAAGTAATTTCAGCCAGTTACCACAGTTCTTACGTTGAACTCAGATTTTTAGGCTTCCATCTGTTTCAGTACTATATCAGCCTAAAAATAGCATAACTGCTTAGGTATTTTGAAAATCTCATTTTAGATGAAAGGCTCAGTGCTATAGCCGCCTCCAAGTCGGTACTCGTGTATAATTCAAACCTGCAGCAGAGAGATGCATGTTTTTTGAACGTATCATATTATGGTGGAATCTTTGTGTTAAAGATGAATTTTAGATCCATTTTGTTTGATTGCTCGATTTTAATGGGGTTAGCGTTGCTCTCAGCAACAAATAACGCCTCGGCCGATTCGAAGCAGCTTTTGCCGGAGGTGGTCGAAAAGGAGTCCTCCCGGAAGCGAATCGTGGTAACTCAAGATGCTCATTTGGAGACGTATTCTTCAACTACGGCTAATAAGCAGCGATTTACAGGGATACAACATGGCGACCATACATCAGGTCAGGATATGAATACTCAGAAGGAGAGGTCTAGGCATCCAATTGAAGTGCGGGTAATTCTTGAACAGGTAAGTAAGGAGAAGGATATCCTTCCGGGTATTGTGGGAGGGGGAGGTGCGCCGGGGGGAATGCCACAGGCTCAGCTAATGTATCAACCTGAGGTCCAGTAAAAGCGGTAAGATTAACTCGAAAGTCTTTTTTTTGCGAATGCGACGTACTACGATACCTCGCAAGAAGCAAAATAAGGCTTTTAACGAATAGATTGGACAATTTGGTAAACACTTACCGCTGCACCGCAGCCCCTCAGCCGAGGAGCGGCGTTGCATGACCAAGCCCTATTTTTTCGACTCTTCAGACAAGTACTCGATTCCTTGTTTTGCAAATTCGACTAATGCTGGATTCGACGATTTCATTACGACATCACGGAGATATTTTTCGGTCTCGTCGTCATACGGAATATGATCCGTAGCGCCATCAAGAAGTGCGCGATCCGCATCAACATTCGTCGAATTATTAAGTGCTTCAAACACCACTTGGAGCCCTTCAACGCCTGCGTTCAACAAACCTTTCGCGGCAAGCGGACTGAATTTTTCGCGCTTTGAAAGTATTTCTCTCATAAGTGGAAATGCCTCCTTATCCGGAATTACTTCACCCAGACCGATCCCCTTGCTATAGAACCCATCTTCAGACCCAGAATCCAATGTGTATCGATAGAGCGTGTCTATCGCAAAAGGATTACCCTGGTTCGATATTGCAGCCAAAAGGCTCTCTTTTAATTCTTCCGAGCTGGATTCGAGGTTTTTGGAGAGTGTTTTAACTACCTCTTCATCTCCGATCGTCATTTCAAGCGCATCAGCATAAAGGTCGAAGTCGGGTGAATCAGACTTAAGACCTTTCATTTCGCTGATAAGTGTGTCGATATTCTCCGGACGTCCACTCAGTGCGAGAAGCTCTGCAAAATAACTTTTTTCATCAGAATCTTCCTTGGCCGCTCCCATCATCTTAGTCACTTCAGCATAAAACTCGTTGCACCAGGTACAGTCAGGACCAGGCTCGGCAAACTGCTCAAGAATAAGATCGTCGTACTCCGCAGCACCCTTCTTAATTGCGGCGAGGGCTTGGTCGAGCGTATGATAAGCCTCTGTAGCTGGCTGAACCGGTTCTTCGTTAACGTCTACCCACTCATCATCGTTTTCCGCGAAGTCGATACCTCCTTGAGACTCTACCTTACCAGAAGACATATCAAGAGAGGCTCGCGTCGTTTCAGAGGCAGAATCTCCCCCCTTGGATGCTACAGAGTCGCGCGTGCCGGAAGAATTGCTCATTGATATAAGCCAGGCACCACAAGCTACTATAACAAGTATCAGTATTATTCCGATCTTTTTCATAGTGAAGAACCATAATGTAGGATTAGCGTAGACTATTGTAAATATACAACTAGAAATCTTGGAAGGAGAATACCACAACTGAGTATTTATGGATAACCCTTTATCATTTGGTTAACATTGTGTGATTTTATGACTTCTGAAGAAGAAATAGTGTCCAAGGCCAAGCAGCGATTTATCGAAGAGCTTCCCAGCCAGCTTGAGGCCCTCCGGGCGGAGCTTTCGCGGTTTGCTACGGGTGTGGTCGAGGCGCATAACTCTATTTGTTCCATTCTTCACCAGATAAAAGGTGCTGCGGGCTTTTTCGGGTTTGAAGACGTCGTTTCTGAGATACGAAGCTTCGAACATCTCTATAAAGACTGCACGTCACTGGACGTACTAAAGGAGAGAGAAAGGTTAATTCCCATTTTTAACATCCTAAAGGCCATCATTCAGACCGATGGGGAATCTTCGGCGCGTTAACAACAGCGGAACGGTTCCGAACATAGACTATTTTACCGCACGACCGACATAATTAACCAGCGCCGACCGATCAATTCCCGAACGACTTGTTTAAGAACACCTGAGCGAAATATGAGTGTGACGTGGACTTTTTGGGGAAAGACAACGCTAACGTTCTCTATTTCCCTTCTACCCTTTGCACTACACTGGGGGCAGAGTACTGATCGCCCTTAAATGATTCGAGAGTAAAGAATATGGTCTGGTCATTTGGAACATCTTTCAATAAATAGCGAAATACGGGACCCCATATCTCATCATTTACGACTAATAGCTCTCCCTTCTCTATCCGTACACGCTGTGTAAGCTTATCCTGGGTGATACCATAAGAAAGGACAAAACCATCAATTTCCACGTCGGGGATTCGCCAGAAGATTTCCAAAGCATCCTTGACCGACGCTGCAACCTCTGCGGTCCCCGGATTTTCCATGGAGGAATTCGTGGGCGACGGCGCCATAAGCCAACATCCTGAATGTAGCAGAGAAGCGAACACGAGAATCGCATATTTCGGAGATCTCCATGTGTTTTTTGAATGGGTTCTCAGGACGTACTGTTTCATCTAACGCTCCACTAAAATTCAAATAAACAACACAGCCACCCCTGCTAGCATAGATTATTAAGAGTGCCCTCGGCTGGTTATAGTAACTCAGCTTTCACCATACAAATTCTGACACTGTCCTTAAGCATATGAAAGTCTGTAAATATCTGAGCCCGACACAGACCAAAGATACATGTCTAAAATTGTGTAAGATATGAGGCTCGAATGGTGCCAAAGCCCAGGTGGAACTTCCTACGCCACGCATTTAATATTACAAGCCTCTGTACACGACAAAAAATCATAACTAGTTGAAATTATTAGAGATAGCAAGAGTACTTCTGGCGGTGATTTCAGCTAGTTACCATTGGCCCTGCGTTGACGCAAATTAACAAATAAATCAGGACCAGAAACGGGCCAACCCAAAAAAAGATGCTTCAGTAATTCTAAGTGCATGACGAAGGCTTCATTTATGCATGGTTTGAGTCATTAAGGTCAATAAATTGTTTTTTTAGGATGTCCCGAAAATGGCTAGCTACATTCCTCCGAGGGGCTTTGATAACGGGCATAAGTCTCCACCTCCACCGAAACAAACCGCTAAAATCGCTATCGGTGTGTTTTCGCTTTGCTTCATAGCGATTATCAGTATTGTAATACAAAACTCAGGTCAGAGCGCGAATAATCAGCCTAACATACTAGGTCAGGCCTCAAACTCTCAAATAGGTACGGTTACTTTATTCAAGGTGGGCCGTCCTATTAATGCAGGCGAAGTCATACCTGCTGCAGAGGTAAAAGAGGTGTATTGGGCTGTCAATCAGGTGCCGGAGGGGGCTATCAGGGATCGAGCTGAGTTAAAAAACATGTACGCCAAGGTCGCGATCCCGGGAAATAGCCCACTTCAGCTCCAGCAGCTAATGGACAAACCCGTGGCAAGTAGCTTGCCGGTAACCCCTGGAAACCGTGCCGTGAGTATTGAGATTGATGCAACTTCTGGAATTGAAGGGCAGGCGTTGCCTGGGACGTTTGTTGATGTTGTGCTTACCTATCATTTAAATAGCGTGCTAAAAAGTAAAGTGATCGTTCAAAATACTCGGGTACTGTCGCTCCAAGGCAGTACTAAGTCAGTGGGTGAGATAGATCCGGCGGTAAAAAAGGGGATCCCGATGGCGGCACAAACCATCACCCTGGATGTTTCGCCGCGAGATGCTCTGGCAATTACTACATCGCGACAGTTAGGCAGATTGAGCCTAATGATGAGATACCCAGGGGATGACACTGTGCTAGACGTAGATGAACTCGATCAAAATGACTTTGGAGAAAAATCTTTGGTGGATAATGTAAACATAGGAAGCAGACCTATAACTTCAGCAAATAAGTGCATAAAGGGCAGATATCAGATCAATGGCAAGGACTACCTGTTGGATTGTGATAATAACTCCACCCTGCTAAACCAAGGCGAGGATGACTTTTCATAGCTTTACATTCTGGGATTTTTTGGTGCCGCCTATAGAAAAGGTTTTTAATAGGCATGGTAACGCCCCAAAAGCCTGTTGATTTGGTAACCGTTCGCCCCATTGGATGATATCTTAACCAAAAGGCGATTTCGCGCACGAGTAGGAGGGCGCCCCCGTGACCGTTCCTAGCTAGAGCGCGCCCCCCCGCGCGGTGCCAACTTATATGGTTGCGTCCCCCTGATTCCATGCGCAAGGACAACGTTCCCCCGTCTGTAGAGCATCTAGCACACGCAAGACTTCCTGAGGGTTTCTACCAACGTTTAGATCGTTTACGTAAACGAATCTGATTTTGTTATCGGGATCGACCAGGAACGTAGCCCGTTGAGCAACGCCCTCTTTGGAATCGAGAATTCCCAATGAGTGGCACAATTCATGTTTGATATCGCTTAACATCACGAACTTAAGAGCGCTCAAGGCCTGATTATTTTGGCGCCAAGCAAGGTGTACGTACTCCGAGTCAGTACTTGCTCCATATACCACGCAGTCTCGTTTTGCGAACTCATCTGTAAGGTTACTGAAACCAACTAATTCGGTTGGGCAGATAAAAGTGAAATCTTTTGGCCAGAAAAAATACAGTTTCCATTTTCCTGGATTCTGGTCATTTGTAATCGTCGTAAACGCATTATCATCTTCAATTGACTTTACTCCAGTGAGGGAGAACTGTGGAAAAAATGAACCTACACCTAACATAATTAGACTCCTTTATTAACATATTCTATAAATTTCAACGCCTTCATGTTTAAAAATCCTCGACAAAAGAACAGAGGTAATGAACGGGGCAATTGCCTTAACCCGGATTATTCACGAGCCCGCGCCATCATAGTGGTGCGGGCTCGTGAATAATCCGGGTTAAGTTATGGCTTGAGCACTATAAAAGCGCTGGCAGAGTTCCCTCTACCGGGCAAATATATCGTCAGTAACGAAGTAGGTGAGCCACTTCCGACTTATACCGGTTCCACTTCAAAAAGTCATATATCGCTCCCTCCGCGGGCGCCGACTAGGTTAGGCAACATACTTGTATACCAGACACCCTGGCGACAACAGTAGAATACCCGTCTCCGTCAGGGTAACTGCTCAGGTATTTTCCCAATCTCTTCGTCAAGTGATTGATTTTGTTCACTGCGGCGTAGAGTACCACGCCTCATTCACAAAACAATCACTTTCCTCGACCTTGAAAAAATCCCTGGCAGTTACAAATTGTTAGCTCGCTTTTGGGGCGCATTTATATTGGGGGTACCTGAGTAGTTACCCGTCAGGTTATTCAAGGTCAAGGAAAAAGTCTCTTTTGGCGAAAAGAGATACTCCTGTACCTCGCAAGGCGCAAAATAAGGTCTTTGACAAACGGATTGAATAACCTGAGTTCGACGTAAAAACAAAGGTGAATGATTGACATTGCTTTAGACACGAGGCGTGCAGTGATACAAAAGCGCAGTCATAGCTTGCTACATCGAGCATTTTACATCATGAACAACGAAGTGGTTAAAGTAATGTCAACCATTTACCGCAGTTCTTACATCAAACTCAGGTTCCTAGTAATTCACTAATGTACTTCCCAAAATTAATCACCAGGAGCATCTGTACGAAAGTTATCAATACTAGGTAAAATATAAACTTCGACTTTTGTGTTTTATGTCTAAATACCCACATACCAGAGTACACCCCCCCAACACCTCCAATCAGGGCGGCAAACAATACAGTCCACTCTGGTACGCGTAATCGACTTCTTCGGGACTGAAGTTTATCGGTTCCCATTGTAGCAAAGGTTGCCAAGTTTATCCCCCCGAGGTAACCGTAGACAACTGGGTACCGATAATAAAAGCTCGCTACTAACATCACCGCCAACGAAATACCCAGCTGAAAAAGCGAAAACAGCAACCCTGGTCTGACCATTGGCACGAACCCTTGACTACAAAACTACGACTTTTTCGTCATCAAAAAGAGATCGCGCTCGCTCGTTATTTTCAGTAACAATCCCGATGGTTACTTTCCCACCTTCGCGACTCAGCACGCCGGCGCTTCGAATATTAATAGCTTCATTTTTCAAAATAGCGGTAACTTTTGCAAGCTCACCCGGCTTGTCATCTACAGATACTACCACTACATCTTCCCCAACTGCTTTAAAGTCGGATTTTTTCAAAATAGCTAGGGCAGTAGAAAAGTCGTCGACCAATAAAGAAAGAACTCCCTTGGTCTCAAGACACTCCACATCCAAGCAGTGCACATTAATATTTTTCGAGCTTAAAAGTTCTAGAATATCGGAGAGTGTCCCTGGCTTGTTTTGGAGAAGAACATTGATTTTTTGCATTTAAGAAGTGCTTCCTTCAAGCAGATTAAGCTGAGTTTCGCAATATGTGCCAGTAGGTCGATTCTACTTTATTAGAGTTCATTCAGCCAGTCTACAATCAAATAAAACGACGATTCTTCTATATTCTTTATTTCTCCGGAATATCGAACTCCCGAATACCTCTTAACTCATGAACAAAAGGGAACGTAATTTCCGAAATTGTCGAAAGACACGAAGCCGTTACCAGACTACGGACAAACGGAGCTAATTCGCTGGGGACAGCAAGAAGGCGCTGAGCTTGATTCCATCTGTCAGCGATTGGAGCAAGGCAGGCCTTCCTGGGATAATAATTGAAGAAGAATAAGGCATAATGTTCTGGAAGAACATCCCGGAGTTGCTCCTCCGAAACAAAGACACCGTTGCCATTGTGTTTCAGTTCCAGCATTATTGTGGGTCGAGAACGAGCGAGGGTATTGTTAAGGCCCTCCAACACGAAGCGTTCGTACCCCTCTACATCAAGCTTTATGATGTCGACAGCAACTCCCTTCAAAAGGTCATCCCCTCGCTCCACAGGTAAGAGAAGTGATCGGTTTTTCTTTTTTGAAGGATTTTGGGCACCTCGATGGTTTCTAGATTTTTCAATGGAGAATGTTCCCATTCCAATATAGTAATTTGGAGGAGGGAGGAACTGCTGCCGTTCCTTTCTGTCTCCAAAGCCAACTTCCAGGACTTCAACATTATTAAGATCATTTTCTTTAATATGGGCATAAAGTCGGTCGAGCACAGGCTGGTATGGCTCAACCGCGATTAGCCGGTCAACCTCTGTTGCCATCGCCAAGGTGTAAGCCCCGATATTTGCGCCTACGTCCAGAAAAACAATCTCGTTTTCCTGTCCTGAACTGCTCTTTGAAGGGAGAGTCTTTAAATGTTTGGCTATCAGTTGCAGAGTTCTGACCACCTCAGGCTCGTAATACCCGTCCCTTAAAATGGTATCGTCGATGTTGCTTCCGGCGTGACCTAGAAAAGTAAGACCATTTGGCAAATTAGTGGAGAACTTGAACCGGCGATGAATGGGGTTTACGAGCAGCGACTCATTACGCCGGGTCTTATACCCGACTTTAAATGATTCAAATGATACTATTGCCATTAATAGTAAGCCAACGATAAAGATAACGAAGGTTCTAAGCATACTCTCCTGTTCGAACAGCGAATTCCAAGATCCGAATTTGAACTCACGTTTAGGTGTCAACCAGATAACTCACAGGCCGTGATGGGCGCCTGTTTCCTGACCAATCGGGGAAACGCGTCGCTCAACTAGCCCGGATTATTCACGAAACGTGCCTCCAAAGTGGTTAACACACTGAAAATTTTGCTGAAAATAAGATTTCCAGGCTGAAATAGTGTCAGGACACATGGAAGTCTGAAAATCTTATTTTCAGCAAAAGATTCGGTGCCTTAACCACTCTGGTGGTGCGGACTCGTGAATAATCCGGGCTGAGTTCGACAAAAGAACTCAGGTTTCCACCACATTTTTAACAGACGGTCTATGTGTGCACAATATTTGATTAAACGGCAGGCTAAAGAGTTGGCGGCTTTGCTCTACCGCCTTCTCGTTTTTTAGGACTTTTTGAAGTGGAATCGGTATATTAATAGAGTTCTAGCCCGGATTATTCACGAAACGCGCCTCCATAGTGGTTAAGGTACCGAAGATTTTGTCGAAAGATTCGGTGCCTTAACCACGTGCCTTTCGTAAATAATCCGGGCTAGAACAGCTCACCTACAACTAAAAGATACCGAACCACTGATAACCACTGACAGACCAAAATTCATGCAACCAACATCCCCAAGTCAAAGTTTCTCCAGCTGGTCACTGACTACCCGATGGCCACCACATCTTGAACTAGCATATTTCAGCTTAACTTTGCTGGTGACATTCCTTGTATCGTTCAAACTGTTTCTTACACACCTGTTTATCGCCCCGCTCTTAATACTCTATATTACAAGATGCTGGAACCACCATACATCGTTCAAGTCACTGTTTGCTTCTTTCAACAAAAATCAAGTAGGAGAGATTGCCTGGCTACTATTCTTCATTGCGGTTATAGCCATCGAGTGTACCTTTGGCTTTTCACCGGCAAGAAGCTTTTCGAAACTTTCTTCCCTCGTCATTACTACCGGACTTATTTTTGTCGCCCGTGATTTCTCCAAAACCTATGACCCGTCCCTGCTTATACAAACCCTGATCGCTGGTCAGGTCGTAACTGCCGTTTATTCGTGTAGTACAAAAGCCCTGATGGGATATACACCGGAACTATTTCTCGGAGACGTTACCCATTCTGGCCAACTTGCGATCGTAATCCCGATCTTTCTGGGCTATTTTAGTAAGAGCATTGTAAAGTCAAATTTCCTTCTAGTATCGATGCTTACGAGTATAACGGTACTTTCATTCTTATGCTTTTCACACTCAGCTATTATATTTGCGGTATGGACACTGTGCCTCTACGGCTTTTCCAACACCCGCAGTATTGCGAATATCTCTCTGCTGGTAACTTGCCTCTGTACAAACCTTAAGAGAGGTCCATGGTTGGGAGTGGGAAGTGCGGTCTTATATTTGATGTTCCGATGGCGTCCAAAATTGATTCTTCCCTCCCTTATCCTGATTACAGTTATTGGTATGTCGATCCCCGAAATTCGCCACCGAATTCTGGAAGGCCAACGCGATTTTAATATCGCAGGCGGAAGAAAGGTTATTTGGCAGATAGGTGGAGAGCTGGTGCGGCAATATCCAATGGGAATTGGGTTTGGAAACAGTAGAGAGCTGCGATCATATTCGTATGAGATTCCTCCCCAACACCGTCATTTTCACAATAACTTTCTTAATATTGCTGTCGAAACTGGATGGCCAGGTATTCTTATATTCATAATCTGGATTGGAACGATCTTAAGGACTATCGGGAGCCTAAATGGATTTCCCATGGCCCTGCTAGCCAATCAGATGGCTGGCTTAGTTGAATATAACTTTGGAGATTCCGAGATCTTGATGATCCTGTTTATCTGTCTCGGGATTTACCTTGGCGAACGAGAAAATGAAACACAGTAAACTCTTTCCTATGCTCCTCAGAGGATCCACCGGGCACGCATTTATCAGATTGTTCAATCTATTCGTAAAAAGTGTTTTTCCTAGACCTTGAACAACCTAATGAACGCCAACTTCTCCTTTTTTCGCCAAGCTGGTTAACTGTTACTTATATTAAATACCCTTGCTTGGATCTAGACTACATGTTATAAAAAGCCTACTTATTAAGTCGTTGTACCAAAGCGATATCATCTCTCACGAGCGAGAGTACGGATCGCAATCCACCCATCGCCCTGGTCAAATCACCCTGATTTGCTACTCTATGCACCCTTGCTCGAAGACTCGCAAAGGATTCCCCGCTCGCGGCCTTTAAATCACGTGGCTTAAATGACACGACTCGTTCCGGCTTCTTATTATATTCAGAAAACAATCGATCCCTGAGTGCCGTAGCACCTTCAATTTCAGCGATGCTCCTCTGAGCCTGTGCTAACATCGCCTGGTCTAGCTTCGGTTTCGGTTCAACGTAAGGCGGGACCGCTCGACCATGAGATTCAAAACTATACCGCGCTCTCGGGGCAAAATCTTCCTTAGATACTTCTACAAATTCAATGCGCGGGATCCTCTGATCTTTAACTTTTTCGGAGAGCAGCTCATTTTCGAACTTTGCCCTTTCAAGTTTCTTTTGAAGCGCATACATAGCCTTTTGTTGCTCTTCAAGAATTCGCTGCTGCTGAGACTTGACACTTTCCTTCGTTTTTATTAACTCCTGGCCGGTCTTCTCCAACTCCGCGCCTAGCACCATGGATCGTTTCTCGTACCCTTGAATAACCCCTTTGTTTTTTTCCAGTTCCTCCCTATATGAAGACAACTGCATATTCAAAGCCTGAATTTCTTTTTCTTTCTTCCTAGTATTGGCGACAAGAACCTCCTCGGACTCCTTTTGCCTTTCAAGTTTTTTTAATTTATTTTGCAGGTTAATTCTATCAGATTCCGCCGCTTCCAGTTCCTGTTTAAGCTGCACTAACTCGTTTGTTACTTTTGCACCTTCTCCGACAGCATAAAGGTGTGGCTCAGGCTGAGTAGAGGGTAGATTTCGAAGCGCATTCTCCTTCTCCTCCAAATCCTTTTCGAGTGCTTGGATTCTAAACTGAGCATTTTGTTTCTCGAGCTCCAGCTCCGCAAGCTGATCTACAATTTCATTCCCGTCAGCATCAATACGGTACGGGGTCCCATCTGCGTACCGACCTACCGTAGGGTCAGCGCTAAGGGGAGGGGTAAGCACCAGGGCAAGGACAATTGCGGAAACAGAAGTGAGTTGAACCCTTTTCATACTGGTTTTGAAGACCTCTTGTAAATTGAAACTAATACCCTGAGTTCTGCGGCAGAACAGAGGTACGCGGTTGAAACTTCTATCGCCTGAACAATTCCCGAGCTCGCACCCTGACCGTGCTAACCTTAGTTCTTACGTTATCAAGCTACGTTTCGAGAACCCCAGACGACACACATGCTATCTGAGTCAGAATAATAAACTCTCTACATCGATTCTGGCCATGGGGTATTTTTAAACCGAGGCTCAGCGTGATGTCCAACTTAATAACAAGGTCGGGTAATAGTCTGTTTTGGAAATGAGGCGTATCACCAGCTGTTCCCGGGGTCAAAAAATTCTCAATAAATACAAAAGAGTACAGCAATATTTTTAAAATGTTTGTGCGCACTATTGTAGCTTTTTTTAATGTCAGCTCACCCTATGAAAGCTACAACACACTGAATTCACAGGGTGAATTCGCGATCAGCGAAGAGGGACGAAGTCCCTGGGCCCGAGCGCCGAGCGGGAAT
>JBIIDM010000210.1:0-5638 GCA_044238365.1 Bdellovibrionota bacterium | reverse complement strand
TAGTAACCTGAGTTCGACGTAAGAACAAAGGTAAATGGTTGAAATTGCTTTAGACACGAGGCGTGCAGTGATATAAAAGCGCAGGCTAAAGCTTGCTACGTCGAGCATTTTATATCATGAGCAACGAAGTGGATGAAGTAATTTCAACCATTTACCGCAGTTCTTACGTCGAACTCAGGTTAGTACTTTCTTTTTTATGTGAACACTATCTCGCATGAATGCATTAGAGGCCAAAGCAACTAGTACCCATTCGACCTCGCTCCCGCTAGCAGACGGAGTGCTCCACCGTGAGAGCAAGAAGCCTCCATTTCTTCGAAATTCAGTGGCTAGCTTCTGCCTACTTTTATGCGCAATTACCTGCGCCAGAATACTTCTTCAGCTCCTTAGTCCCCTTAATCTATCTCCGGACGAAGCCCACTACTGGGAGTGGTCGCGCCGACTTGATTGGTCATACTATAGCAAGGGGCCAATTGTGGCATGGCTGATTGCAGTCAGTACGGTTTTCTGGGGTAATACAGAGTGGGGGGTCCGGTTTCCTGCCCTCCTGCACTCGGTGCTACTAATGGTCGGCCTTTACTGGTTTCTGGCCAGAAATGTCAATCAGTCGATTGCGTTCTGGAGCGTAGCGCTCCTGCATAGCGGCGTGTTCTTCTTCGGTCTTGGCCTTGGCATGACTACCGACGCACCGTGCCTTTTTACCTGGTTAATGGCGTTGGTCCTTTCTTATCGTGCCGTTTTTAAGCACGGGGCATCAAATAATTGGCGGTGGGCTGGGGCATTTGCGGGCATTGCTGCTCTCAGCAAGTATACTGCCCTTTTTATTTTTCCCGGCTTTTTATTGGTTTTCTTGGTGGTTAACGCCCTTGGTCCCCAACTCTACCAACAACGCTTCTGGCAAGGATGGGGCATCAGCCTTATGGCATGCGAAGGAACAGGAAGACCGTAATTAATTTCCTCGTTATTTCATCGGTCATTTTTGTATTCGTGTACCTTGAGGCATTCACCCTCCTCTATGCGCTTTACCGAATTGAGTTTAGTAACAACTTCTATGAAGTAGAATCCGGTGTGCTCTATCGATCAGGAGAAATGCGTCCTGCGGACCTTGGAGAGCTTATTGAAAAATATAGGATATCATCGGTTCTGGACCTGCGAATCTCGGGAGAGACGATCCAAAAAGATGGAGTCTCTGAGGAACAAATTGTAAGCTCCCATGGTGCAAAATACGTCAATTTCCCGATAGCAACAACTCGAGTTCCAGCGAAGGAAGATCTGCTCCGCCTTGATGGCATTCTCCACTCCGTTCGTACCCCCTTGTTGATTCATTGCAGCACCGGAGCCTTACGAACCGGAGTAGTAACAACACTCTGGCTGCAGGAAGTTAGGGGTATGGCCACTGAGCAGGCTCAGAAACAACTGTCGCCATACTTCGGCTACTCTGTGGTAGAATACCTTTATAAAGAATGGGCCAACAAGCACCCACCATTGCCATATCTTTTATACGAGTACTGGCATGACCAGGAGGCGGGCGACGCTGTGAAGAGCTTTCATTCCTGGCTCGGGGCCGGAGAAACTGTGCCTGACGAAGGCGGCAAGTTGACCTTCCAACCTAAGAGCGCTCAAAAACGACGCGGCGTAGCGGCAAAGTGCGCTCCCGACAATTCGGGCTATGACCCATTTTCCAAGTGTGATACACTTCTGTTACTTGCGTAAGGGCCTAGCCCGGAGAGGAACAGGACATAAGTTCAATTTAACGATTACATTAACTGGGCTCGTAACACTTTGATGCTTCTTTAATACCAACCTGAGTTCGACGTAAGAACTGCGGTTACCAGATCATCCACTAGAATATATCCACTGTAAGAGTAGTTGCCATGAAACATCACCCGAAAAAGAACCCGTCGCCGGTTACATACCTGAAGGGATTAGCCTGTACCATCGTACTGACCTCCGTAGTCTGTATTAGCCTATCCGGTTGTGGTTATAATAACTTTCAAAGACTCGACGAAGAGACGAAATCAAGCTGGTCAGAGGTCGTGAACCAGTACCAACGACGATCTGATTTAATCCCGAATCTTGTAGCAACCGTAAAGGGATACGCACAACATGAAGAAAAGGTGTTAACCGAAGTAACCGAAGCTCGCGCCAAGGCAACTTCGATCAATGTAACCCCAGAACTTCTTAGTGACCCTGAAAAATTTGCAAAGTTTCAAGAAGCACAGGGAGCCTTACAGTCATCGCTTGGTCGACTACTGGCAGTAGCGGAAAATTATCCACAGCTGAAGGCCGATTCAGCATTCCGTGACCTGCAAGTACAACTGGAGGGCACCGAGAATCGCATCACCGTGGCCCGCGGGAACTACATTCGTTCGGTGAAGGAGTATAATATTCTGGTACGTTCGTTTCCATCGGTCATGACCGCGACTATATTTGGATATAAGCTTAAACCGGTATTTACAGTTGAAAATGAAGCGGCAGTTGCTAAAGCGCCCAACGTTCAGTTCTAACTCGAAAGGAATGAGGATACTTACACTAAATACTTACAAGCTGGGCTGGTTGATCGGGCCAGCCTTACTCTTTGTTCTGGTTCTAGGAACCTGCAAGAACCTGTGGGCTCAAGCTCGGATTCCCTCCTTTGATGCGTTGGTAACCGACATCCCGGGAGTTCTTTCCGCAGATAAGAAGGCCGACCTCGAACAAAAACTCCGTGACCTGAAACTGTCCAAAGGAATCGAAATTGCGGTGCTGATTGTCAGCTCACTTGAAGGCAATAGTTCGGAAGGATATGCCCAGGATGTGGTACGAAAGTGGAAAATCGGTGAGAAGGGGAAGGATAATGGCATCCTTCTTTTAGTTGCTATACAAGAACGCGCGATTCGTATTGAAATAGGCCGTGGGCTTGAGGGAAGCGTTCCCGATGTCATTGCAGGACGAATCATTAGGGATGAAATGATCCCACAGTTCAGAAACGGTCAGGTACCCGAGGGAATAGCGCTTGGGGTTCAGCGGCTAATCGAGATAAGTTCATCGGATGTCAAGACAAATGAGCGAGCTTCAACTTCTGACCCCATCAATACCTTCTGGGTGTTCATAGTAATTGGAATAGTAGTCGCGCAGATCTTAAAAGCAGCCCTGGGCAACACCTTAGGCCCCCTCAGCGCCGGGATCGCTGTGGGTATAATCGGTGCTCTCTCGCTTGGAATACTCTGGGGGATACTTTTATTCTTTCTGGTGCCTTTGTTTTCATCCGGGGGATCTTATAGAGGAGGCTCTGGCGGATGGGGCGGTGGGGGCTTTAGCGGCGGCAGTGGAGGCGGTTCAATCAGCTTTGGCGGTGGTGGTACGTTTAGCGGTGGGGGCGCGTCTGGACGATGGTAAGATCCTTTATTAAACGTATCGGAAATAACTTCTTTGTAGCTCCCTGGAGCTTCCGACGACATTTTACACCAGCCGTGGCCGAAACGTTGCAATCCTTCGTAAGCGAAGCGGAAAGGAAGCACAATGCGGAACTAAAAATTGCTGTTGATGAAAACCTAAGCCTCGGGGAACTCATTTGGAACGTCGATCCCAGAGAGAAGGCGCACACGGTATTTAGCAGACTACAAGTCTGGGATACCGAGTGTAATAATGGTGTCCTGCTCTACATACTATTTTCCGAACATAGAATCGAAATAGTAACAGATCGTGCCGTAACCAAGCTAAAACTGCACGAGGCCTTCCGGACAATCTGCAGCCAGCTTGAAAAAGCCTTCGCGGCCGAGCAGTATGTAACGGGATTCAAAAAGGCGATCGATGAGATCAGTGAATTGTTGGCCAAGCACTTTCCGCCGTCCGCTGATGATAGTAACGAAGTAGCTGATGCGGTCGAATTTCTGAAGTAGGCCTAAAGACCTATCACCAGACAACCTGTTTTTTGAATACTACTTATATACTTCCTGCAACAGCTCCTCGATGAGGGGAGCAATTTCGGCGTTGGTCATCATGGCAAGGGCACACGTAAGCCAAAAGCGTTCGATAACTGGTGATACGCTGCTGCGAGCTACTTTACTAACCAAGGAAGCTAATTCTCTGCGATCACCCTTAAACGAAATAATTGCCTCGAATTGCTGCTCCAGAGGAGAGCCGCGGCGAAGAAATCCATACACATCGGCTAATGCCGCCGTCGGATGAACACCCTGTCTAAGACGTGAGTGAAACGGTCTTAGCGCTATGGCTAATTCTCTTTCAGAGTGATCAAGAGTCTCTCTGACCTGGCGCCGAAGAAATAACACCCCTACCATAAAAGACAACGCTGTAAAGATCCAAGGCAAGGGAAATGAGCTACTAGCGCCTACTAGTAGCAACACCATAGGAAATACATACGCCGAGATTACGGGAATCTTCCAGTCAATGCCCTTATACTGCACATAACTAATTACATCGTAGAGCATAGTACTAACAGTCCATACCTGAATATACGAACGCACCTTATTACTCGTACCCCTTGTTTTTCGTCGACTTCGGTAAAACTGATAAAGATCCTCGATCCTGCCACTTGCCGCTACCCCCTTGCTATAGGAGTTCAGTGAGGAAAAAAAATGGTAGACATTGGGAAAGACCTTCAACTCCAGTCTCTCATCAAACAACTCCTCAATAGTATTTCCTCGTCGTGTGGCCTCAATAAGCTCACCAAACAGGCTAACCAAGGGAAGCGACCTACTGTCCTCCCCTACTACCTCCGCTGCCGCAAGAACTCCAAGGGAAACGTCCCCCCCCGCGCGAACGGCGGCCCAGACAAACAAAAAGCTGAAGGGTAGCGTGTCCTCCACAAGGTCGATTCCAAGCTGTGCAACTCTCCAAAGCAAATCCAGAGACATCCCCCATACGAACAACCACAGCAACATGAAGATCGCTAAGAACTCTAGGTCTGTGAACCCTGTAATAAACAGGAATAGAATAAGCAGGCTGACTGATGCTGACGCAACAAGAAGCAGAGCTCCCGTCAGACAGCGTATTTGAGGTTCACCCAGATTAAGGAAGTATAACCGTCTGTCCCACGCACCCATCGTCGTATATCGGCGCACAGTTTCTCTCGCCTTGATAGTTGCCTGATGAACCCTCTCGTGCTCATCAACGCCATGGGCATCAGGAGCATGCTGGTCATGAATGGCTGACCTTCGTCGAGGGTGCATACCGAACGTTGAAATGTTCGTACCCCGTGCCTGCGGCGGCCTTACGTTTACAGAGGGGGTGGTGTGTTTCGAGTCGGACTTTTGATGGAAAAAGAGTAGGAATGTTGAAACAAATATGATGATTGGTACTGAAACAATAATAACAATGGAGATGGTCATGGTGCCAAGGTCTGAATAAACATTCGAGGGAAATCTGCCAACCCGGACAATTCCCAGCCGGTGATACCTAAGGGTCTATTTGAGAGGACTCTGCAAAACATACTTAACGCGGTTATATTTTCGGCTTATGAAAACAGTTGAAAATTAAGGGTCATTAACTCAATACTGTGGACAGTTTTCTGAGAATTTATAGTAATCTTCAAAAATAATAAAGTATTAAAGATTACTATAACGACTCGCGGAGGCGAGTCAAAACAAACACATAGCCATCGCTGAGATGCTACTCAAAACCGCATTATTTTTGACGATGG
>JBIIDM010000209.1:0-5640 GCA_044238365.1 Bdellovibrionota bacterium | reverse complement strand
GCTGAGTTTCGGATAAGAACTGTGGTAAGTGACTATAATTGCTTTATTTACTTACCACAGTTCTTATCCGAAACTCAGGTTATGAATGTGCCCTTTTTTTCAACTGCCTTTCGGCTTTAGTATGGCACCATTAGCGGTGTTTATTATCAGTTGAAGGGGATCATTATGGGAATTGGTAAGCTGGTTGCTTTTAACCTGAGTTCGACGTAAGAACTGTGGTAAATGGCTGAATTACTTCATCCACTTCGTTGCTCATGATATAAAATGCTCGACGTAGCAAGCTACTATATCACTGCACGCCTCGTGTCTAAAGCAATTTCAACCATTTACCTTTGTTCTTACGTCGAACTCAGGTTTTTAAACTATAGATGGGCATTGACAAAATATGGTTGTGGAAGAGATCCCTAGCGATACCGTGATTGCTCGTGGAACCGAGGACGGACTCGTGTTGCGAGTTGATGGGCGGAATTCGTTTGAACGTTTGAGAGCCGCGTTACAGGCGTTCCTTTCCTCGCGAAAGGGTTTTTTACGTGGTAGTAAGGTCATTTCGATTGAGTGGCTTCAGGTTTTTCCGTCTGCGGAAATCAGAGCGGCACTGATCGAAGAAATACGAGATTCATTTGGGTTGCAAGTTAACGAGATTAAGGGGGGTGAGCTCCCCGTTATGGTGGGTCCGCTGATATCTGATACAGAGATTCAAGTTGTTGGCACAATTGAAATTCCAACCGAAAAGATTGGTAAGGCGTTGGTTGAAAAGAAGGAAGGCGTTCGTCCAGGAACGCGTTGGGATGCTTTCTCCAAGCTCGATTCGGCCTCTGGTGCTAGGAGAATAGCGCCTAAGACTGCGGCACGATCACAAGAGTCAAACCCCTTAAACGTGAATGATTCCGAAACTCAGGCGTTCATCAATTATACTACGCTGCGTTCGGGGCAGCGAATCCAGAGTGAACATACGGTAGTTATTGTTGGTGACGTTAATTCGGGGGCGGAGGTAATCGCAGGTGGTGATGTTATTATTCTCGGAAATCTTCGAGGTATAGCTCATGCAGGCGCCTTTCAGGAGGATGGCGGAGATAGAATGATCCTTGCTTTGGGACTACGGCCAACGCAACTGCGAATTGGATCCTACATATCTCGTGGTACCCACGAGCCCGGGGGTGGATTGCAGGAGCAGGGACCCGAATTTGCCCGGGTGGTGAGTGAGGGGATAGTTGTTGCTCCTTATACCTCTAAGCATGGAGGCGGATTGTTTCAAGGCAGACGCCCATCCAAGGGAAAGCAAGCCGGTACAACGGCGGATGATGAAAATGACTTTCCCGTCTCTGCAGGGATGGGGCAAGCCAAGAGGGGTTAGACTCGATGAGGTTTCCTTTAACGTGCTCTAAGTCAGATGAAAAATAACGTGGAAATGTGGGTAGCAATAGATGAGTAAAGAGAATGGAACCTCAGGATGCGAAGTCTTGGTAGTGACCTCAGGGAAAGGCGGGGTGGGTAAGACTACAACCACTGCAACCCTGGGATCAGCGCTGGCGCTTCTCGGTCAAAGAACTTTGGTGATTGATGCTGATATTGGGTTAAGAAATCTTGATGTCATCCTAGGCTTGGAAAATCGGATAGTTTTTGATCTTGTTGACGTGGCCAAGGGTAAGTGTAAGCCTGCGCAAGCCCTTATCAAGTCAAAGAAAAGTGCAAATCTTTATCTATTACCAGCATCACAAACTGATGATAAGGATGTAATTGACGAAGAACAGTTTTGTGCATTGCTCGAGAATTATAAGAGTCAATTCCGTTTTATTCTCATCGACAGTCCCGCTGGTATTGAACAGGGATTTCGAAATGCGGCATCAGGAGTGGATAGAGCAGTTGTGGTAACAACCCCTGAAGTGTCTGCGATTCGTGATGCGGATCGGGTAATTGGGCTGCTTGCGGCACGAGGAATAGAGTCACTTTTAGTAGTAAATCGATTGGACCCGGATATGGTCCGGCGCGGAGACATGTTATCTTTGAAAGATGTACAAGACATCCTTGGTATCGAGATTATCGGTTTAGTCGAACGCGATGAGAGTGTCATCATTGCAGCGAATAACGGTGAACCGGTAGTCTTTGATCCGAAATCGAAAGCAGGTCGTTCGTTTGAAAAGATTGCAAAGCGGTTGATGGGGGAGCAGATCCCGATAGAGAATCCGGTGGCGCCGACGTTCTGGCAGCGCCTGAGCAGAACATTAGGTGTTTAGAAGCTTTATAAAGAGGGCGCAAAAGGTGGCAGCGGGAATATTCAATAGATGGTTCGGACAAAAGGGTAGCGCAAGTACTGCGAATGCGAAGAGTAGACTGCATTTTGTATTAGTGCAGGACCGGGCTGGTTTGCAACCAGAGGAACTCAACTCTTTCAGGAGAGAGATGATAGAGGTTATCAATAAGTATTTTCAAATCAATGAAGAAAATTTTGATATTTCCTATCAACGGGGAGACGAGACAACGACGCTTGTTATCAATTCTCCCGTGGTGTTAAAGCGACCAGAAAAGGTGAGGCCGATTGGTGAAGGGAAGAAGCAAAGGGACAAGGATAATAAATCAGTAGCGAACAAGAAGTAGCCTTGGATCCTTTCGTAGTAATCGTTTACCGGCCTGGCCAAAACAACAGTAGTACTCGTTCATCAGGTTGTTCAAGGTCGAGGAAAAAGTCGTTTTTGCGGATGATAGGTACTATTATGCCTTGTAAGGAGCAAAATAAGGATTTTGACGAAGAGATTGAAGAATCTGCTGAACGAGTACCATTCTTAGGTGAGGTAATACCATGAGCGACGTTCGGTTTGCCTGCCTTACGATAGGGTCGGAGCTGCTTGATGGCCGAGTGGTCGATACTAATTCCCGCTTCCTCGCCAGAGAGTTGAGGCCCTACGGTTTGCGCTTGGACCATATTCTTACTTGCACTGATGAAAGTAAGACCATTGTGGAGGCGCTTACCTATCTTGCGGACCATTATGATCTGATACTCATCACCGGTGGACTTGGGCCGACCGATGATGATCTGACTCGCGAAGCCGTCGCGCGGTTTTGTGGAGTTCGACTCACTGAGAATGCTCAGGCTGTAGCGACGCTAATAGAAATGTTAGCAAGCCGCAGAAGAGAGGTGAACCAGTCTAACCGGAGGCAGGCCTTAATTCCCGAAGGTGCTGAGTTTGTCCGGAATCAGTATGGAACTGCTCCGGGGTTTAGTATCAGGAAGGATCGTTGCACGTTGGTTGCATTGCCGGGAGTGCCGAGAGAGCTCTACGGCATGATACGAGAGGAGGTTCTTCCCTTCTTGATCCGACAATTTGATGATGTTGGTCTTAACAGTATCGGTCGTTCTCGCGTGGTAGCAATTCGGGTTGCGGGAATTCCAGAGTCCGACCTCAACGAAGTTGTGGGCCAATTGTCGATACCGTCTTCGACTGAGCTTGCCTATCAAGTAAAGTATCCAGAAATAATTGTACAGTTGCGCGGCGATGACAGCATAGTGTCAACGATGGCGACCATTGTCGATATGTTACCCCCTGAGTGTTTGGTCTCGGACTGTGGGGAGAAGGGGGCGCAGCAAAAATTACTCGAAATATTGAGGTCTAGGAATGAGACTCTGGCCTTGACCGAAACTGTTACGGCGGGTTTGTTGTTGCACGAACTGTCCCGGCAAGAGCAGGAGTTGGGCTCGAACGTAGTCAAAGGAGGCTGGCTTCTTTGTGGGACTGGTCTCGACGAGCTGGCTGCAGTGCGCGAAATTAAGAACCGATGTTCGGCTGACTGGAGTCTTGGCATCTTTCAGACTGAGGATTCCCGCCCCCGAATTATTCTTGTGGGCGCAGCCGTCGATTTTAGTTTCGAGATAGATCGCTCTTATGCTCCTGATCTCAAGGCTGAATTTTTATCGTGGGCTGCTACAGATGTGGCTCGTCGCGAGTTAAGTGGACAGCGACACTTTCCTTGGATCAGACTAAAGGTGTAACGTATCCTGTTCTAATTTTAAGACTCCTTTTGATATAGGGGAAGTCTCGTTCCTCGTTGTTTGCGAGATTTTGTAGGTGACTGATATATATGCAGATGCCACCGAAAGAAAGGCTTTTTTCTAACCTTCCCTTTCTGACTTTCCTAATAGCTGTCAGTTTATATCTTTTCTTTTCCGAATATACCTTGCATCACTTTCCACTCGATGATGCTTGGATTCATCGAGTGTATTCTCGATCTTTTGCATTTGGTCATGGGCTTTCGTATAACGCTGGGAGCCAAGAAGCTGGGTCGACGAGCCCCTTATGGTCGATAGTGACGTCGCCTGCTGAGTGGTTCGCTTACTTGTGTAGTACCTCTCCCGTACTTGGAACCAAGGTCATAGGAGTCCTATTTGGAGCTTTGGTTTTACACCTGATTATTCAGATCGGTATTCTCATTAATCTTCCCCGCTCTGTACCAATTATTACGGCTATCCTGTTTTCCGTAGAGCCGGGTTTTCTATTTTCGGTTCTTTCAGGAATGGAGACTGTACTAGTACTGCTATTATGGCTGTTAATGGTGCTTCTCCTGTTGAGGGAAAAGTTTCTATATTCGGCTCTCGTCGCAGGATTTTTAGTGCCTACAAGGCCGGAAGCTATACTGTGCGTGCCCTTTTTGCTGACAGCAATTTTTCTTCGGATGTGGGGGCAGCATAGAATCGGATCCTTCTGTATTGCCGTACTATTATCTATCGTGCCTGGAGCAGTCTGGGGCAGCTTTTGCAGATTCAGCAATGGGCACTGGTTGCCGAATACTTTTTACGCTAAGGCCACATCATTTTCGTTTTCAGGTGAAAAGATCTCTTTAACTTTGGAGATCCTGACACAGGCTGGCTACTTAAGTTTGCCAGGAGTGGGTTTCATGCTCTTTCTATTAGCTAACTATTGGTTGTTGACCGGGAAGAATAAGAATAACCTCTATATATCGCTTTTTTTCTGCTTTGTTCCATTGCTATACGCATTTTGTGTTGTCATGTCTCGCCATATTGACGCCAGTGGCTACTATTGGACTCGGTGGATTGACCCTGGAACGTTGCTCATCACGATGACCGTCTGCGCGGCTCTTGCTTATAGTATTTTCCTTATTCCGAAAATAAGAGAGAGGCAGAAACCATCGATTATTGGTTCTATCATATTAGTGGCCGTGTTCGTGCTTATGAGTAACAAGCTATACGGATCATTTAGAGAACGGCGTCAAAGGCTTTCTAGCGACGCGAAAGTCATTTATAAAATGAACGAGCGTGTTGGGGAGTGGTTGGCGCATACCACCCCGGCTTCATCTATCGTTGGTGCAAATGACGCAGGAGCCATTAAATACTTGAGCAATAGAATGATTATTGATGTCCTCGGTTTAAACAACCACGAAAGACTTTTTAATTTCAAGACTATGGGTGAATTGATTCGTGAGATGCAGTGGCTTGTTGTTTTTCCGATCTTATTGGAAAATTCTGCGTTCAAGAATGAATTTGAGCCGGTTGAAATTTTTCAGGTAGCACCTGAGGAATATACCCTTTGCCATTGTCCGGGACAGCAGCAGGTAATGGTTTATAGGAAGGTAGTTGGTAACTAGTCAGTTACGCTTTTTTTAATGTTAGTTCACCCTATGAAAGCTACA
>JBIIDM010000207.1:0-5668 GCA_044238365.1 Bdellovibrionota bacterium | reverse complement strand
TCTACACAACAACAACACGAACGTAAAGGACTCTTACTGGGAGCCGGATGGAGTAACTCTCCAAGTCCGGTTCTGCGAGGAAGGAAGAAGGGGCTACGCCCTTCTTCCTTTACTCACCTGTGATGGTTGTGGTTCGTAGGTTCTGTCCTTAGTGATTGACCGTAGGGACTTCGTTAAGAAGTCCTTACGGGTTATTCTAAACATAGGATCACTCGCTGCGTGGCTGGTATAGTTGGGACGAGCTTTTGAGAATTGGCCAGTAACAGATATGCTGGGGGCGATGACGGGGACCTGGAAGATATATTACTTTGCGGTTTGGCGTCGTAATGCCGTTTGTTTTCGCTCTAGTCGGCGTCAGTGCCAGTACGCCTAACACGCACATTTTCTACATCGCAACAAACCGTAGAGAGACTTTATTTTGATCTTTTACGGCTTCTACTCGGACTTTGTCGAAACCTTTGAACATCTCGCTGTAGCGTTTCATGAAGATGTCATTAAAAAGGCTCGCCACCTCTGTCGCTTGCTTAAATTGCTGGTCAGGTGAAGCATTTCTATCTATGTAGGGGTTTGGATAGTTTCCTGTTTGGTAAAGCTTGTTTAGGTTTTCTGCTAGGCGCACCGGATCATTGTCCTCCAGCTGGTAAACAATCTCCGAATACATGTGCTTTGCGGTAGACCTATTGAGATCCCCTTGCTTACTTCGCTCAAGCACTTCATTCCGCTCAAATATCCGAAATAGATCAGTAACGGCAAGGTGAAGCTCCTGTATCTCAGCACGGGGTACAAGGTTTTTCCTGCCGAGTTTATCCGCCTGAGATTGCCCTACCAGCTCGTTTAGCTCATTTAGAAATGTCGATACTGTCCATCGGGCCGCGTTCGGATGATTGTTGTCATCTACATACAATTTGTCGCCGCTAAGTGGAAGTGACGTTGACCCTGAGTTGGTGTTGAGGATTATCAAGCCACTGCCCGATCGATTTTGGGGCGAAGCAGGAAATCGAAAATTCTGGGCCGTAAAACTCGGACCTATGTCGGCAAAAACGACATAAATAGGAAAGGAAGAATCCTTGAAGATGTTCTGAATGGCAGGGTTGTCTGAGATCATTTTTTTGACGTACTCCAGCTGATCTGCGCGCACAGATGAATCTGTTAGGATGAAGGCATTAGGTCCAACGCTTTGTACGTTGCCAGCGGCAGTAGCTGTTGATATGGCTCTGTTAAATGTTCCAACCTTTATGCCGCCGCTCAGTTGGGTAAGATCATTCTGTAGCAGTGAGCTGCCCGATAAAGTAGTTAGATCGCGACCGCGGTTCTCTGGGAAGATAGTACTCCTGCTCGGAGCTACCGGTTGAACGTTAGGCCGTACATTTGGCGAAGCGGTGCTTTGTTGCATATGTGAGCTCTTACGTAAATCACGATATAATCTTGGCGAAATTCCTGGAGGGCCCTGTATTGTTATTGCAAAGACTGACATTTTGGTCTCATAGCCTTGGCATGCCGTCATTGACTCAAATAGCTTTTGAGAGTATGTTTTAAGTCATAGGTTGTTGAATTTACCCATGGTTATGAACCCGTTGTTGTTTAATCCAATCTCCGCTGATTCCGTTCGGCAGATGAATCTTGAGGTGGTCACCCGTCTCAGGGACGCCTATCAATGCTGGACAGGTGAGGGCCTCGGTCGGTGGACGTCGCATCGCCCAGACCTTTGGCTTGGTACCCGTACTGTTTGTTGTCCCGTAGAGCTCCCTCGCGCACTAATTGAACAATTGAGGACGGTCGAGCAGGCATTCGTTGCTGAGCTCCGCCAGGAGTCCGATGGTGCAACTATTGCGCGTGTTCAGGAGACCTTCTCAGCCGCATGGCGGGGGAATGGTCTTTCGGAGCTACTTCCATTGTCTGACGAAGTAATTGTCAAGATTAAGCGTCGTGCACTTTCTGGGGGTCCGCTTAACACTATTGTGGACTTCGTTCCCGTGCCGGTTGAGATTATTGACGGCGAACCTCATCCAATCGTAATTGATGATGACTCGAACTCATGGGAGACCATGCACAGACTGGTTCTCAGCGGAGAGATTCAGTTCGTCTTTTTAGCGATGGAGGCTCAGGGGTCGTTCTTAGGATATTGTGGATTTTCTCATGCATTCATTCAAAATGGAGCATTTGAGCGTACCGATATCGAGCGTTTTGACGATGATGTTCGTCAAAACGTGTTTCGCCACAATGTTCGGTTTGGGGTCGTTGACTATAAAGTGAACGAACGGCCAGGCGAGCGGCATCATGCGTTGGGCGACAAGATCCTCACTGGTTCTCTGTGGGGGGCTGGAGTCGAGCCGATCGATATACGTGATCTAGCTAAGTACTGGCAGAATGGAGGGGGTAGTTCGTTGCAGTTCCTGAATAATACCACCATTCGAGAGCTAGCAGTTGCCTTCAAATATCTTGATAGCAACGATAGACACCTCCTGACGGAGCTTATCAATCAGGATCAGCTTTGGTATGATCATCCGGCAGCATTTACTCTGATTACCAAAGGGATGATGCCATCGATCTTCGCGCGCTATGGGCGTAAATCGCTGTTAATTCCGAGTTTTGGTGATCCAGTCAGTGCGGGACACTATGCTCCTCGGGAATTTGTGATTGCCAAACCTGTTACTGGTGACTCTGGGTATGGGGTGACATTAGGAACCCCGAGCTCGGTATTGTCTGAGATTGGCGGTGAGGGCGTCAACGTCTGCCAGCCAATAGTTGATCTTTTGCGGCTCATACCTAACCAGATGACTGGTGGTCCTCTGAAGAAAGGTGGAGTCCCTGAGATTCGGATGACGCCACTTCAGAACTTCGGATTCTTTCGGATTGGAGCTCACGTTCCTTATAGTCCGGAAAAAGGGGCCGTGATGATGGAGCAGGAATATGTAATGAATGAGATCAATGCTCTCGTCGCGCAGCAGCTTGAGTTTGGAGATGTCAGTCAGGATGTTGCCTGGAGTCGCGCTTTGATGCAGGCAAACATTGGATTTGGAGTGTTTAAGGTTTCCTAGTTTCTTAGACCTTTCTCGAGGGGACTTCTTTATGGAGAGCCCCTCGGGATTCCGTTACTGATGCCAGAGATGTAGGTCATTTTAGACCAAGGTACATATGCAAAGTTTTAGGTGCCATACGACGATTGTTGAGGCTCAACCGCAAGAATTACGCTCGTTTTGTGATGCGGTAATTGCTGTTGTTAAATCAGTCGATAGTCTGTTTACACTCCAGCTGGATACTGCTCGGGGTGTCTATCGTGGTGAAGGCCTTCTCCCTGATAAGGGAGGAGATATGTCTCTTTACCAGCCTTATACCGTGGTAGAAGTTGATACCTTACGCCAAATCCCCTACTGTGAAAGTTACGCGCCGGAAATAGCTCCCGTGATTCGGGAGCTGAGGGAGCTTGGGGGTTTGAGTAGAGGCATCAACTATCCGGGGTTCTCTGGTGATTGGTGGGGAGCGTATTTCGACTCAATTGCGCTAGGATTTCAGCAGGATAGCTGGTCGGATGTGGAGCGTTTCTTTTTGACGTTACCGGCACAGGAGAGATTTCTGCTTAGTATTGGACCAATCGAGCGATATCACGACTCACGGCTCGGCTGCCGTCGATTCTATACGGCCGTATTCATGTATCGAAATCCCGAGTACACGGTTTACCAGAAATTGTGGTCTGATGCATCAGAGGAATATTTGTCCGACCCGGATATTTGGTTCAAGCCCAGAGTGACACCGCATGTCCCTCGATTGTTTGTGGGTGATGTGATCGCAGAGGGTGGGGAGGTGGCCGCACTGGATGCAGAGGCTTGGTCTCGCCCCGAAGATACGACCGTCGCCGCCACTCATGGGGCGATCAAGATGATTATGGTCAACACGTTTCAGCGTAAGAGCGCTGAACTTTTGGCGTCTGCATCCCGGACGATGGTCCACTTTGGAATGGACCCAGATCGACGCAGAAGTGACCTGGGTGATTTGGAGGTCGTGTGTATGACGAACCTCATCCTCCATGAAATGGGCCACACCTTCATCAAGCCCGATGGTGGAGCCGAGCGATTAGGTGAGTTTTACACGCTATTTGAGGAGGCACGAGCTGAGATCAATTCGCTGTACCTCTGTTGGAAATTGGAAGGTAAAGGATTGGTCCCGTTAGGACGAACAAGGCAGGTTTTATTAACCGATCTTGCCCTCCTTCACTATAAGTACCAGCGCTTTATTCGTACAGGATTTCGAGACGAATATCTTTACTCCACGGTTCTCTGGTACGAAAAAGCAGAACAATTTGGTCTTATTTCGCTTCAATCGGACGGGGTCGTTCACATTGATGAATCGGCTCTGGATCAGTGTATGGAAGTTTTTATACGGGACATCTTTACGTTTTTTAATACGATTCTGCGCTTTGCGCATTGCCTTAACGTGAAGCCCCTTATGGAGTATAAAGCCACTGTTAGTGAGAAGTGTGCTTATTACTGCAGCTCTGTCAGGGTTGACGTGTAATTAGTCACATACTTGGTTCTGAGGATTTTCCTGGCTAAGGGTAAACCAAGAACTAGTGCGGAGATAGCAGATAATCATGCCCGGAAAGCTACAAAACCAACAGAGGATGAAGAAGGGCGTCCAGCCGATTGCCTCAACCACGAAACCTGTTCCAGAGGCAAACAAGGTCCGTCCTACTGCGGACAGACTTGAGAGCAGCGCATACTGGGTTGCTGTGAACTGCCGATGGCAGAGTGCCATTAGGCACGCAACGAGGGCGGCATTTCCGAGCCCATTGCAGAAATTCTCTCCAACGATGGCTAGTACTAATACAGGGTAAGAGTGTCCTACGTGAGCAAGCCAGGCAAAAAGCAGGATTGAAAATGATTGTAGCCAGCCGGCTAGTATAAGAGCGGATCGAATACCTTTTCTATTGACTATTGCTCCGCCGTAGAATCCTCCGAGGATAGAAGCTGCTAATCCAAAGCCCTTGCCGATAGCGCCAATATCCGTTCGGGTAAATCCGAGTGAAAGAACAAAGTTGGTAAGTAGGCTAACTGCGAGGACATCTCCAAGTTTGTAAAGGAAGACAAAGGCAAGCATCCAGTGAGATCCAGGGCGCGAAAAAAACTCGACGAGAGGGCTGAGAAATGGTGATCGCGAAGGTGCCGAATTCACAAGGGGGGACGTCGACTCAGGTATTAACGGGAGCGCCGTGACTGTTGCAAGGATGCAGAAGCTCATCGCACCATAGGTGGCGAACCATGAAATATGGTCGGACAGCATGAGAGCAACGGCGGATGAGAGCATCATCCCAACTCGGTAGCCAAGAATGCTGAGGGTCGCGGCATTGCCAAACTCAGACTGAGTCACGGATTCGGCTCGGAGGGAGTCGATTACGATGTCTTGGGTTGCCGATAGAAAGGCAATTATAAACGCTAGCACTAGAATCCATTGAACACCCTGGGAAGGATCCTGTGCCCCAAGAACAAGAATGGTGAAGGCAAGCCCAATTTGAGTACAACAGATCCAGCCACGACGTCTCCCGATCCATGGTATATGGTATCGATCGATTTCTATTGACTATTGCTCCGCCGTAGAATCCTCCGAGGATAGAAGCTGCTAATCCAAAGCCCTTGCCGATAGCGCCAATATCCGTTCGGGTAAATCCGAGTGA
>JBIIDM010000050.1:0-19496 GCA_044238365.1 Bdellovibrionota bacterium | reverse complement strand
TGTAGTTGGCCACCAAAGGTTACCATTCCGAGTAGATGGGCCGAGAGGTATGAAAACAGAAAGATAAGCACAAGCACAAACGGGGGATACTGCAGTTGAAACCCCCAACCGGTATGAGCACCGATTTGTCGCAGGCCGAGCAGGACCCCTGAAAGGAGCCACATCGAAACGATAATTCCACTAGAAAAGGAGAGGCCATGCTTTACTAGAGTTCTCTTTTCTCCGTGGCAGCAATTAGTAAACTGTAGAATTTTAATTCCGATTATTGGAAAGACGCAGGGCATGCAATTTAAAATAATCCCTCCCAATAGGGCATATAAGCAAAGTAGCAAAAGGTTCAGGTCTGCAGGACCTTCGTTTTTTATAACCGTTTGAATGGAGGGCGTTTTGACACCGTCTAATTCTGTTACCGTCGGGGGAGTAGGATCTATGGACAGATTAATCGCCACTGAAATTGCACGACCGTCATTAAGCAATGCATCACCTTGTAACAGGCGTCCGGTGATATCAAGAATAGATGAATTTTTATCAGTGCGGGAGGCTGCGCTATATTTATTTACGATTGTATCATCAAGCTGTAACGAAATGTGGTTTTCTATTATTTGCTTCGGTGGCTGAGAAATATCAATAAGACCTCTTTCATAGGGGAGAAACAGCGGCAAGAATTCGCGCATTTTTTCCGGTATCGGTATATGTAGTATGTTATTTGAAATTTGAGCGGATAGCTGTATTGGCGTTTCATGGGCGCTCTTTTCAAATGAATCGCTAAGTTCAGCTTCAAAATTAGAAGGAACCGATACATCACTCAACGTAAGGTCAAGGTGAACTTCGGAAGACCCTGGAATACACTCTTCCTTACACGCTAGATATTCAACATGTCCGTCAATGGGGATGGAAGTATATGAATCTGTGTGGGCGCCTTTAAACTTTATCGCGACTGGGATTGTCACCTTCTTTTCATATCCGATGTTGATAAATGGGCCCACAGTCATGACTTTTGGCGGAGGCCAATACGGTTCAGAAAATGACATAAAGTTAGTGGTGGTCCATTGAAAAGCCGGTGGCGCGCCCGAGTCCCCAGGGTTTCTCCAATATATATGCCATCCCGGTTTAATTGAGAATGTTACCCCTAGTAGAAACGATTCTCCTGTTCTCGCAATTTGGGAGTACTGGGTTCTAAGTTCAACCTGAACAACTCCTTCTTCAGCTACGACATTCGCGGGGAGGGTTAAAAATGTGAGGACAAGGCTTACTATCATGGAGAAGAGCCTGGCTGAAAGGAAGCATTTGATTGAAGCGCGTATCACTTGATTACCGACCTATTGAAAAAGCGAAGGATTGGAACAGCTGCTGCACCTTGATCCGGGTAAAACAGGAAACTTGCCCCCAGATTGGTTTACGTGCTTAAGATCTTGCCGATTATTATGATTGGCCGGATGAAAACGTGTTGAAAGACAGATAGTTTTCAAAATTATAATATCGACAAATTCTTCGTTGCGTTCACCATTCTCGGAAGTTGCAGCTTGTGAAAAATTTTGTGTTTAGAGTAAACCGAAGTATATACCAAGCCACCGACCAAAGTCAGGAAAAAGTCGTATTAGGAGGTAACTGGTTACACCTTAAAGTGAAAAACGCAACTAATATTTTCAACCCCTGAGGTTTAAAACCTCAGTGAAGCTCTAAACCTTTTTTCTTACGGCGGGCTTAGGTTGCAGAGGGACGTATCGACCGTTTGACTCCTTCACTTTATCAGTTACGAGTGGTTTTGGTGGTGGTGGGCGCTCGTCTATTTTTCGGATTCGTCGCTAATCAATTGATTTTTCTCCCACCGCGGCTAATATCGTTGCGCCTTGCTCGAAAACTAAATTGGAGTCTCGACCTTAGAGCCTGTTGAATAAGTCAAATAACTTATGGAAATTCCGCTTTTGGCAAGCGTTTGTTCCCAGAGAGGGACCGAAATCCTCGAAATAGCTGCGTTATTACTCCGGTTTCGGCCCCCCTCTCTGGGAACAAACGCTTGCTCAAAATCGAAATCCCATAAATCATTTGACTTATTCAACAGGCTCTTAGAAAAAATCTCTCAGTCCTATGCTTTTGCAGTTTACCAGCTGTTCCCGGAGTCAAAAAATTCTCAATAAATACAAAAGAGTTGTTTGCGCGCACTATTGTAGCTTTTTTTTAATGTCAGCTCACCCTATGAAAGCTACAACACACTGAATTCACAGGGTGAATTCGCGATCAGCGAAGAGGGACGAAGTCCCTGGGCCCGAGCGCCCCGAGCGGGAATAGCTGCTCGATAGCATCGGATATGAGACTCTGGGGGAAGCCGGGCTACTCAACAAGCTTGGCGTTGATTGTGTCAGTAATATTGGATTTTGGAACTGCGCCTACAAGCTTTTCAACGACTTCGCCGTTCTTAAAGAATATCAGGGCTGGAATTCCCTTTATGTCGAATTTGGCGGCTAAGTTAGGAAATTCGTCAACGTTTACCTTTTTAATTTCCACTTTCCCGCTATATTCTTTGGCTATTTCTTCTAACACCGGCGCAATTTTTTTGCAGGGGGGGCACCACGGCGCCCAGAAATCTACGACTACTGGGATTAGGGCTTTGGTGACTTCCTGTTCAAATGAGCTATCAGAGAGCTCTGTGAGTATTCCGGCCATTACAGTACTCCAAAATAAAAAAGGTATCGACATATATTGGGATGCAGGTTAGCCTTTTTAAGTCGAAAAGTCCATTTTAATACGAGGCACAGAATGACATCAAAATCACGCGTTGTCGTTGTCGGCGGAGGTAGAACCCCATTTTTAAAGGCTAACACTGGCTTCTCGCATCTGTCAGCGTTAGCTCTCACGGGCTCGCTTCTGGAGGCGTTCTGGTCGAAGGCTGATTGTTCCGCCGATGCTGTAGAGGAGGTTGTCTGGTCAACGGTACTACACGATCCGGCTATTTCAAATATTGGGCGCGAAGCAATTCTGCGTTCAAAGCTCGATAAAACCATAAACGCACATACCGTTTCAAACAACTGTATCAGTGGCCTGGTTGCCGTCACGATGGTGGCCGACGGCATTCGAAGTGGAAGAATTTCTACCGGAATAGCTGGAGGAGTCGAGTCGATGTCTCGTCCCCCTTTAGTGTTCCGACGAGAAGCACAGGATATTTTTCTTAAAATATTTGGCGCCCGTTCTTGGCAGGAACGAGGTAGGCTGGCGCTACATCTACGACCAAATCATTTTACGCCCGTTTCGCCGAGTCCAAAGGAGCCGTCGACCGGTAAGACTATGGGAGAGCATTGTGAGCTGATGGCTCAGGAGTGGAAAATTAGCCGAGAAGAGCAAGACAAGTGGGCCTGTGATAGTCATCATGCAGCATATAAGACTAGTCTTGAGGGTTTGGGGGATATAATTGAAACGTATGAAGTCTCCGCGGACGGTATTATTAGGGGCAATACTTCAACGGAGCGACTTGCAAAGTTGGGTACGGTATTCGATCGTTCCTCGAATGGGTCGCTTACAGCTGGTAACTCTAGTGCTTTGACGGATGGTGCATCACTGGTGCACCTGATGGAAGAGAAAGTTGCTGAAAAGCAGGGGCGGCGTCCACTTGCTTTTATTGAAGATATCGAATTTGGATCTGTATCGCCGGAAGACGGGCTACTTATGGCCCCGGTCGTGGCACTTCCTCGTTTGCTTGCACGAAACAGCCTTACTGTAAGTGATATTGATTACTTTGAGATCCATGAGGCCTTTGCTGCTCAGGTTCTTTGTTCATTAAAAGCGTGGGAGTATGGATGGAGCAAATATCCGGGGTGTAAGATTGGCAGTATTGCGCACGAAAAAATCAACGTTCACGGGGGCTCATTGGCACTTGGGCATCCCTTTGCTGCCACCGGCGGGCGGTTGGTATTGAATCTTGCTCGGCTACTTTCGCAGCGTGCCGGTAGCCGTGGAATTATCTCAGTTTGTGCTGCTGGGGGTATGGGCGCGTGTGTTCTTATGAAGGGCTGATCGGATCTTCTATACCGGTTCCACCTCAAAAGGTCCTAAAAAGCGAGGAGCCGGTATTTTCTTTGCAGAGCAAAGCCCCCCCCCCCAAAAAAAATTAAACATATAGTAATCTTCAAAATTAACGCGGTTTTGAAATCAAAAACAGACCGTACTATTTTTTAAGGAGCCTCGATACCAAAAAATTAGAAAAGGGAGTGTAGCGACACCACAGCGACAGTGCCCGCGTAGGGCAAATCAATCTTGGCGCAAGCCAAGTTGATTTAGGGAGCATTTATATTCGGAGAGAGATTCTAGGAAAACAAGGCAGAATAGGAAATAGTAGATGAGATTTTTTCGTTTTGGGTCATAACCTCAGACAAAACATCATAAAGTTTTGTTACCAGTTGTTGTTTATCTGTAGCGAACCAATTTGCCAACCAGTTTAATTTTATCTCTCTCCACTTAATCCATCGCTGAATCACGGATTCAGAAATCTCCATAAAGCTTGATATTTCATTAACTGAACGTTCCTCATAGAGCTTAATAAGTCCGAATAGTCGACGTGATGTTATACGATCCTCATCACTGCGATGAGCTTCTCGAAGTTCTTCTATCGTTGAATTTGCAAAATTTACTTTGGTTTTTCTCACAAACCATGGAATATCACAGATATTCAAACATAGATACCCACTCAAACAAAAAATCCTTTTTAGTGAATCTTTCTGCTCCTTAAATCAACTTGGCTTACGCCAAGATTGATTTGCCCTACGGGCACTGTCGTTTCGGTGTCGCTTCGCTCCCTATAATGCCAAGACTGCGTTAATTTTGAAGATTACTATACAAGGGACAAGCCCAATGAAATCAATATGCCTCATTCCAGCAAATAGAGTCTTAATCTGATTTCGACGTAAGAACTGCGGTAAATGGCTGAAATTACTTCATCGACTGCCTAGGTACTTAGTGAGAATCTCGAATACCTCCTTTAATGCGCTTTCTTATTTACCGTCGCACAAAACGCCTGCGAATCCCCTCTGTGTTTTTCCACGCCATTATTAGTGTAGGCCGCTCGAAGATAATTAGTGCAAGTGCTTGTAAGAAAAACATTGCTCCCCACCAATATGAAGACGCAAAAGGATAATCCAGCACGGCTTCAGGAAGAATAAGCGGCAGTGCACGGTGTCCAGCGGTTGCCCCCAAAATCATAGCGAGATTGGTGACGTTCGTTCTTATCAGGGCTTCTGCTTGAATACTAAACTCCTTTGAAACGATGAAACACCAGAATATTGAATAGCCGCAGCTGAATAGCAGGATATATAGGCCAACGTAAGTAATTCCCCCTGAAGAAAATCCGGCCCAAGTTATTAATCCCGTACCAATAATATCAGCCGTTAGGAGGAAGGTCCTTGTAGACCAGGCGCCAGATGCATCAAGTGTAGAATTAAGCAGAGCAATGAATGAACGTGGGATTACTGCAAGCGCCAAGAGTTCGGCACATGGAATTGCATCAAGCCATTTATCTCCCCATAAAAGCCATACAGCTGGTCCTACAATTGTAGCTAGCGCAAAGCCAGTTGGCAGTCCGATCAGGTTTAATGCCTGACATGCTCTGATGATGCTGAGCCCTACGTTCTGTTGATGCTGTTTAAGGGCCACTAGTACTGGGATAGTCACCGTCTGAATTCCGGAGATTAATATTTCAAGAATTGATGCAGTTAATTGAAAGGCAAAATAGTAGGCAGCAAGCTGTTGTGCTGTGCCAATCTGTCCCACCACAAAGTAATCGACGTTCATCATACATGCGGTGAGAATTGTCACGGCTATTAGCCATTTTGATCGTTTGAGAATCCATCCCAATACGCGCTTTGATGACGTCCTGATAGTCCGCGGTTCTTGTGCCACTCTTTGCACGATGGAGCGAAAGGCGATGGTCTCGTAGGCAGTGGCCATCATTATAGGAAGGCTTAATGCGTGCACGCCCGCTCCAAGAAATGCGAGTGCAATAGATAGGAGGTTTTTGAAGGTAATTGAGATGATTCTTACGTTAGTAAGTTCTTTAAAAGCAAGTGCTGAGGAAATCTGGGAGGTGTAGAGTGTAATCGGCGTCATCAGAAATGCACGCACGCCCAGGGTAGTTCCTACGGCGAAACATTCCCAGACGTTGAAGAGGCGGTTACTGAAGATGATAATGCAGAGGCCCGCAAGAATTCCCGAAACGTTAAGAGTGAGCGAATAGGCCAGAGCCGGTTGGCGAAGGCGATGAAATAATTTCGGTTTCTGGAGCAGCAAGCCAGCTATGCTCCCTCGACCAAGTCCGGCAAAAAGGGCCGAAGAGGAATAGCAGAAAGCATATACTGCAAAAGCTTCCCTTGACAGTAATCTTCCCGTTATAAAGAGCGCTATAAGCGTGGTGACTCGACCAACCAACGTGAAGACAGCAGTTCTTATAACCCCACTGATTGCCTCTTGCTTAACTTGTTCAGCCGTTGACGGAACCTTTATGGAGGGCTTTGTTTGGTCTAGGGACATGGTGCACTGCTAACTACGAGATTGCTTTACTAGAAAATGTACTGGATTGATATCTTTGCATTTTTGAGTCTGGGATTGTTGGTGTCCTATCAAAAATACTGTGTAGTTGTAGTTACACCCAAAAATACCGTTTACCTCTCTGAGAAAGATACGAAAATTTATTAACTTAACGATCTACTTACTAGATAGGGGGTTCTTACGCAACTAGGTCTGGTTAGATTCTATCGGCGTGCTCATGGGCGCGTGGCAATCTTGAGAGGTAACTACTTAGGTATTTTCCCAATCTCTTCGTCAAGTGGTCAAAATGTGGCGATGGAATGCCCTTGTGTTAGAGGAACTCCTGATATGGAGCTTGAAAACTAGAACCTGCTTCAAAGTGGTGAGCTTAAATCACAGACAGAAGCGCTTTTGCTGCTTCTAATAATTTCAGCTAGTTACGATTTTTGTCGTGTATATTGAGGTAATTCTTAAAGAATAGAACATTCGCCCGCTTTTTTGACGTTTCGCAACCCATTGAAATTCCAATAGGTTGCGAACAAATAGTGTTATGTTGGGCCCCTTGTATCGAATATCTTCGTAATTGGGGCGTCAGTCTTCTGAGACGTAATGAATTTTTACGTTCACTGGTGGAGCGAGGGAATAAGTCCCCCCCCCGAAGGTTAAGAAAAGGGTTTGAAGACGCAAAGCATTGATTGAGGTTTATTGTAAGCACCCTGTCGTTCGCTTTGTTAATTCTTTTTTACTCTCGGCGGGAGATTTTGAAAAGATCTCGCAATTCGCGGTCATGGGATATTAGTAGCTCCCATGTCCTCCTTGAGAGTACAACGCTGTCAGGAGTGTATTAGATGATTACTGGAATCGATAGTAAAGGAAAGACTTCTCTTTTAAAGTGTAATGGTATGCTAAGTAGAGAGAACGTGGTTGGTAGACGCAGAGGGTTTTTGGCAGTTATGGCTTTGTTGTTAGCATTTGGTTTATTCGGGCAACGAGCCATCGCTCAGCCCATTAGCGACGGGCCTGTGACGGGAACTGCAATGGCAATGACGTCGCTTGCAAATTACCCCATTGGTCAGAGTCTGGATAGAAAAGTTTCTATCCGCTTTAAGTCAGACTATTCTGGAAAGCTGGCTCGTTTCAGACTTTTTTGGAAATACAATGCCCCGGGATACAGCTCGGGTGATGGTGGGGATATTAAAATTACCCTAAGAAGTGATGATGGAACAGCGAGCCATAATCCTTCGGGTACAATCCTTGCAACAACTACATTTTCTCCGAACATAAAGTCTGGTGCTGATGTTCGATTTAAGGATTTGTCGTTCGGAAGTCTTCCGTCGCTGGCGAAGGGGAAAATCTATCACCTCCACTTTGAAAATGTGGACCCTAATAAAAGTAGTAACTGGATCTCTATTAATAATGTATATAATCACAGTAAGAGTACTAGCATTCTACAGCCGACGGAGAGCCCAATGGAATGGGCCCTGCTCAGCAGGTTAGGTGCGGGAGGTTGGCAGTACACGTCTGGCTTCTGTCCGATTCTGGCACTCGGTATTAGTACGTCTGGTGGGAGCACTCCAAATGTATACCAAGGAAACGGATATATGGAGTTCTGGGGGGCCGCGAGTAACGGCGTTAAGGTGGGTGGAAGCTCACAACTTCGTCAGGCCTTTAAGGCAACCGAATCGCTGCAAGTCGGAGGTGCTTCGGTGAGCGCTGGAAGGTACGGTGGTACTGGCTCGCTAAAAGTGGAACTTCTTTCCAGTTCGGGAGCTGTGCTTGGTTCGGGAACTATCTCCTCCGGTAGTTTTCCTTACGCACTCTCTTCGAGTAATTGCCCCTCGGGGATGTCAGGTGAAAGGTGCCACGTTTGGGCTTATGCTAATTTCAGTAGTTCTCCTTCCATTACCGCGGGACAAAGTTACTTTTTAAGAGTGTCGGCGCCATCTGGATCCGATTATCGATTCAACTTTCCTAGAGATGGGTCCGTACAGTACGGGTGGCCTGCGGGTACAGTAGTTAGTGGTCGTGCTGAAAGAAGCACTTCTGGCGGGAGTAGCTGGCTCGGAATTACCTATTGGGGCGTTAGTAATAGATATGATGCTGATATGGAGTTTTTCCTTGAGGCTGCGTAAAGTGTATCTGGTTCTCGTCCGGATTGCTGACGAGGAAAGTTTCGTAAGTAATCCGGGCTCGCGCTTATCGGGCTGTTCAATCTCTTTCGTTATAGCCTGCCAAATGAATCAAATAACGCATGGCAATTGAGCTTTTGGCAATCTTCCGGCCCTAAACAGAGGCCGAAGAGAGCGGAAATTTCGAGCGGATGAGTCGGTTTTCCAATTCGCTATATTATAGGAATCTTCAAAAATAATAAAGTATTAAAGATTACTATAACGACTCGCGGAGGCGAGTCAAAACAAACACATAGCCATCGCCGAGATGCGACTCAAAACCGCATTATTTTTGACGATGGCTATAATACGCCCAACGCGGATAGACGGCCATTCTCCTTGGCAGGTAAGTATTACTACAGCTCCTCCGAGTCAAAGTAGAATGATAGATCGCCGTCAAGGCGGTTTGGAGATCCCCAGAATGTCACTCCACTTGACCATGTAGTTCCATTATTATCACTAAACTGCGTGTTTCCACTTGAAAAAGAACCTGACAGAGGGAAGTCATATTGGACGCTGCCATCACGGATCATGTGCAAGCGGTATTCCGAACCCACACTTGTAGCGAGTTCAACATAATATATTTGACCTGGCTGAAGAGTCGGTTGAGGGGTGAGTAGTGTCGAAGTCCACTGGTGGCAGTAGTCATTAATACCTTGTGGACATAAGGAGAGCTGGCTGGCTAGCGGCAGGCTTCCGGCAGCTATCGATCCGGTGGCGAGCACTGTGCCGTTACTTGCTTTTATCTGTACAGTTGCTGGAGCACTTCCTGCATACTTTCCCATACTAATATGCATTTGCGTCAATTTAATGGACGTGGAAGGGCGAATAGTCTGACGAGCACGACTTGTGCCGTCTAGTTTTAACCCACTGAGCGATGATGCCCAGAATTCCATATAAGATTGACCTTGCTCTGTATCGGCAGTGCCGTCGTTGTTAGTATCGATATATAAACCATAAATCGGCACATACCCCTTTATTGGTGCCCAGGATCCGGTTCCTGTTCGGCGAAGTATACTGAGATCGGTAGTGTCCTGAACCGGCTGAGCAATAGCAGGCTGTTTTGACCAATTATACATTGAATTGATCGATACCCAGTTGTTAACGGGATCTGCGTGAATATTTTCAAAATGAATATGGTAAAGTTTTCCTCGAATTATCGAAGCAGGTTTTGGGAATGTCATCGGGACCATTCTAATATTCCATTTACTTTGAGGGTTCAAAAGTGGAAGATCTGGAGTAAATACTAACGTTGAAAGAATTTCCGAAGTGGGGGAATGCGAGCTTGTACCATCATCAGGTCTGATAGTTACTTTAATTATTCCGCCATCTCCGGCGTGATAGCCCGAAGTATTCTTAAAGATCCAATATACTTGTAACTTTCTGAGTACACCTGTTGCATCAGCTTTGAAGCGAATTGAATTAACTGCTTTTGATGACGTGCCAATAGTCGCATTCGATAGTGAGTGTGCTGCTAGGCCGGACCCATAGTAGTTGGGGGTAGTAATAACAATCCCGGTACTAATAGTCAAAGGTGGTTGGACGATACCAAAATTGTTAACTGGTGTTGCAGAAATTGTTAATGGTCCAGCGCCGATGGCAAAAGCAGGAGTTGTGGTTGTGCCATTGGTAAGCGTAAAGAGGGCCGACTGGTTTAGACTTACTTGAATGGAGCTGACAAGTCCTGCAGTTGTGAAGCGTAGCTTCACTGTCTGAATGCTCGAAGAAAACAGAACATCTACGTTATCTTGCAGCGTTGCAAGCAGCTGAGACGTACTTCCATCAAGAAGCTCAATCTTTGTGATGCTGATGGGAGATACGGTGGCTGTAGAGCTTGGTGTGGCGGTGTAGGTTGTAGTAGGGGTATTCAATGGTGTGGGCGTCGATGTCGTAGTGGGTGTACTAGTGCGTGTTGTTGTTGGTGTAGCTGAGGGCGTAGGGGAAATGGTGGGAGTTGCGGTGAAAGTGATGACCGTTGTCGGGGTGGAGCTGTGACTGGGCGTATTTGTGATTGTTGATGTTCGAGTATTGGTCATGGTCGGTGTATTGGTGCGAGTAGAGGTCGCAGTAGCTGTGCTGGTGTGTGTTTTGGTCGGCGTTGCGGTGTTTGTGGCTTCTTGGGTCGGGGTATTTAGGGGCGTGGCTGGTTTCCTTATCCCGAATACAACTTTTGTTGGTTTCTGATCGCTAACAAGGAGGAAATCGTCGGCGTCAAAGCTAGCATATTCACCTGAGAAGTCATTTTGATAAACTGTAATCGTGCCACCATCGGGGCTTTGCAAGGCCCCAAACATAGCGGAAGAATCGGTGAATCGAGCTAGTTGTATTTGACTCTCTGAGTTAATTGTCAACGGGACAGTGGAGTTATTCTGAAGGTCGACGAGAAACGACTTATTCCAGTAACGTATAAGTACCCTATCATTGTCGTCTATCGAGGGTATTGTGATGGCATCGTCCGCTTCGATATCTTTTGGTAATCCTGGTAGTGTGTAGTTTTTAGGTCTCTTACAGGGAACTGAGCAGATTGATATTCTTGCTGCTCGTCCATCTCTATAGGTGTAAAGCGAACCTATTTTGCCCTTACCTTGTTCCCTTAGCAGTAGGGGAATAGCACTTTTTGATCCAAACGACTCAAATGTTCTCAGGCTGGGCGAAGCTAGGGGATTCAGCCTTATACGCCAGGGGTTTGATGAGCCGGAGTTCGTAATCGTTATAACGTCGGATATGCCGTTACCATCAATGTCGGCAATGCGTAGCATCGTTCTGTGGTCTAATTCCGGAATGTTAATTCTGCGCGTGGTATTCGCGGCATCCTTTACGTAGAGGACTTTGCCACGTATGAAGGCGAGTTCTACCGACTCTGCGTTGGTCCAGGCTCCTACGACGGGCGAATCACCCACGCGGCCAAATACACCCATATCGTGCCAAAGCTTATCCCCGAAACTATATGTTGCCCACTGGATATCGCCAGAGTCGTCCAGGTGTTGTAGAAGGAGCTTTTGGACCTGTATTGTATTAGGAGCTACATTAGGTAGAGCAGATGAAGGAACTGAGCCCAGAAGGCCTATGAGAAGGATTAATACGATACTACCAAACCTGAACATACAACTAACCTCATATTAAGCATTTTTCCTACTAGGATCCGCTAGAGTTCCATCGTGCCGGATAGTAATTTTACTTAGAAAGCAAAGCGAAAATTTTTGAATATAATTAAATTTTGTCAAATTGATTGTAAGTTTAAATACTTACTGTGAAATTATTTATGCTTAATAAGTAATTTTTTGGAAAAATTTCTACTGCTCTTTGAGGTGCAGGAGCTACGCAAAGAAGGAAGCAATAGTCCTGCTGTGTCATTTTAACCTTAGTTCGATGTATGAACTGTAGTAACCTGAGTTCGACGTAAGAACTGGGGTAAATGACTGAAATTACTTCATCCACTTCGTTGCTCACGATATAAAATGCTCGACGTAGCAAGCTACCCCCCTGCGCTTTAATATCACTGCACGCCTCTCGTTTCTAAAGCAATTTCAACCATTTACCTTTGTTCTTACGTCGAACTCAGGTTAGTAAATGCCGAAATTGCTTTAGACACGAGAGGCGTGCAGTGATATTAAAGAACAGGGGGGTAGCTTGCTACGTTGAGCATTTGATAGTTTGAGCAACGGAGTAGATAAGGTGATTTCAGGCAGTCGCCCCAGTGCTTACGCCGAACTCAGGTTGGAAGGGTCAAGATTCGTAATGACGGCATACGATGTGGCTGAGACAGTCTCAATAAGGTTGTGTTTATAGAGTTTAGTGCTACTGTAAGATTTAGATTTTTCATATTTATGGAACGTATCGTGCTTCTTGTCAGAATAACAGCTAAGGCAAATATCCTGGAACAGGGAGCTCAAGTCTTAAACTCGCTCTACGATTTCTTCCTCTTTCGTTTTCCCCGGCTCGCCTTGAGTGGTGCCTCTTCAAATTCTTCCATGAGGTGTTCAAACATCATCTGGAATAACTCATCGTCGTCGTCATCACATGTCATCATCATTTCTTGCGCGATTTCGGATATCTCATTCAGACACTCTGATAGTTTTAATTTGCCTGCGGCGCAGTGACCCAGTAAATTATAAATTTCCTCAATAGATTCAGTTAGATCTATAAAGGTTCCAATGGCATCATCCTCAATCTCTTCAATTTTGATCTTTCCTTTGGCAAATTTATCAACGGCCTTTGGATCTGGACTCTGGCGTCTAAGCTCGCCATACTCATTCTTTGCCCTTTTCAGCGCCTTTTTAAGCTCTTTAATTTCATTTTTCAGCAGCTCAAGTTCTGCGTTAAGAGTAGATGACGATACTGAACTGGGTAGCGAATCACTGAAAGTTCTGGACAGATGAAGCAATCCTGGTATGTCGCCGCGAGCATAATAAGAATTTATATCCTGCATCACGTTGTGGAAAAACTTTCGCTGCTCTTCATCCTGAGCCCGATCGGGATGAAACTTTTTTGATAGTTGCAGGTATATTGATCTTAGAGCAATGTTTCTCTGATCGGGATCAGTTTTCGTTGTATCATCGTCGGTGCTGAAGTAATCCTGTTGCTTACCATCGTCAGATTTGTCAGACGTTTCTGTCCTATTTTCGTTTGCGCGTCGTGCCTGTCGAAGGTTCTCCATTAGCTCTTCAAAGTCAGGTATTTCAGATGCATTACTTCGCATTTCATGAGCGAGTTGCTCCAGCTGTAAACTAAGATCTTTAAGGTTCCGAGCGTCTGACCGGGATAACTTTTTGGCCTTGCCGATATTTTGAAGCTGGTCCTGTGCCTTGGTAACCCATAACAGTACCCCCTCTTGGAGTTCTCTTATTCGTCTTGATATGTGCGAGGCGATAGACATCTGAGAGGCACAAAATGCTGCGCCCCTTTCAACATACTCTTGAATGGAATTTTGCAACTGTGTTCGGTGCGTTCTTAACGCTTCAAGTTCAGCGAAGTAAGCAGGGTGAATAATGACTTCACCTGGTGAACTGGAGTGAGAGCTCGTCATACTATTTTTCATAAAAAATACTTTTCAAATGAGGTGTAAATTTGTCGTTAATTATATTATTGATATTATAGGGGGACCTAAAAAATCGGCTCATCGGGCAACGGGCGACTTTCGACAATCAAAAATTCGAGCACCGGCGACAGCATCAACCATAAGGCATGGTACGCGATTAATTGCCTGCCGAACCTTTGCATTTGTGCGCTCAAACTGTGTGCGCATGACTACTCCTGAAACCTTGCCTTGTTCTACGGCAGTTAAGATTTCTTCATACGATGATAGGTGCAGCTTCTTTGAGATCGTGGGAAATCTCCCTGCGGTTCTGATGCCGAAGATATTTTCGGAACCTGGAAAGGGTTTGGCTAGTGCTCCGAGTAGGTACCCGTTCCAGTTGGCAAAGATAACATCACTTGGACCAAAACGAGCATTTATTCTTTCGGTTACCTTGTTTGTTGCCAGCAGTGTGAAGTTGGCAGGATCGCTGCCTTTGGGGATGCCCATAACCCCCTTTCCGTTATAAAGGTATTTTTCCAGATTTCTATTATAACCGAGGAGTCCAACTATTAGAAGGCACGGTGGTAGCAGTATTTGCAGGTGAAGCCGCGTTCCAATTTGGGTTCGGGCAATTTTGAAAAGCTGAACGCCGCAAAGTATGGCCCAGAGTGGGGCAATGAGTGAAAAATATTGGTAATAGGAGGGTGATGGTATGAAACTAATGAAAGTTAGGATCATACTAGCTAGTGCTATGACAGGATGTGTTCTAAAACAGCTGATTGTTCCTACAAGTCCACTCCAAAATAGAACCGCAGTGTTAGGCCCAACGAACTTTTGGGACGGTAGGAATCCAAGTAGAATGAGAAACATCTGCGCTTTGTCTTCTATTTGTCGCGCTGGAGGAGTGTGAGCTCTAGAAAGGTGGTATTCGAGGTTATTAAACCAGAACTGGTATGGATCTAACATGAACATACCAATTGCCGAAATGCTGCATCCGACAAAAGAGATCAGAAACCACAATTTTAATTGTCGGGGAGTGTATAGATATAAGAGAGGTAGCAACGCTGCTGAATAAAGACGCGTCTGGGTTGCCATAGACAGTGATGCGCCGACCAGAATAGTTAATAACGTATCGGTTCTTGTAGTATCCCGTGTAAGCATTGATTTACGAAGAGTTTCAGTTACTAAGACAGAGATAAGAAGGAGTGGAGCCGCAAGAGAATAGGTCTCAATGGTTACCACCCATGGAAAGAATAGAGGAGATACTAAAAGGGTAACAAGAGAGCAGGCAGCAATAAGCCACGTCGTGTATGATAGTAAAAAGCAGAAAGCAGTGCATGCTGTCACGGCTGCGCAGAGTGACGCAATAATGCGGAGGGTGTGCCAATCGGGTGAACCGAGGAAATAGCCAATACCAGAATATACGTAGGGAAGCAGAGGCATCTGAGGATAAAAAAAATCAGAGTAGGGAAGATCTCCCTCAGCTACGAGTCGTATTGCTAACGTGTAGAATCCTTCATCGCCTGCCACTAATCTGTGATATCCGATAAAAAGAAGCAACGTAGTTGCCAATCCGACGACTACAACAGTACTAAGTCTTTTTAGCATTTTTCAATTAGACTATTGACCTGATGTTGACATAAGAATTACGGTAAGTGAGTTAAGTTCCTTCATCGACGTCGTTGCTCATGATATAAAACGCCCGACGGAGCAAGCTACACCTGCGCTTATATATTACTCGCGCCTTGTGCTTGAAACAATTTCAGCTATGTACCTTTGTTCTTACCTCTGATTCAGGTTACCGCTTTAACATTTTCAACCTTAGTACATCGTTGCGCGGGTGCACCGAGGTTATCTCCAACAAAATTCTGGATCCTAGTGGTGGGGGTGGGGTCGGAGGTCGGATGCCATGATTGAATCCTAGATCCTCGACTTCAACCAAGGTTCCCCGGTGGTCGTTCCTAATAACTGTTCCAAATAAATTTTCCTTCTCCTTCATCATGAATCGAAGATACTCAAGGATCCAGTATCGTTTGGTTTCACGACTTACCAGTTGCACTTTCCCTAATGAGTCACCAAGGCTAAGATTGAGGCTATCGATTGATTCGCTCGAGTAGGGAAGTGGACGATTCTCTATTAGAGCTGTTAATTGTCGCTGACCACAGAGGTCAAGATAGCGACGAATTGGTGAAGTTACTTGAGTATAAAATGGTAAAGCCAGCGAGGCATGGTATAAGGCCTTCTCATTTTTCGGCGTTGATACGATCTCAGAGCGTTTCATAAGACCACGTAGAGCATATTCACGCGCCGGACCTTCCGGGATCGCATCGATCAGATCACTCTGCTCATCTGGAGCAGGTTGTACGCGGTAGGGAAAAGGTGCTCCTTTTTCGAATGCATAGCGAGCAGCATAATTATTATAGAGGACCATCATCTCTGCCACCATATTTCGGGCGGGGCTACTCATATCAATGAATCTTAAGACCGGTGGTGTATCACTTGACGCAGGGACTTCTATAACAATCTCTTTACGATGGAAGAACGTCGTTTCTCGTGACACGCGTTCTGCCTCTCTTGATGCCGCTATTTGGGAAAGTAGCAGGAGGTCGAAGGGGGGGTGATCTTCATCCAAGAGGGTATCTACACCGTCGTAACTATATTTCATCATCGACTTGATGACGGTTCGCCGAAACTCATAGGACACGACCTTAAGTTGATGGTCGAGTTCTATTATAAGTGAAACGCAGAGAGAGCGCTCCTGTGGACGAAGGCTACAAGTACCTTCAGCGAGGGTCGCGGGCAGCATATTGATTGTGGCGTCTGGACAGTAGATAGACGAGGCTCGTATGAGCGCCTCGTGGTCAAGCGCACACGGTGATTCAGGTCTATCCATCGGAACTTTGGCAGCTACATCTGATATGTGAATTCCGAGTTGAAAGCCTTGTTCCGTCTGTACCAGCGAGAACGCATCATCCATGTCACCAGTGCTTGCGTCATCAATTGTAAAGGAGGCAAGTCCTGTCAGGTCTAGTCTATGCTCTCCTAGTGTATGATCTGACGAGTGGTCGTTAAACGAGTGGGTTGAAGGGAGTTCGGCGATTGCCTGAGTCTCGACCAGCGCTTCATCGCTCCACTCTTGAGGAGGTTGGTGACGTATTAACGAAAGGTTCTGATGATGTCTGAATTCTCCCAGAGCAAGCAATATCGCAAAGGCGTCGTCATTTTGTTGAGTGCCGTCTATCAGTTTAATTTTGTCCCAGTAATGGCCGAGTGCACTCTTTACTTCGCCTAATAATTGTTTAGCCTCCTTGGCCTTAGGTCCTTCCCATTGTTCGCCCCAGGCGGCGTATGAAGTAAGGAGCTGAAGTTCATTTTTAAGTTGCAAGCGGCTGTCTTCGGACAGCAGTTTCGTAACGCCCCTAATGTAGGAGGGATCCGTAATTCCTTCAATTGATTGTCTAAATGCGGAGGTTACTGCTTTTCGTCGAAGCTGTGCTGCTTCAGAAATCGCCCGATTTGCTTTCACTTCCTCAATTGATTGAGGTGTTCGTGCAACAAACCCTCGTTTTTCACGTCTAAAGTAAAGCCCGTTTTCAAGAATTCGAAGCCGTAATCCAAGGATGTGGATCGGTGAACGGTCTCCGTAATAAGTGACACTCATCTCTTCCTCGGTGAGTTCCGTACCCTCCTCAGATGAGAAATCCCATATTTCACGGATAGCGTCATCACCCACGGCCTCAAGACACTCAGCTCGAAAGGCGGTTAAAACTGCGGCAATTTCCTTAGGTGAGGTGCTACTAGTAACCGCCAGCTTGTGGGCAATGACCTTAAGGCGATTCCCCGCTAACTCGATACGTTTGCTGGTCTCGGTAATGACGGTATGTTTACTTTTTGCTGATTCTGTAACAATGCCGAGTACCTGCGAAGCCTCCTTGTCAAAAACAACTAACGATAACAATGGGATGTCTGATTTAAACACGAGTGCTGACATATCTACTTTTATAAATGCTTAGAGACTAGAGATGGGTGAGGCCTTAAATTTGTCACAGGTTAATGGGTATTCCATTACAGGTCAAATCGGGTTTAACTTCGCAAAAGCGAGCGGTCGCTGTCCTCGTCAGTAAACTTAAGAATCAAAGTTCTTACTGTTGCACTCGGGTTTAAGGCCTTATGTTTTGGTTTCCTCCAAAAGGCATTCCTTGAGGCGGGTGATAAGTTCAGGCAAGGGAGAGCGTCAGCGTAATTTTTTCGTTTAGGAAAAAAACAGTCAAAGTGGCTCTAGCCTAGGTAGGTCGAATTGCATCCTCACTATTGCAACTGACTACTGGGGCCTCGGGCTTTAATATAAGGCGGGGTGTATCCGTGGGGGGTCCCGACGGAAGGTACTATTGCCTTAATTAGCTTAAATTGACCGATTATTTTCTCTTCATTAAGCTCGGCTTGAGTAATAGCACTCCATGTCGGCTCCTTAAGCGAATAGGAGCACGCAATAATTGTCTCACTCTCTTTGGTCTTCAAGTTTCGTAGAATAATCTTGTGGATTCCCTCGGCTGATGGTCCTGAAGAAGCATAAATCTCGTTATCGCCGCTGCCCCATGAGGGATCGGTTTCATGCTCGGCCGTAGAGAAATATTCCGTTCCCTCTGCTCTGTTTGTAATTGAAAGGACGCCAATTTGGCTGTCTGTGGACTGTGTTTGAACAAATGTAAGAAGTTTTCCGTCCCGTGAGATGCGAGGTTTTATGAATGAGCGGGATCCTGCAAGAATGCACGATTCCGTTTTTTGGGATAAGTGGAACAAGCAGATGTCCCAGCCAGGCCAAAACCTGTTTGTTGAGTACGCTATTAAACGCCCTTCTGGCTGAGCTGCCGGGGCAATATTGCGATCGTCCAGGCGGGTTATCTGTATTTCCGGACCTCCAGTATTCTTTACGGAGTATATGTTTCCAGTCGTTGCCTCTCTGTTATCCGAGGCACCAAGCTCACCACTGAAATACACACTATTGCCGTCCTCATGCCAGGAGGGATAGCTCTTTTTCAGAGACGAGGTTGTTAATTGTTGAATATCTTGGCCATTCCATGATGCTACGAAAACCTGCGGACTTCCTGTTCGGGTGGAGATGAATACAAAACGAAGCCCGTCGGGAGAAATAGAGGCTGCATAGTTATCGCCTGGCCCGGTAATAATAGGAAACACTTTCTTAGATCCTAGATCGTGTCCATATATCTGCTTGTGATTTTTGTACACAAGCGTAAAAAGCAACCGGCCCGCTGAAGTCTTAGCTTCCCCGGTGCGACAATCACTTACGACAGCATTGTCGGTACTAGATTCGGAATTTTCGGCCGGCGTTGTTGATGCGCTGGCCGTTGTTGGCGGCGCCTTTTGGTCAACCTCGCCAATCTTTGGCGCTTCTATCACTGGAGAAATCGATGGGGCGGTCATCGCAGGAGTCTGTGCGTACGCGCTCGAGTAATGTAAAATCGATGTAATATATATTGCCATCGCGAATGCGGCTTTAAGGCCGCAAACTTTAAAGTAGGGGTATCGTTGTCTGGGGGAAGCTGCAGAATCAGACAGACAGATCGCCCACTCGGGACAACTACCGGCTAGGTCGTACTGGTTAAGCCTTTCTGTGATTGAGAGGATGTGGGATGAGTTGGGATTTTTCATAAAGAACTATTGTACTGATGAGAATTCAACCAAAGTAACTGCTCAGGTATTTTCCCAATCTCTTCGTCAAATGATTGATTTTGTTCACTGCGGCGTGGAGTACCACGCCTCATTCACAAAACAATCACTTT
>JBIIDM010000205.1:0-5712 GCA_044238365.1 Bdellovibrionota bacterium | reverse complement strand
TGTACTGATCGAAAAGGTAGGTTAGTGACATCGTGAAGAGTGAGAGGATAAACATACCGTTGGGTGAAGCATCGAGTACTTTGGCATCAGCCAATCGTTCAGAAAGATGCCTGTTTATTTCCCCTACCTTTTCATAATAACTCTTCATTTCATTTTCGTTGAAAGCGAATGGTTGGCCGGTGACGTTGCTGCGAACGTAGTCTTGAAGAAGGAAGTACCCAAGGGATCTGAAAATGGTATATAGGGGCGTCGCAAAGGGCTCATGGAAACGGGCCATTGGGCTTAATCGATGGAGAACCGGGCATCGGGAAGTTGATAGGCGCAGACCTAGAAGTGGATATAGGGCGTCCTGGACCGGTCGAGTGGCCTCGATTTTTCGTTCGGAAAACTCCACCACACAGTGACATAACGCAAAAGACTTTACATTAGCAAAGAGCTCAACAACATCAGCAATCGCCAGCGCTGCTGGACAGTACTCATTGGTTTCGACAGATAGCGGACAGCCCCGGGGCACTGGCGGTGCGACAGCTTGCACCAGGACGGTGGAGGGTCTACGTAGTGCTTGATCCTTTCATCTCTGATGTCGACATCGACATCAAAGCACACTGCTTCACCGCAGCTTCCCTGATCGTCTACGAGCTTGTAGGTATACTGGACATTAACTCGAAACGGCTCTTCATTCATTGCAAATAGCCCATAGTATCAAGAATCTCCCTGCATTCTCCTACACTGAGGGACTATCAACAAGAGAAATTGTACCACCACCTAGTACCCGCGAGTTATCCTGATCAAATATAACCCCCGCCTGCCCCGGAGACACAGGAACCCACTCGTCAATAAAGGTTACTTGAATCCTGAGCGGATCACCACTGATCGGTACTATCATGGCTCTGGTTCCTTCATGCCGGGAGCGAACCTGAACAACGGCCTCAAAGCCAATCTCCGGACTTTCCGCCAGCAACCAATTACACCCCTCGATATAGAACGAATGACGTTCCAAAGACACCTTGGGCCCTACCACCACTTTTTGTGTAGCAGGATCCAGCGAGAGCACATACAGTGGCATTCCGTTACCCCCGACTCCTACTCCGCGTCTTTGTCCCACCGTAAAATTGTGGACCCCGGTATGTGTTCCAACGGTCTTGCCATCCTCATTAACAATAGGGCCCGTTGTCGCCGGACGCCGACCGACCTTCGCGATAAAATCCTGGACCGATCCCGATACGAAACAAATATCCTGACTTTCCGGCTTACTGGCGGTTACAAGGCCATACTCCTTGGCCAGGGCGCGGACCTCTGACTTTCGTAAGTGACCAAGTGGGAATACCGTTCCTTCGAGCTCCTCGCGTAGCAAACCATAAAGAAAATAAGACTGATCCTTGGTTTGATCAACTCCACGATGGAGCTCCCAACCATCGCCACCCCGACAAATACGCGCATAGTGGCCAGTGACAACATGTGATGCACCGAGTGCATAGCTGCGAGCACGAAGCTCACGAAACTTCACTTTATTATTGCACTCGACACAGGGGTTTGGGGTACTCCCCTCATAATAAGCATCCACAAACTTCTCAATCACTTCCTTTTGAAAAACCTGTTCCATATCAAACACGTAGTACGGTATATTAAAACGCGCAGCCACCGACCGCGCGTCATTAAAATCGCTTGGAGCACAGCACGATACCTTACCGCACGACCCACTACTCTTACGATAATCCCATACCTGCATTGAAACGCCAATCGAATTAACATTTGCTAGGCTTAATGCAGCTGCTGCTACTGATGAATCTACACCACCAGACATCGCGATTACCGACAAGTCGCTCCCATAAGGAATCGAACGATTAACCGTATCATCGCTTGCAAGAATGCCAAGCGAACTGATTTTTTCACTACTATTGACTGTGACCAACTTTCCTCATCCTTGTAACTACTTCGCCAAATGTCCTTATAAACCGTTCAAGATCAACATCGGATTCATTTCCGGTGATACTCACTCGAATTGTTTCACGAGCCTCGCTCTCAGGAAACCCGTAGGCCTTTAATACATGCGAGCTTCCAGGCTTCCCTGATGCACAGGCAGCACCAGAAGAAACAGCGAAGCCATGGATATCAAGCGCCACTACGAGGTCATCTGAACGCACCCCGAAAACGGTAATACTCAACGTATTCGGCAAGCGACTCTCTATGTCCGCAAAGTTCAGTCGAACCCCCAGATTCTGACTAGCCAATCGAACAGAAAGTTCCCTAGTAATACGCCCCATCTTCCGACTGCGTTCCTCGCCGCTTTCAATTACCTTCTGGGCCATCAACCCAAACGATACAATACCAGGCAAGTTCTCTGTTCCGCCACGGTGCCGAAGCTCTTGAGGGCCGCCCAGCATAAATGGCTCCAAGGTGACATTAGCTCGCAGTACCAGAGCACCGACACCAGGATAACTGCCAATCTTGTGTCCTGACATACTGGCACTATCACAACCCAAGTTGTGCCAAGCTACCGAAACCTTCCCTGGGAGCTGCACCATGTCACAATGAGCATGACATCGGGGGGCACCTTCTTTAACAGTACGAAACAAGGTCGCTACATCAAATATCTCACCTGATTCGTTATTCGCTGCCATAAACGCTGCCATAACCGTATTGGATGTCACGCCCGCAATCTTTCCTGTCCGGAGCTCCGACGGGGGCACGGCAACAACTGACCAGCCCCGTTGCGCATACCATTCAATAGGAATTATCATCGATGCGTGCTCGGCGAGACTATGCAGCAACGATCCGCCCTTCTGGTTTGTCTCACGCGCAGTTATCCCATAAACGACACTATTATTCGCCTCGGTTGCGCCGGAGGTAAACACCAGCGTGTCATCCGAACTAGCGCCAATCAGTTCCTTAACGTAGTAACGCGCCTCCTCCAATAACGCCCGTGCCTGCTGCCCACCCCGGTGCACCGCGCTGGGATTACAGAAAGCCCCCAGACGGTCTGCCACCTCGTGGTGCAGTTCTGGCGAAACACCGTAGGAAGCATTCGCATCGAGATTCAGCAACGGGGCAGAGAACTCTGCACGTTCGCCGCGATCTTGAAACTGTGTTGTTGTAGGTTCTGTAGCGGTCAGCATCATAAAAGGCTAAAGTTTTCAAATGGTTCTCCCGACTCCCTATTCAAGGCGACGGAATGAGAAAAGCAGATAGTAGGGCGTCTAATGATAACATGCTAAATTTATTAAGATACTAGGAGTGTAATATGCCCTCCATTATAACGCAAAATATAGGCACTGTTGCTGCCCAACAGATCCGAAGCCCTGACCCGGTAACTCAAGCAGCCCAGCAAGCCGCAACACCAGACCGCGCGCAACTGGTAAATACATCACGCGTTTCAGCCGAACATGCGACAGTTTCCCCGGACGGCGGAGCTAAGACCCGGGCCGCCGATGGCGGAAAGCGTCGGGTTCATTCAGCTTTTGAGGCTAAAGAGCAGGACGAAGAGGACAGTAAAAGCGAGGATGAGGACGCGCTGGAAAATAGTCACCCGTCCTCGGATGGAACGGGGCACAGGGTGGCTCGGGTGGCCTAACATCCATCAGGTTTTTCTAAGAAACCTGAGTTCGACGTAAGAACAAAGGTAAGAAAGCTATTTTTCTGGCTACACTGAGTTTCGAACGGGCGATAACATTGTAAAGAAAAAAATTTACAAAAGCGATAATGCTTTGATTACGGATGTGAACTAGCTATGGCGCCACTTCAGCCCAATATCGGAAACGGAACCGCCAATACACCTACAGCGCTGCAAAGTACTCCATTAGAGGTCTCCCTATTCCCCCCCCTTACCCCGAATTATCATAGCAGTCAGAAACTTGATAATTTGGAAAAGGCGGCAACTCGCGCCCTGGACACCGGCGATTATCAGGAGATCATGGATTCAAATCCGCAACTGGGCAAACTGTTGGAAGCACTTAGAAACTCGGACCTTTCGTTAACGAACCAGAAAGCCGTGTTGGCAATGGTCTTTGACGACGCGAGGCAGATGAGTGAAGACCCTTTCAGCCCAAGTTCCATAATGAAGTTGCCCGACCAGAATATTTTATCTGGCTTAAATCCAAACAATATACCCGAAACGGACGCGCTTAAAGATGCCGCACTAATTGCAGCAGCAATAGTGGCCGAATCAGCCCAAAATGCGAAGGAAGAACAGCAGCGAATGCAGGATATTCAAAGCCGAATCGGGGAAATTCCTGGATCGGTAAAGGCTACCGTTGTTGCAAAATATAATGTCGCACATATGACAAACGGCGAGATTATTGCAGCCATTGAACGGGAGATGCAGGCCCAGAATAGGGATAACTACGGGAAAAAAAAGGACATTACCTAGAAATAGGGCATTTTTAAGCGCTCCTCCATGAAATACTGGTGGCTATAGCCACCAGTATTAAGGATAGAACCGGAAATATATTCCCACCTTGAGGTAATCACGTACCCCCTCCCCAATTCAGTCACTTAAAATTACACATTTTTTTGCTGGCACTCCTTATGCACTGTAAGCCTGTGCTACGTCATCCTTTCGACTATCGGTAGTACGTACTCCCCCCGGACTGTTTGAAATGATGACCTCTGCGCCTTTATATCACTCGCACCGGGCGTCTAAAAAAATTTCAGCCACCTCCCTTTATTTGTACGTCGAACTCAGGTTTTCAAAGGAGCCACTTTCCCATGCCAGTAGCTACGTTCTCCGGCATCGCCTCTGGAATTGACACGAAGTCGCTCGTTGCAGCGAGCGTCGACGCTCAGAAAAAGCTCAAAATTACTCCTAAGGAAAAAGAGAAAACCATCATCACTGAAGAAACTGATGCGATCAAGGAACTGAAAACGAAGGTTGAAACTTTCAGGATTGCTCTGCAGGATTTTAGCTCAATCAACGGTGGAGGTCTCTCGAAGAAGGCCGCATCGACAGACGAATCGGCAATATCAGCTACAGCTACAAATAATGCCACCAACGGAACCTACTCCCTAACCGTGAACCAGCTCGCCACTACCGGCACCTTTTCATTCAACGACCGCTTCACGGCCGGCACAGCCTTAGCTGCTCCTACAATTAATAATGCCGCGCCAGCTGCTGCCCGAACCATTACCTTTACCGTAGGAACCGGCACGGAGCAAGAAACAGTCAACGTTGTACTCACCAGCACCTCAACTGCCAATGATATCCTTGATCAGTTTAATGCCAGTGCAACAAACGCCCGCGCAACACTTGTGAATGTGGGAACGGCGGCAGCACCATCATATGCCATCACGGTTAATTCGACTGAACCAGGTACATCATCAGGGTCGCTAGGAGTTACCCTTGGATCTCAATTTACCAGTGGCCTTAGTGCCTATACACTCACTCAAGCCAAGGACGCAAACTTCTCGATTTCAGGAATTGCCGGAACCATCACTCGTTCATCCAATACTGTGACCGATATTATTGACGGTGTGACTATGCAACTCGAGGGCGTGGGCGCTTCCACAATTACTGTAGGGGCGGACGGCGATACCACAGTGGGCAAACTTAAAGAGCTTGTTACTCAATATAATGCTATTACCGCCTATATTAAGGAAAATGATCTTGTGAGCGTTGAGCAGGATGGTACAGGAACTGATACCAAACCAGTATATGGCTCACTAGCACGAGCAAGTATTGATGATGATGTTCTTTCAGCCCTCAAAAGTACTATTTCA
>JBIIDM010000206.1:0-5712 GCA_044238365.1 Bdellovibrionota bacterium | reverse complement strand
CATTAATGGCATTCGCCAAGTTGTCGCCATAAAGGATCTCTCACTGTATCGCAAGTTTGTTCAACTCTGCGCCGGAAGAATAGGACAACCACTCAATCTTACGAGTCTTGGTAACGATGTAGGAGTGAGCCACACAACGATCAGAGAATGGATATCCATCTTGGAGGCGAGTTATATTGCTTTCCTCCTGCCCCCCTATTTCGCCAACATCTCCAAGAGATTAATGAAGTCCCCAAAACTCTATTTTTATGACGTTGGTGTGGCGACCCATCTTTTGAAAATTCGAGATGTAAACAGCCTGTTGTATCATCCTCTCCGTGGCAACTTGTTCGAAAATTTTGTTGTCAGTGAAATACTAAAGGCCTTCTTCAATAGGGGACTGACCGAGGATCTCTACTTCTATCGTGAGACATCAGGAACTGAGGTGGACCTTATGGTTGGGATGGGAGCAGGAAAATATCGACTGGTAGAAATCAAGGCAGGAGAGACAGTAGATGCCAGTTTCTTTCGAAATCTGAAGAAGGTGGATGGTATCCTCTCAGCAGCCAGACACTCAAGCAGCTTGATATATGGGGGGAGTGAAAGCTATGTAAGGAATGGAATAGACGTTCTAAGCTGGCGGGAACTGGGGAATCGTATTTTCGGTGATTAGCTATATAAAAAACGTAACCAAAGCGTGCGACGTCGCGTCAATCAAAGTCACTGAAGAATTTGAAATTTCCCCTCCAGTTCTGACTTTTCCCTTGAGCTTAAACTACGGCCTAATCATCAGTTTGTTCTAGCTTTCTTAAGAAGGCTTCAATGGGGCTCTGCTTTTCCTTGCGTTCGGCGAAAAATTCAGTAATCGCTTTACCGAGCAGGAAGAGTGTCAAAGGTAACCAGACAATTCCAGGACGCTTCTAAGGAAGCCGCTAAAGTTGGCCGACTTTCCGTAAGTGAAACAACCCAAACACAGCAAAAATTGGTTGACAGATTTCATCTAATAACTTAAAATTACCAACTATGTGGATACAAAGAGAAATCTCCCATTATATTACTGAAAATTCCGCTGAGCCCGTTCAAATTATCGTGGGGCCGCGTCAGTGTGGCAAGAGCTCGCTTCTTACGCACCTGGGGTCCGGGTATACGGAAGTGACCTTTGATGACTTTCAGCTGCGCTCGCTTGCCCAGGCAGATCCAGCACTGTTTCTCTCGAATTACAAAACGCCGCTCATCCTTGATGAAGTTCAGTATGTCCCCAACCTTTTCCCTACAATCAAGCAGCATGTAGACAAAACGAGGCAGGCTCGAGTAACGGACGTAACAAAAAAAACTGAGGTCTTGTTTCGACTAACAGGCTCGAATCAAATCTTAATGGATAAGAACATCAAGGAGTCACTTGCAGGTAGGGCTGGATTTTACTATTTAAACACATTGACGGTCTCAGAGTTGAGACATTCAGAGCCCGAATTATCCACACTTGATATTCTATTTAAGGGAGGCTGGCCAGAGCTTTACGTTTCAGATCTTGATGTCGTTAAATATCTGAATGATTACATAAGGAGCTATATTGAAAAGGATATAGTGTTGAGTGCCGGCATCTCTAAGCAAGCTGAGTTTCACACTCTACTAGGGCTTTTAGCTGCACGCACTGGAGAAATTGTGAATTTTTCTGCCTTGGCAAATGATAGTGGCGTGCGTTCGGGTACGATTAAGGAGTGGGTTTCCTTTCTTGAGCGTTCCGACATTCTCTACTTGCTGAAACCGTATTCAAACAATCTAAATAAACGACTCACAAAATCACCGAAACTTCATTTTTTTGACACAGGTTTAGCCTGCCGATTACAAGGGTGGACGACTCGTGAACCGATGTTTCGTTCGTCGCAGGCAGGCCATTTGTTTGAATCGCTGGTTTTTAGTGAAGTAATGAAATTTATTCGAAACCACGGTAAGTCCTGGCAGCTATTTTACTGGAGGACTCGAGATGGAGAAGAGATCGATTTTTTACTCCAGAAAGACAATGGAACTATGATCGCTATAGATGCCAAGTTGGGTATTCATTCGGTATCACCGACTGAACTGCCACCATCTTTCAAAGAGACTTTTCCTGCGGTACAAACGCTCTACATCGTTTCAATTGGTGGTCATAGACAAAAATTGAGTCACATGTGTGAGCAAATTCCTATTTCAGGACTGGCCGAGTTCTTACATGAGGGGCAATTGCAAAAGGATTAGTGGATGTTGAAGAATACACGTTTGTGGGCGAGCGAGATAACGATTTTCGCTGAGATCTGGTCAATTCCAAATTGTTCTACAAACTCTTCGATGCAAGGCTCGGGTTATATAAAAAACTCAGGCAAAGCGTGCTACGTCTCGTGCCTCATAGATCGTGTTCACGTTTCTCATTCGGCAAAAAACTGGAGGCAACTCCTACAACCGTACCAGCCCCACTCTAAATATAATCCATAATACTCAAATTCAATATCCGCGACGTCACCGTATACGACGCCTGTAATGCCGTCTGCGCCAAGGAAAGCCCGGTAGCTGATTCAGCTGTATCGGCATCTCGAAGATTCGACAACTGCGTCTTTGCCGAATCCTTTGAAAAATCAAGTATCGATTTAGTTATCTCCAGCGAAGTCAACCGCTCCCCTAGGCTGGACCGTTCGGGTTGAATATCGCCAGAACGGGCGGTTTCCAGATCATCAAGTGACTTTGCTATTTCTTGCGTTTGCAGATTGTAATCAGTTGGAAAGGTAAAGGCGGTATAGTCTGGTGTTACCGTATCGGTACGATACCCCTCCAAAGCCCTGCCTAGCTTCTCAATCCCGGCAATTGCCCGGTTAAAGATAGTATCCCCCGGTGTAGAGATTCGTACCGACTGGGTATCACTTACCAAAACGGATCGACTCGGTGGTGCAGGCACCGCTGGTGGTGGTGGGTCGTAGTTATCAAAGTTGTACTTTCTCTGTGACTCCGAAGAACCAAATGATGTATAGGTGGTCACATCCTGGTCAAATGGTGGATCATCGTTATCGACGCCTCCAAAGATAAATCGGCCCTGATAAACCGAATTTGCAAGATCAACGATTTGATTTCGCAATCCCCATACCTCTTTTGAAGCAATATTTCGAATTTCCACTGAATTCGTTTCATTCGCCATCTGTTGTGCTATTTCCTTTGCCCTGATTATAACATTACTCGCCTGCTCCATTACCTGGTCCTGAAAATTCAGCTGCGATTCTGAAGTTGCAATTCTCTTAGTATAGCCATCAATTCGCTCTATCTCATTGTTTAGCCCAGTAATCTCTCCCGCCCGATTCGTATCCCCCGGAGCAAACACTTTTAACCCTGAAGAAACTTCTTTCGAATACTTATCGACTCGCGTCTTATTGGCGTACATTTGGGCAAGCAGCATATTATTGCTTTGATTCGTTGATATTCTAGTCATACTAGTCCCATTATATCCTGAAGCATTTCATCAGCAACCTTAACCATCCGGGCTGAAGCCTGGAAAGCCCGCTGGAATCGGATTAAATCACTAAATTCTTCATCTAGACTCACACCACTCATTGCAGCCTTTTGGGCATCAGCTGAAAGCTTACTGGAATTGGCGACGTTATAGTTACCCTTGGCTGTTTGGACCTTATTACTAACGTCAGTGACCGCATCACGATAAGCATCTGAGAGCGTACTATTCAATGTATAACCTCCTACCGTCGTGTTGAAAATCTGGGTGCGCATTTTAACAAGCTCTTCCAGATTCGCCGAATCACCAGGCATTATGTTAAGCGTTCCCTCAGTTGCATCAAGATCTCGTCCCGTTGCTATTGTATCCGGGTCCGTAACCGCAACCTTTATCCTTTGAGCAAAGCTGTAGAGCGTTGTTGCAGCCGTAGTAATATCAACGTTATCAGGAAGCCCCGTTAGGCCGCCTGAGTCACTGGCACCGCTATAATCAAAGAATCCAAACAGATTAGCTGGAGATGATGTGCCAGTTGTTTTGTCATAATATCCAGAGGTCGGAGAAAAGGAACCTGGTGATCCAATCGGATTCTCATCATTGAGCATTGGGTTTCCGCCCGAACTCACAAGATTCGCCTGTGAGACCCCCAAATACACCTGGTTAAATTCAGTGAGGAGAACCCGAGTAATTGCCTCAATCCGTGAAGCAACGTCCACCAGATCGCCGGTTGCCTGAAATGGAGAGGTATTAGCATTTGATGTGTGTACTCCACGAGTCCGCAACAAACCACCAAGCCGTCCCTCTCGTTGAGAAATCATATTGGTAAGATCCAGGTGTTCAGTTCCTGCAGTTGGATCGTAATCATAGACAATATAATTCATTGGGCCGCCTTCGAGTGAAGGCGGAGGCACGGCAGGCGGGACAATAAATGATGGATTCTTGGTAGTACTAAGAGCACGAACCGTCGAGCCATTAACCAGTGAAAATCCATTGGCCAGTGAAACAGTAATCTGTCCGGTATTATCCTCGACTATATTTACTTGCAAGATATCCGAGAGCTTTCCTAATGCAGTTTCTCTTTGATCTCGTTCAGTGGCGGCTTCAGACCCACCTCCCTCAATCTCACTCACCCGAGTATTTAGCTTCGCAATTTCATCAAGGAGACCATTAACAGACTGCACCTCCTGAGCAACTCGCTCGTCAGCTTCCGTCTGTAGCGCCGCAACCTGGTTATAGGAGCGATTTATGGTTGACGTTAGCAAATTACCCTGCTCAAGGACGTTTGCGCGTAGTTCGGAATTCGAGGGATCCACAGTTAAGTCGCCAATGGCTCCAAAAAACTTATCTAAGGTTGATCCAATGGTCGGATTATCACCTGTTATATCAAACACTCCTTGAGCACGATCAAGCAAGTCACTCGCACTGCCGGCAGCTTCCTTGGCAGCTCCCGCTTCCCGACTCACTCGTTCAAGGAATCTGTCTCCAAGCCGCTTGATATTCGTGGCTTCAACCCCTCGCCCCAAAGGAAGTCCGGCCGTCGAGGATGGACGAGCTTCTAGATCAACACGACGCCGAGTGTATCCCTCGGTGTTGACATTGGCGATATTATTCGCCGTATTCGAGATAACTGCCTGCTGGGCACTTAGCCCACTTTTTGCAATATTGAGGATCAGGGAAGAACTCACCTAGCACTCCACAGGAAATTTTTGCCTAGTAATCGAACCATCATTCATAGTATCATCAGCTATAAGGCACTAATTATTCTTGCTTGTTTCCTATTTGTTCAATCAGCTCTTATCTTTTTCAAGGTCTCTTATTGAGGTATTTTGCAAACAATACGCCAGATTTTTGGCACCTGACCTTAGGAGAAGGTGATGTTACGGAATTTTGTTATAGGAATCGGAATGGGTGCTGTCAGGTCCATCATGGTCCTATAGTGTCCCCGCTATCGGCACGACCCCTCCCAATACGAACGGTATTCCATCAGAACGCCGAAATGATGTGCCGGCAATGTCGAAAAAAGTGATTGTATCCATTAGGGACGAGGGGTTGAAAACTACTCAATAAAAAGCAGTAATCTATAGACTTTTATTTACAAATATGAGATGTGTCCGTACATGAAATTGAGTGAATGGGCAAAACCTCCACAAAACTGGCAAAAACCAAGGCAGTGATAGTGATAGAGGATTTACTGGTGAAGGGGATGATGCAGAACCGGAAACTTTCGCGTCACATTGCTGATGCTGGATGGGGGGGGGGGTTTCGCA
>JBIIDM010000049.1:0-19553 GCA_044238365.1 Bdellovibrionota bacterium | reverse complement strand
AAATGGATGATTTGCTAAAATCAGCTCTCAAAGAGGCTCCTTGGTTGAGCTGAGAGGATAGCTAGCTACTTGATTTTACAAGTTATATCGGATAGAAAAAGCCCGCTATAAAAGTGCGGAATGTAGGATACAATACGTATTTTCGGCAATTTTTCTTTTTTTTCTCATGACTTTACCCGGAATATTAAGTAGCATACACCACTATAGTTACTACACAACGAACCTCCTTTTGGGCTTCTTTCGTTACTCTAGCACCACTTCAAGTTGTCGTGGTTTCAATGCAAAATCATGCTATTTCAAACAGCGGAAGAAATGAGTGCATACGAATGGTAAAGAGGAAATAACACAACTTAAACGTGGGCAATGGTCGATTTTGTGCCGAATCAACGGTACGCCCCCCTCTCCTGGCCTACCACTCAAACCAATCCTTCATAAGACCACCTCTCCCCGTGAATCAACCTCGATCTCCTCGTCATTCGCTGACTCTTCATATACTCCACGAACGATACCCGTTATCACTGCACTGACAACTATCAGGAGAAACCACGAGGCAAAGATCCTAAGTTTTACAAAGCCCCAACTAGCTATTTGATGTGGATAACTATAAGCACCAAGTATCGTAGCGCCATTTTCTGCCATCCATACAAGCAGCGCAACAATGAGCAAGGCAACGCAAAGCGGAACTGTTCTACGTCGGTCGTTAGCGGTGAGAAAAGAAACATATGTTCCCCGAAATGACCATAATACTGCGGGGATCAAAACGAAGCGGATATCAACGATATAGGCATTCGTGTAAAAGTTAATATAGATCAGTGCCGCAAGGACTGACGCTACTTCAATCTTCGGCCAACAAGTGAACTTCAGTTCAAAGCACCTCCAGCTCTGGCAAGTGTTGCCTCGTGCTTTTATTTAATACGTCTACCGGCGATGGCAAAATCGGTCCGAGTTTTTGAGAAAAGTGAGTCTATTTCCGAATGAAAACCCCCCTGATTTTTTCACGAAATACACTGTTAAGCGATCCAATAAGATTGTCGATCGTCGTGGCAATTTCATCAGCCAGTGAACCGGTTGATTTTAATTCGCTTCTTAGTAGCCTCGAACTCAGTCGTGGAAATCTTTCAAGTCATGTCAGAAAACTCGAAGAAGCAAACCTTGTAAAAGTTCACAAGGAATTTGTAGACAGGCGCCCAAAGACTACCTATTCCCTCACTAATGAGGGAGATAGGGAGTTAAAAGAATACCTAATCAACCTCGAACCCCTACTGAAAATGGTTGGCGAAAGCTGAACAGGGCCAAATTTTTGGTGGATGTTCATTATTTCCGCCAAAGCCACCCAACCGTTTAGAATTACTACCCCCGGACTTCCTAAGATACGCCCATTGTGGAACCGCCGACATCGTTAATTAATCGTTTCGACCCTAACCCCTCTTTTACTTAACTCAAGACAGGCCATGCCAAGTTGATGCAGATCTATTGGCTTAGTAATACAAAACTGAATTCCAGACCTGATGGCGTTTTCTATGTCACTATGGAAGGCATTTCCCATGATACCGATTATGGGGAGGCCCGTTGGATCGCGATCTCCCACCGTACGTGTCGACTCCTCTATAGTTCGAACAACATCTTCCTTTAAAAATTGAGAGTCTAACACAACAACACCGATATCCTTGGCAGTCAAAACTTCGGCTGCCTCAGTACTTGTGGACACCAGATTTACTCCAAAGTTGTGATGTCCCAAATAGCGCGCTACCATCTGCTGCTCTTGCTCAGTGGCAAGGTAAACGAGTACCTGGATGTTATTACCATCAACCGCTTGTTCTTTAGTTTGAGATTCTGTCTTTTGCTCTAATGCGCTACTTTCGAATTCGACCCAGAAATGCGTACCCTTTTCCTGTTCGGAAATGAAATCTATTCTTCCCTGATTTAGTTCGGTAAGTTCCTTGGTCAACGACATGCCAATGCCGGTTCCTGCTTGCTCCTTTGCATAGCCGTGTTCAATCCGAGCAAAGGGAAGAAATACGTTCTCTCTATCCTCCTTTGAGATTCCTATTCCACTGTCCCTTATATTAATTCTCAAACTTTCTGACTCTAACTCACTCCACACCTCAATAAGCCCTCCATCTGGAGTATACTTAACTGCATTGGTCAAAATATTAATAAGTATCTGTCGACTATGTCTACGATCACAGAGAAATGCCGACGGTGCAGTCGGCAGCGTAAATTTTAAGGCGTGGCCTTTGGTTTCTGCAACCTTCGAGGTTACATTTACGATGTCAGTTAGGAATTCTCCTGTGTCGATTACCTCGCGCGCAACCGGCATTCGACCACTCTCTGCCCGTGCAAAATCAAGAACATCATTCACCAGATCTAACAAGTGCTTTCCATTACCGTGCGCAATTTGCAATGTTTCCCGCTGATCCTCCGTTATTTCGCCGCAAACCTCCTCTAATACCAGCTGAACTGCATTCAGCATAATTCCAAGGGGCCCCCGTAACTCGTGACTCAGCTGGGCGAGGAAGCCAGTCTTGGTCTTCACGGAGCTTTCAGCTCCTTCCCGCATTCTCAGGACCTTCTCGGTAAAGTTGTCCTCAATTAACGCTCTCATACACTGAAGGGCAAGAATGCCAATCACAGCCCAGTCGCTATCCTTTGGGCGCAAGTCAGGCTGAAATCGAAATCTCAAAAGCCCAAGATTTTTCTTCGCGACAGATATCGGAATTATGATTACAAGCTTGTCCTGCTCCTGGAATTCCTTAAGGTTGGAGATCATCAATGGCGCTACGATTGGCTTTCCGTCTCGAAGCGAAGCATTACTATCAGTCCGAAACGGCGAGCCAGCGAGAAAGGACGCGTGATAGACGTTCGTTTCACGATCAACCAATGTCAGCTCCGCCGAAATTACCGGAAGAATCTTAAGGCTTGCATTCAGAATCGTATTGATGTTTACGAAAAGTGAGGCTTGGAGTTGTAAAGAAAGAGCCTGCTCCCGACGGCCGATCCCGTTGAGAAAATCTCGAGTACGCTCAAAAGGTCTTGGGAGGCAAAAAAGTAGCTGTAGCTCGTGGCTATACACTCGAAAAACCCAGACTACCCAACCTAGACATAGTGCCGAAGATAAACCTATAATTAAAAACAATGTATCTAAAAAGTCTTGGGGCGTTCTTAGATATAAGCTGACTGCACATAATCCTACTGTAAGGCTTAATAGTCCACCAACAACACTTATAACCAAGCTCAATCGCAGTTTTTTTAACACAGGTAAAACAAGTAGTATAAAAAAAATTAGACACTTCGCCAATTGAGATGATTCATTTATCTTCGAGGGTGCTATATAACCGTAGTTAGCCAGCAGTTTTTGACAATTGTATCTATAGTTCAGCATAATCATATAGGCGGGCAATTTAAGACTAATAACGGCTTTTGCCAATAGTCCAGACCGCAACTTCCTAACAGACTATAAACAACTTGCATTTTATTAACTTTATATGGCAGCCTACCAAAAGATCTACCAGAAAAAAATGGCGCAACTTAATCTTCCGAAAAGTTGAACTTTTAGGAAGTTAGTCACATAAAGAAGAGGTGAGAAATGGGGGGACAATCTGTCGTACTCTTTCGAAAGTTAAGCAAGTTGGAATGGGACGCTCGGAGATACAACGAACCGCTTAAGGCAATGCCGGAACTTTATAAGGCACAGGGCCTTGATGTAGATGCGATTGTGGAGAGTCACTACCGGCAAATTGCAACCTTTGACAGGATCACCGCGCTCCTAAAGCAACACCACAATCTCACTCCTCCAGTGGTAGACTCATGGAGTTTTATAGGGGGAGATCCCGTTGCACTTTCACTGTTAAAACAAGCTGATCTGGTTATTGCCTCAGTGGGAGATGAGCTTGCTACGTCAGTCGCAAGAGTCCTAGAGAACAGTAGGCTCATCCCAATAAACGCTGATCCACTCACCAGTGAGGGCGCTTTACTTTGGCCCAGCGTTGATGTCTTTGAAAAGCATATCCATGAAGTACTTACCGGTTTGCCCCATTCTCTTTGGCCCAGAATTCGTGTTCAGTTCAATGGCCAAGTCATAGGAGATGCAATTGGAGATGTTTTTATCGGGGCTAAAGAGCGCCTTCATGTTTCACATTACTCAATTCAAAGTCCTGGCGACCAATTGGAAAGGCAAAGTAGTTCCGGGGTAGTCGTTACCACGGGGGCCGGGTCGACTGGATGGTATCGATCAGCCTACTGGGACACGATTACACCAGACGCTTTTCCTCCCACTAAAAACGTCTCCTTCATTGTTTCCGAACCATACAGAGGAAAACTATCTTCATACAGCCTCATTGAAGGCGAACTTCAAAATGGAGAATCGCTTTTCCTTCGATCCCTAATGCCTGACGGCATTCTGGTGCTTGATAACCGAACGACACGTCGATTTGATCGCCAATCCGAGACCATCATCACTGCGACTGATGAACATATTGATGTTGTTTCGGGAGATTTTACCGGTCGAGCCACCCACGAAGTTTTCGTCGGCAATAAATTCAGACAATGGATTTCACGATACATTCTTTCGAATCACTCTAATAATTTTGAGCACCAGAAATCATCAGGTTTGATTGTGGCCACCCCCAGAGGAGCTCCAAAATGGCTAATTCCTGCAAAGAGCTCATTGTCGAGCGGACATAACGAACGAGCCATTTTTAGCAGGACCGAGGAATTAATAAAATTTATAGTTACGGAACCTATCGGCAAAAAGTATGCAAACCTGAGGGGGACCATCACTCCTTCAACCTCGCTCCGAATTATTTCTCATATGCCCGAGGGTGGTACAATTTCCCTTGATAGCTATTCGAACTACCTTTTCCCATCCGGGGCATCCGTCGAGCTATCTATCTCACCGCTGCCATTTATGGTTGTGACGCCCCCCCCATAAAGGTAGGTATTCGCCAGAGGCTTATACTAGTATCTTACATTACTGATCTTTAAACCGGCCGTACCTACCCCCCTCCTCAAAGAAATGCCGTTTTGACAAATTCCAGCATAACAGTTGTAATTACCCAGCTCTCTAAGCTTTGGCACCTCCGATTTGGAATTATTCCGGCATTACGATCGAAACGCGCTATAATCAGACAGCACCACCCTCGCCAAGTGTAACTCGTTGATTAGATACTAGGTACTATGAAGATAATTACAACTCAGCGCACCCGGAAACGAAGCGTCCCAACAAAACCGCTCTCGAGAAGAGCGGTACGGGAATCAGCGCAGCGTCTAATGTTAATGAAGCACAGCTTGAGAATCACATTGAGCATATCAATCACCGTCGCAAGCATGCTTCTGAGTACAAATGTTTCCCGGGCAGAAACAAAGGCACAGAGGTCGCCGTATGATCAGGGAAACTTTGGTGGGTTGACCACTCCGGGAGACTCAGTGGTCCGCCTTGAATTAAACCCTGTTAAATCCAGCGCACAGGTGAATGCTACTGGGCCACTTATCTGGGGCAATGCCCTCTGGCGAAACCTCAGCGGGGCGGCGCTTCAAAGCTCTGGGGGTCTAACCCAGTTCTCTTTGAAATTGCCTGTTCAGAGGTTTACATTGAGCGGAATGCCGACTGAACAGATCGCTCTATTAACCGAAGTTATTAAGACCCTTCCTGCTGTAACTATGGAATTGACTTCCACGCGAATTCGTCACCTAAAACTTCAGAACTACCTCCTAAACGGCACTACCTCTTTCCAGGGAAAGAGGGAAAGTTTTTCGATACCAGTAATTATTCGGCCCCTCACAACGAATCGCTTCAGCATAGAAGGAAAAATAGACGCGTCCGATATCTTCGCGAAGTCAAACAACTTCATGCTGGCGAGCATCCAGGGACTTGCAAAGTTTTTACTGGTATACGAGAAGAGGTAGACAGCAAGAATGTTCTTCCACACGGTCGAGGGTTAAATTTCCCGCCTTAGCGTAAATCTTACTTCTTACATGGCTACGGTGCTTCTTCTGTCTTAACCTCGCTGAAAAGGGGCCACCGGGTGGAATATTGTGGACTATCGTAAATAGCCTGTACTCCCTTCCGATTTCGCACGTTCACAAAAATTGGAGCTTTCGTATTTACCGAACTTTCCTCGCGCGGTGATCGAAATGTTACTACTAAAAGAATGGCATACTCGTCATCTGCTCGGAAGTCACAAGACGGCTCACTGAACGCTATACTGGCATCATACACCGCGCCGAAAGATGCGCCATCAACCACTACAAATGCTAACGATGATTCTTCAACAGAGTGGAGCCAGGAAAAAGGCTCCTTGTAATCAAGCATCACGAATTTCTTAAAACGAGGAAACCCGATTATCCCGTGTTCGAGCTCGATTATACTCTCTGGTGCTACTTCCAATTGCCCAAATCTCGTGCTCTCAAATTTCAGTAATGAAGTTTCAGCTGACGTTTCCATTTAACTTAAATCTTTCTTATTACCCCTTAACTCTTTCGGCGACACTGTTCGACTGTTTTTCAAACTCCGAACGCCCGCTACTACCGCACGGTCCCGATGGCCAAAGTCGCCCAAGCCTTCAGGCAACTCCGTTCCCATGCCCTGTGCGGCCTGCTGATTCTCCTCAAGAATCTGTCGGTAGATTTCCTCTCGATAGATCTTCATCGTCGAAGGGGCATCAATGCCGACACGGACCTGATTTCCCTTTAGTTCCATTATGGTTACTTTTACCTGATCGCCGATGTAAAGGCTCTCTCCAGCCTTTCGTGTAAGTATTAACATGGCCTTCCTTGGCGGAAATACATTTCTAATATGGTCTACATAACTTCTCTCTCTCTAAAGGTACTGAAATACCGGGACGTCGCCCAGTCCAAAAGTGCGCTGCGGGGAAAATATAACTATGTACTACGTAGAGAAGATCCTAGGCGTTGTTCTCGAAAGGTCTACCGGTCACCCATTTTTTGTGACTTTTTGAAGCAACCCGGGTATAAATTAGTCCTAGTTGATCACAAGTTCGACTTATTGATGCGCCCTAGGCCAACCATGCCCGGTGGGGCCAAAGGCGTATGCCAAATTAGCTATGGCAAGTTAGGTGTGACAAACTGTCTCTAATACCGAATTTTTCGCCCATAATAGAATTTTCAAACGTCCCTATGTAATAGGTCATATACGTGAAGGCTTTTTAACGGGAAAGTTCCCTAACATCTTGTTTTTCGTGAAATTTTCGGTAACTTAGCTGCCCAAGTGGCGAATCTTTATGATGTTATGTTCTAACGCGTGAGGCTCCAGTAGTAGTAGCAGCTCTGTGTTTACTGAAAATAAATTGACTGAATATGCCTAAACCTCACTAAGACAAAAGCAAAGATGAATAAAGTTATTTTTTTGTTGATTCATTTAGCCTCCCTATTAATCATCTGGACTGGGTTTTCGTATACGGCCCTGGTAGTCTGCCTTGCGATGTACTTAGTTCGGATGTTTGCAATCACGGCTGGTTATCATCGCTATTTTTCCCACCGTTCTTATAAAACGAGCCGTATCTTTCAATTTATTTTGGCTTTATTAGGTTCATCTGCCGCGCAGAAGGGTCCACTTTGGTGGGCAGCTTCCCATCGTCACCACCATAAACACTCGGATACAGAACTCGATCTTCATTCACCTGGTCTAAAAGGCCTGTGGTGGGCGCATATCGGCTGGGTGCTCTCAAAGGAAGCTGACGAGGCTGATCTAAATCTTGTTCGGGATCTCAAAGCGTACCCGGAACTTTGCCTTCTTGAAAAATACCACTACATTCCGGCACTATTAATAATTCCGGCAACTTATCTGCTCGGGGTCTTTTTAAGCTCCGCGTATCCCAATCTTGGCACTACTCCGTCGCAGATTCTAGTATGGGGAAGCTTTGTCAGCACTGTAATTTTGTATCACGGCACCTTCGCCATAAACTCACTCGCCCACATTATTGGCAAGAAAAGATTTAAAACGAATGATGAAAGCAAAAACAGCTTTCTTTTGGCGATAATAACGTTAGGTGAAGGATGGCATAACAATCACCACCGCTATCCAGGCTCCGAGCGTCAGGGATTCTACTGGTGGGAGCTCGACATGAGCCATTACATTCTTAGGGTGTTAGAAGCATTCGGTGTGGTATGGGACTTAAGAGTTCCACCGCAACGAATTTATGATGAGGCTAAGGGCGGGGGGTGTCAAGGGCGTAGATAGCGCTTTGAGGAAAAGAGTGGGCGCAATTTCCACCGTAAGAACACCGCCTCTCCAGCATTATATACCCATTCCAGCAAATAGAGTCTTCAGACATTTTGAATTGGAATGGGTATACTCATCAACTGATTTGCCCCAACCATTGCTTCAGTCGCAACTCAACGCCCTGCCCTACCGGTTCAGGAAGCACAATCGGCCGTCCGCCGTTCTTCCGTTCTTGACCCCATGTCGCCCGATCTTCCTCTTTTAGTGAAAAAATCGTAATCGTTGGATTATGGAACCCATAGGTCTTATACCAGGGACGTTCCTGATGCACGATCGGGAGACGTTCAAAGACTTGTTGTATCACCGATCTCCTTAGTTCATCAGGAAATGGTTGATCAAAGAACCGGTTGTAGACTAGTCCTGAAAGTATCAGATAGTCATAGGGTGGCTTTTTTTCGCCATCTACAATGGCCTTCAGATCAGAAATCAACATTCCCGGTTCAAACATTTCCAGAGTAAAATTACCAACCTGTGGCTGAGGAACGTATGGCACCCAATCCACTAACACCTTTGTCCCGTCGCCCAGAGAAGCCTCCATCCATGCAGCAGCGCGCTCCCGCGTATCATGCGACACCTCGTACGCAAGCAAAGTGGATTCACGAAGAGGAAAAAGCGCCGCCAACACAACCATCGGAATAACCGCTTTTCTTGCTCTCGAATTAGCAATAACTCTGACAAACTCAGCCAGTATAATCGCTAAAATCGGCAGGCAGGGAATCATATACCGCTCTGGCTGCGGCGCTGGCTTCGCCTTCACCCACTCGGCAGGAAGCAGGAACAGAAGTAGCAGTGAAAGGAGCCATAAGTCTTCTACCTTTCGTCGCCATATTAATAGTCCGACGCCAACACCAGATAACACAAACGGGAGCGTGGTCATACCGGGCAGTAAACTTCGTCGAATATGATACATCCAATATTGCGACCAGGCATCAATTGCAACAGAGTGCCCGCGTAACATATGTTTACGCTCACTCATAAAGCCCTTGGCGAAATGTTCGAAATCCAAGATTGCAAATGGAGTAGTGATGAAAAATATAAGGGGAATGCACAACAAGCCAAACAACGCCGGTACCACAAAAGCCCGAGAAGGTTTAATTCCACGTGACGCGAGCCACGGAGCTGAGAACACCACAAATCCAGCGAGCAATCCCGTATACTTCGTCCCAACACAGAAGCCGGCGGCTATCCCTGCAAAAACCAGCATCCACGGGCGCGATTTCTGAACCGCTACTAGAGCAATCCACATAGCTGCAAGAAAGAACATAACCATTAAGGCATCCTCTTTCATGTACCGACTCGACGTAATATGGAGCGGAAACAGCGCTAGTAGTAAGGAGGCGACTACACCAACGAATCGTGAGTAAAGCCTCGACCCTATTAGATACACCAAAAGAACCGAGGCTGTTCCTGCTAACGCACTCACTACCCGACCACTCAAGCGAACAAGAGAGTTAAAATCCCATCCAACACCAATAACTTCCAAGACCCTCTCAACAAAAAGTGATGAGTAAAGCAGAAATGATGGGTGAAGGAAATATTTAGGGTTCCATTCATTAAATGCAACCATTCGCTGTATCGCATTAAACTTCGGTGTCTCGTCCGGGTGGAACCTGCCGGGCAAACCGAAATCAATGCCGTAAATTCGGAATGAAAAAGCAAGACCAACAATAATTATGATGGGAAGCCATAGCCCTACTCCGCCCCTGCCATGAATCTCCTGCCGCCCAAGAGCCTGAAAGGGGTGGTAATATGCGATACAACATCCAGCACTTAATGCTATTACGGTCCCCCATAGGAACAAGATATCTGTTGCGCTCGAAACCGCCGCACCCCCAAGGATGATTCCGAACACCAGTGGAATCATAAGAGCACCAACCCAGACCCTTGCATACAAAAGCAACAACGCCGGAACAATAAAAGCAATAGTTACAGTCAACAATGCTGTAGGGGCTACAATCGGTACGCCAATGGCTGAACTTACCGTAGCACCAAAAAGTTGCGAACCTAGCCGACGGGTATCCCCCGGGTTAGTTGAGCTGAAGGGATTTAAAACCTTTATACCGAAGGTTTGCAAATTACATTTCCCTTTCAGACGAAAAGAGTAGCGTGGATTATTCTGGACAGCGACCTCTCCAATTTTATCACCGCAAAGGGAAAATTGTAGGTGTGCGGCATCCATACCTGCAGGACGCCAGCTATTGAAGTCCAAAGTTAAATGGTTTAATCCTGGCCATAATCCGCCATTGTTAATCGATGTCCCATCTACTACCCAGCCGTCGGTACGAATACCGGCCACACGAAAACTTCCTACCTTCGGATCAAACTTTCCACGATAAGCAACCCCCAATCCAAAGAGTGCCGAAACAAACGACGCCAGAACTACCAACGTGATAATCTTACGGCCAGGATACCACCGATCAGTTGCGCGTGAAGCGTTACTCATAACTACCTACTCTCGTCCTAAATATTGTCCTAGCCGATGTATATCAACTACTGCTGCAGTGGCATCCTTAAAAGGCATAAATGGTGCCACGCTCAGATCAACCACCTTTGGCAACTGGCGATAGGCATACTGAGTCGCGTCCCCCCTTGTCAGCGAGAAGACCAATTGATCATATGGCTTAAAGTAACTTGCCCTCTTTAGCGCCTCTGGATAAAACTGATCCCGCTGGAATACAAAATATGAAATTCCCAGTGGGGCAACTATAGTATAAAGTTCATTAAGGTCTTTCGCGTAGTGAGCCGTTAATGATGCCGTAATGCGGTCCCGAATCTGATCGTAATATCCCCGATAAAAGGGATGGGCCATTTCAGTACTGATCAATACACGCCGTTCACCGAATAATGGCACGGCATCAACCAAGGTCGGATACCCTGCTATCAGAGCAGTAACAGGCGTATTGTCTCTAATCCACTCAGCAAACCTTCCCTTCTGATACTTGTAAGTATTAAAATTGGCCTTTCCTTGCAACCCATCTCCCGAACCAAAGACAACGACAAAAGCAACCAGCGCAATCCCTAACAAGGCCTTAACATACTTTTCTTCGCCTTGATTTCGACTTAAGTAGCATATGAACTGCCACACTCCCGTTGAAAACACCACGATAAAGAAAAACGCCATCGGAATTTGAAGATGTCGATTAGGCACATAAAGATAAAACGCGAGGATTCTAGACAACTCGTGCACCAGTGCTGCGGATATTCCAAACAACAAAACTTCAAGTGGCACGATCTTTATCTTCTTAAAAAAGCCGAAAAGAGCAAGTCCAAGGGTAATACAAAGCACCCCAATGGGAATCAGATTGGCAACAATTCCATGTGGTCGATCCCACTTGTTGTAAAATACTTGAAAACCGAACCTCAACCATTCATCAACGTATCCAAGAAGAGGGACAAATGGAAATCGCCCACCTGGATTATCAAATTCTGGCATCGTCCGGGCAACATCTAACGAAGCCATAGCACCAAAGTCACTCGGCATTTTGATTGAAAGATAGGTAACCACTATGTAAGCCGGACTTAACAGAATCAACCCCCTCAGTCGAGGTAAATAGGTAGCCCGACGTTCCTTGGAAAGCGATCTCAGACACAAAAGCATGCCATAAGCCATCGCAACTACCATAGTAGTCGGGGGATGAAGAAGGCATCCAATTGCAAGTGTTAAAAGAACGGCGACATGCATCTCACTAATCGCGAAGAAGAAAAATGCCGCAATAATTGGAGCCCCCCAACCACGAGGGAGTCCGCAGGTTAGCCGTTGAATAACCTCACGTGTATGGATAAACCACGTCATTGAAAAAAGGGCTGGAACCGTTCCCGCAAAACGATGCACAGCAGCACCCAGAAACCCAAGACTCAGTACGAGTTGAATCAACATCATCCAGTGTCCCGCCATGATGGGGGAACCTGACGCTTCCGTAAAAACACTTCCCAGAATATAATGAAGCGGCGTAAGATAGCCCTTCATCATTCTATACGGGATATCCCCCTCAAATCGCCCAGGATGTAGCACCTCCAAGAATGGAAAAATCTGCTGATACGCATCGTCGGTGGTCCAAGATGGGTTGAACCAATATCCATCAAGACCCCTGAGAAACAGGGCAGCATACCCAAGAAAAAGAATCGCCATAGCGACTGAAATGACTCCATGGATCCACCCTAAAGGTTGTGTAATAGGGATTCCACGCGCGGCCGATCCCACCCAGGATGCTCTCTGCTGTATTGGGGATGAGTCTGACGAAATTACAGGTATCTTAGCTGATTCTGAAACCATCATACTCCCCTCCTAGCCGACAATGGACTTTTCCAACTCTATAAACCACAACTCAGGGCCTGCCGAGCTCGACTTATGTGTTACTTCAACCTTCACTGGCGCTTCGGTCTGTAACATACCATCGCCACGCAAAACCATCTGATCAGGTTTAATATCCAGACGTCCCTTTACCGCAAAATCATCATCGTTCATCACCACAATTGTTTTGCCGTCCGGTAGTACCGTAAGTCCTTCAGTTTTATCCTTTTTCCACCCAAGACTAGTTAAGTTCACCACGGTATGCGATGAGACTGTCTTAAATTCGCCCTCTGTTTCCGTTTCTTTGCTAGCCTGACGACGAATAAAAGGCTTTAATCCATCGATTTGCTCAACAGTCACCGAGGAACGGAATGCTCGAGTCGCAATCAGTGAATCAGCGGAGACTGCGGCAATATCTCCGATTTTGACCTCCGCAAAATCAGCGGGACTCTTCATTTGCAAAGCCCATTGGTAATACCCTAGATACTCTCCCTCCGGACTAAGGCGAATAAGATCTATGTAACCGAACGCTCCTCCAGAAGAAGCTACCCGAGGACTCTGCATAGAAACGATAATGTCTCCCGAGCCCGGGAGTATTGCGATGCCCTCAAATCCCCTGTTTGGCTGCATGGTGCGTAACCATAACGGCAACCCCTCCCCAGGGTACCAGCGACGTAAAACCTTTCCTTTTGAATCCACGTGTAAAATAGAGGGCCCATATTCATCCACTATCCAAAGCGAGCCATCAGAGCCAACTGCGATGCCCTCGGGATCGACCCCCTCTCCGGCGGGGGCTATTCGTCGCAAATCCGGTGTTAGTGATTCCTCAAGAACCTCGCCCGCCAACGGAGTTAAGCCCGGTAACGAGAGTAATTTGGCAGGAGGCAGCCCGCCTAATGGGTCTCCGCCGACAGATCGAAGCTTTACTTCAGACTGTACGACATATCGGCCCCCGGTACAGGCGATTACGCCAAACCGAGGAGCATACTCAGGCTCTGAAAAGACCTTACTCGGAATCAGGGCGGTCCCGGAAGCAACTTTTGGCCCACTGACATTCGGCCCACGATCAGAAATAGCCAGAAATTCAAGAACTGTATCTCCAGACTGACGCCGATTGATCTTCCCGAAGTGAACTCCCTCCGGTACCACAGTCAATCCTGAACCTAATCCAATAGCCTTGGAAATATCCGCCTCGTGAGCCTTGCACTTCTTTACCTGCGCTACGGGAACAGCGAATGCCATTTTTCCGCTGATTCCTATTAATAGGGAGAATGATCCAAGCCGCAGCCACATTCCGCAAAATTTCCAATCGATTATCATGCGATACCTAGTTCCATGGGTGAGCAATTTGATTTTTATTCTTATTATATTAGAGTAGTTAGCTTCGACGAGGAGCAGCAGCATTAAACGGCGGTAGTAAAACACAGATCCGCCGATCAATCTAGGCCGTCTATCAATCCAGCTTTTTCCATGTTAGCCTTTTGAGCAGTAAGAGCTTCTTCCATAACGCATCTGGTACATGGTGATTCAGGTACTCCAGTCTCCTCCAACACACCGGATTTATACTACTTGTTCGATAAATCATGAGCAAATTTCCTAAACAACCTCGAAAATCGGACCGCCCCATAACCGCAGCTGCTTCGAACGTGACCCATATGGCTCTAGCCTCGGCCCCCTATAACCTCTCGATAATTAATCGATTGAAGCGACGACATTTGCTGATAAATCTTGGCAAAGCGCTGTCCGTGGTTGTCGTGCTGTTGGCTGGCCTGGCCTTTTTGGGCGATTACCTAGCTCATGTACCAGTAGAACGAAGTCAGCGCAATTTTAGCTATCTTCAACGGCTGGAACATGGAGCCAAAATGACCTGGCTCTCCTTTCTTGAACGATTAAATACCCAGGAAAATAGCGCCAGAGATTCTCAGCTACCCAGTGTGCACTTAAGTATTGCGGGTAGAAATCTTGACGCTTTAAATGGAAACCTTCCTCAAAGTGGGCGCGAATATCAGTCGGCACTCATCAAACTTGATGGCAAGGAATATAAAGCCAAGGTACGCTATAGAGGTGACTCACTGAACCATTGGGCCTTTCCGCAAAAATCCTGGAGAATAAAACTTACTCGAGGAAAGTCCTACAAGGGGATGCAGTACTTCAATCTCTACCAACCTAGAACCCAGAACCAACTTTCAGAGCAGCTATCTTACGACATGGCCGATAGAATGGGCGGAATTCTCGCTCCTAGGGCGTTCTATACTCATTTCCGCTTAAACCGGCGCTTTGACGGCATACGAATGTTCCTTGAGCAGGTAAACGAGGACTTCCTTGCGGCCCGCGGCCGACTACCCGGTGACATTCTGGTGGGCGACATTAGCACGGAAGATATATACACTACATCCATGCACAACCGTAAGTTATTGTTCGGCCCCCAAGATGCTACAAACTGGGAAACAATCTCACTGAATTTAGATCAGGGAACTGCTGATGTTGCACTAACAGAACATCCAACTATCAAGGGACTGCTAGCGGTTCTAAACTCACCAATGCCTGTTGAATCATTCGAAAAGGAGGTTCTACGATATATAGACCTTGAGAGTACCCTGCGCTATATGGCATTGTTGGAAATCGTGGGCTCAATGCACATTGATGCTACCCATAATCACAAATGGTACCTTGACCCCAGCTCTGGGGTTCTTTCCCCAATTGTTTGGGACCCTCTAGCATACCTATGGGGCGATCGCCCCGGAATTGATCTCGACCATAATCTTCTTTTTCGCAAAATACTGACCTCACCAACGTTTCGCCTGAGGAAAAACCAAATAGTATGGGATGCAGTGAACGGCCCGCTGCATGAAAAAATAATCCAGCCATACCTAAAAGAAACCGCGGATAGTTTGCGTCAAGATGTCTACGACAATCCGTTCAAAGTAAAAGCAACTCGAACTCAAGTCCACTTCAATACCAATGAAGATTGGGAGGCGGGTGTAAAAAATATAATAGCCGTTGTAAAATCAAGAAATGATAAAATTCGGCGCTTCCTTTCTACCTTTCAAGGAGCATCCTTTTATTCGAGTACAGACAAAACTCTGAGTATTGAAGTGGCATCCCATAGTGGTGTACAGCTAAACAGTGCCAGATTCGCACTGGAGACCCCTGTTACACCGGGTAAGGTCGTACCAGTCAATGTAAGAATTCAAGCACTTCATGGTAACGAGGCTGAAAGGACTGAACTATTCCTAAAGCTCGCGGTTTCCCAGGATGATAACCGTACGATTGATATTCCTTTCGATGACGTACTTCTATCGGCGCGATTCCTAAAAACTGAGAATGGACGGCTAGGCTCTTCCCCAAGTATCAGCAAATATCTGATTAAAAGTTCGCTTCCACTGGCTTCACTTGAATCTATACATGGAATCAATCCAGTAACGGGTAAGGAAATATCGATAAAAATCTCCCCAACAGCTCTCAATGCGGCCGCCCCAAACGGCATAGCCCCCAAACCGAATAGCAAGAATGTTGAAATCTCGGGAACTGTAGAACTACAGGAAGATTTAATCGTCAACCCCGGCGAACGGCTGATAGTCAAAGCAGGATCGGTTATTAGCCTGGCTGATCATGTTTCCATAATTGCCAGCGGTGCCGAGGTGTTGATTCAAGGGACTTTAGAAAAGCCCGTCGTGTTCCAAAGGAAGAACTCTAAGGTACCTTGGGGAGTGCTTGGCATCTCACGTAGTCCACTGACTAAAATTTCGCACACCCGGATCAAGGGAGGATCATTTTCAACCATCAGTGAAGCCTATTTTCCTGCTGCTCTGAGTGTCCACCACAGTTCAGTAAAACTTGATAATGTTACGATAGATGATGGCGAGCTCAGCACCCAGTTCAGTACCGGCCGGGCTCTCAACGTAACGACGGATACTCCTAGCGGGGTACCTCATCACCGTGAGGGAAGTGGCGTGATTTTCGATCCGCCGCTGAACGTAAAACGGACATATTCAGAACATTCCCGGTCCTACATCGACTCCCCGGCCGTAGGAACTCCTCCAAGAGTTGAACGAGAATATAAGTATGCAATCACTAAGGCGTCGGTCCCATCCCTTGGAAAGGTTCCCCTTGCTGAGCTCGTAAAACTTACTGGCGAAGTACTGCAACAGGCTTCTCTCGATGCATCACGGTGGAAAGCCCCAGCTTTCGCACTTGAACCTGCATATCGGGTGGCAACTGCCGTAGAAGCCAATGTCTATAGGGATATCTATATGGACACCCCAGATAATCGCTGCTATCTCAACGACATCTCATATCGTTTACGGCACCGTTTTGGGAATAAGGACACCCATGATAGCCACATCCGAAACCCGGAGAATCCACGCTTTTGGCCCTATCGTCTCGAATTTCAGGCTAAGACAGGTCGAGAAGTATTGGCACCTGGTTTAAGTGCAATCAATGAAGCCCGTTTGGAATTTCGCAAGCAGTCCAAGCCATTCGATGGTGACAGTCGTCGCCCGCCACCCCCACCCTGGACTTTTGATGAATACCTGCCGTGGATGGCCTCGGGTACCTTTAGAGGTGCTGTAGGTACGCCCGGCAAACACGTAGTAGAAACACTCTCAGCACTTTATCCTCAAGACAATTCTTGGCGATTTGAACCACGGGTTGCCGTGGTGAGTGAAAGAGGCCGTGCACACTTTCAACTAAAAACCCCGTGGGGAAGCGGGCCAAACCCGGATCAAGCATTTATCATCACCATAGATAAGGCTGCAATCTACCCAGCCTCAAGATTTATCGACTTTATTCATTCGAGTCCTCATCAGACAAAGAAAACCGACCTTGAGCCAAGCGGCACGCTCCTTGAATTTGAGATAGAATTTGAGCGCAATGTTTCAGTTGGGGTAATTGGAGATAAAGAGAAACTTGAAGCAGCCCATCAAGCATTCCTACAGGACCAAGAACAAATTCTTCACTCCCTCAAAGAAGGTTTGGCTAAGTATGGGTATTCATTAAACCCAATGAATCGTAGCAAGTACCTACAGGCGTTAGATATAGTCAATTCGGACAAGAATTTGACCTAGTAAAATACGACGACTAGACTCTCGTGATGTCGTTGTAGAATTTTGAGACGGACCTACCTAATGTGGAGACTTCATGGATACGCTAAGTAACGAATTTAATAACCTAGCAGATTTTGGCGCGGTGGTGACTGCAGGACAGATGGTAACCTGTCTTGTGGTAGCCAGCCTGCTATCGGCCATCGTCGCAAAGGTTTATCAGTATACCTACAAGGATGCGTCCTTCTCACCAGCCTTTATGCAGACCCTGGTGATCTGCGGAATGGTGATTGGTGCTGTCATGCTGATTATCGGTTCCAACATAGCTCGCGCTTTCAGCCTCGTCGGTGCACTCTCAATAGTTCGATTCCGAAATGCAGTAAAGGATCCTCGTGACGTGGCTTTTATTTTTCTGGTTATGGCCATAGGAATGGCCTGCGGAACTGGTTTCTATCAGATAGCCGTTTCACTGACGGTAGTGAGCAGTGGCGCTATCCTGCTGATGGGTGCCATGCAGTTTGGCTCATCTCGCCTTGAAGAAAAAGTGGTACGAATTCAGACCCCGATCGTCCAGAATTTTGAGGGCATCTTTGACCCCGTATTAAAAAATCACTCCAAGTCATTCTCTTTGGTATCCGCAGAGAGAACCCAGATGGGCACCGAACTGGAGCTGACATTTATCTTACAAGTAGCAAAGTCATTCAAGATTGAATCTCTGCTTCAAGAACTGGGAAAACTGAATAATCAGCTTCGCGTTCAGATCTTGGGAACCCAGTTCTCATATGATCTCTAAAATGAAATAGGTAGCTACCTTTCAAATCCTTGGTGCCAAATGTCGGAAGAACTTCATAATCGCCCCTTACGCTTTGAGTTGAAGTATATTATTCCACTCGATGTAGGTCAGAGGTTGTGGACGGAGCTGGAGCCCCACTGTGTTCCGGACGAACATGGTGATCCGGAATTCGGCTACGAGGTCTCCAGCTTATACTTTGACACCAATAAACTACGTTTTCACTACGACCGTCAGGAGTCCACCGGCTACCGACGCAAGGTCAGGTTACGCGCTTATGGCGTTGAAGGAACTACCCCAGTCCCCGGTGGAACCCCGTTTACACCTCAGAGCAGGTGCGCGGGGTTATTCATGGAAATCAAAGAAAAGCACAAGCATCAAGTCGGCAAGAAGCGTTGCCGTTTAATCAATGATTCGATCATCTCGGCATACCCAGACAACTCGAAAATAACGATAGATGAACTCGAGCCATACATGCCGCCGGATTATGTCGCAACCCGTGAAGTCTTATACCTCCATAAGCAGCTTGGCCTTAACCCGGTAGCACTGATTCGATACATACGAAAAAGTTTTGCGGGAAAGTTCGAACCTGGATTACGAATCACACTCGACTACAGAATCACCGTTGGCGGCAGGAGTCTTCTTACCTACGATCCAGTACTGGAGAAATTTATTATTCCACCCACAGTGGGAGTACTTGAGATAAAGAGTTTTGGGACGATACCTGTGTGGCTTCAAAATACGCTACTACGATTTGAGCTTTCGAGGACCCGGATGTCGAAGTATTGCGAAGCCGTGATTGTTCAGTCCGAGCGACAGCTATTTGACGGAGGAGGATCTTCCCTTACAGGCTCAAGCGAGACGATGCTCCCGGAAATAAATGAAAAAGTTGGGAACTTCTAATCTCCATGCAGCTATATCATATTGCCATAATTGCCTCAGACTATGAGCAATCAAAGAGCTTCTATATTGGGGGTTGAAAACTGCTCAATAAAAAGTAGTAATCTATAGACTTTTATTTACAAATATGAGATGTGTCCGTACATGAAATTGAGTGAATGGGCAAAACCTCCACAAAACTGGCAAAAACCAAGGCAGTGATAGTGATAGAGGATTTACAGGTGAAGGGGATGATGCAGAACCGGAAACTTTCGCGTCACATTGCTGATGCTGGATGGGGGGAGTTTCGCA
>JBIIDM010000048.1:0-19607 GCA_044238365.1 Bdellovibrionota bacterium | reverse complement strand
TTTTCAAGCTTTCCCCGAAAATCACCTTTCTTAGTTCGTCGCTCAATGTCTCTTAAGTCAACCAAAATATTTAATGCCTTATCGTAATTTTTTCCAAGTTTTGTATTGAGAAGCTCTTCTACCTTAAGCCAGAGAGAAGCTTCTTGGCCCATGATGCTATTAAGATGTCGCTCTCGTGAGAGAGTCGCCTCTCTTTCGGTCTTGGCCTTTTCTTTTGCTACCATTAGTTCATGGGCCCGTATTCGTTCCTTCATATGCAACTGTGCAGATTCACGGAGTTGACCCACTGTTCTCGGAGCAGACTTACTTGAGTTTGTTCCTGGTCGGGTTTCCTTCATAAATCGCTGCATCAGCAATTGCGTTTGTGTGCTGTCATCATTCGCTACAAGCTTGACTAAGATTTCGTCCTTTTCCTCGAGTGGAAGTTGTTTAACCCAAGTAAGAATCTTTTGATTATCAACTACTGGTACACGTAATGGAGGGCTTGCAACTGCGGCAGCAGCGATCAAGTCCACGTCAATTCGAAGAAAATCAACAAAGTTTTCTAATGACTGAGACAACTCGCCAAGCCCTGGAGGAACCGGTGGCTCTAGCTCATTATCGGCTAAATCATCAAGATCTACCCGAAGCAACCAACCAAGATAAAGCGCCCGAAAATCGCCTCGTGCCAAGTCGTTGCGGATACCAATCATTGAGTGTATTTCGGCTCCCTCTGAATCATATTCTTGATCTTCATCCGATGAACAAAATGATAGAATTACTTTGTTCGAGGTCACTCGAACTTCAACTTCCTCACCGTCACAATACTGACGTGCAATTGACGGCTCAAGCAATGTTGTAGGCAATTGAAACTTCAAGGTATGCGTTCCCCAATTAGCATAATAGAGGAAGGCATCGAAATATTTCTCCATCCAATCATCAGGGTCTCCCTTAAAATTACCCCAGTTATACTCATTAATAAAGCTTGTAGGTGTAATCCGTGCACGTGTCGAGTATCTTCGAAGTTCAGCAATCTCCGAAGGAGTTAATTGCCTATCAACATTTTTAAATTCGTAGTATTGGTATTCGCTCATATATTTTCCTTACAAGTACATATGACTTAAACAGAAAATTTAAAACAAGGTCAATTAGTGGCGACCGGCTACAAAAATGTACAATAGCGGATGTCTCCAGTGCCTCTGATTGTATAATACAATTGACCCCGGTAAATTCGATGTAGTGTGCAATTGATGACTAACATTTAAGTGCGGCCACACCCACGGCAACTATCTAGTATAGCCATCTTTAAGGTGGGTTAAAGCAGTAGGTGGGCCAGCATAAAACCTACAGATGAAGATACTCAGCACCACAAAAATACCCTTCCGGATCTATCTCAATGGTTGTATGCCAAATGCCGTGACTCTTGGCGATCTCCCGAACCTGCTCTCGAATGCGAATTGCCTCTTCGAGCGACACACCCCCTGGCACTACTAGGTGGCAGGAAAAAAGATGCGACTCGCCGTCCAAAGTCCAGAGGTGAACATCATGGACATCCATGACGCTCTCGACTTCACGGATCTTCGAAACCAAAGCTGACTGATTTACATCCCCGGGTACACCTTCAAGTAAGATGGTCGCCATGCGCTTGGCCTGGCGTAGCGCCCCATATAGAATAAATACTGAAATTCCCAACCCCAGATAGGTATCCACCATTGGGGCATCAAAAATCATCATAATCAGAGCGCCAACCAGAACCGCTACCCAGCCGAGCACGTCTTCAAGCAAGTGAAGACTTAAGACCTCCTGCATTACTGAGCCACCGCCCCGTAACACCCAGAAACCAGCAAAGTTTGCAGCTACTCCTAAGATTGCCAGAGCGAACATTCCCTGTGCCTGCGGAGCATGTGGCACTTGGAAGCGGCCAATTGATTCAATCATTGTATAAATTGAACCTGCTATCAACACGGCTACGGTCAGGGCTCCTCCTAGGATCGATAGCCGGCGAAGTCCGAAGGAAAATCTCGAGTTCTGCAAAGAAGTCCCCAGCGCAAACATAGCTACAGAAAGCGCCAGCACAACCGTATCCCCCGTATCATGGATCACATCAGAGAGAATGGCGACGCTATCGAAAACTCGCGCGCCTACGAACTCAATGCCAACAAAAACCGTATTTAAGATTAATGCAATAAGCAATCCCCTCATTGCGTTTTTTCCCCCAGTTGGAGGTTTAGGCAAATGAGAATGACCATGGTGGTGATGATGATGATTATCTTCGCAGCAGTGCGGGTCTTCGTTATTATCCTTCATACTTAAAAACCATTATGTATTTGTCCAGAACCGGGACCGTGCCACAAAAATTAGTTATTGTCACGAGTCTTAACAGCCCAAACCACGCAGAACCTCCTGCAGCTCGTCTCTTTGTGCCTGAAGCTCGGCAAATGTACCACGTTCCTTCTCCACGACATGTACAGGAGCCCGTGCAATAAAATCCTGATTAGCCAATTTACCCTCCAATTGTGCCAATCTTTGGGATACTCCCTCCAATGCCTTTTGCGCCTTACTACGCTCTGCCTCTACGTCTCTAAATTCTGCTAAATCCAGATAGAGCGTTGCACCCTCTACGACTATAGCACTCCAGCCCTTAAGATCCTCCACGTGCGAGACTTCTTCAAATCGCTTCAGGCCAGCTGAGGTATGTAAAAGATCTTGAGCCCGACTTACCAAATTTTTTAATGAATCGTCCGAATATTTGCACTTTACGGAAAGCAGCGCTTTATTTGCTACCCTTGCGTCAACCCGGGATGTCCGTATTGACCGCACAATGCCGCGAAGCCTTTCAAACTCAGACGAGGCCTTCTCATCAAAACGTCCACTGTCATCTGGATAGGGAGCAAGAACACAAAGATCGCAGCCTTGCTCGGCACTGGAGAGCAGATTCCCGGCCAGAGCACGCGGATAAAAATGCCCCCACAGCTCCTCTGTTATAAATGGCACGATCGGATGTAAGCCCCGGATCATAGCGGAAAGAACTTCGGCTATAGTCTCCTGCACCCGCTTACGATCTCCTTGGTCGCCACTCCTTAACCGAGGTTTAACCAGTTCAACGTACCAGTCACAGAAATCATCCCAGAAAAAATGGTAGGCCTGTTCACACGCCACATCACCACGATAACTATCGAACCCCGCGCGCATCGCACCCATGGCTCGATCAAGTTGGCCCAAAATCCAGGAATCTTCTATGGTGGGCTTCCCTGCGGAAACTACCTCAACTTCATCAATATGAGTCAAAACAAAACGGCAGGCATTCCACAGTTTATCGGTAAAGGGCCGCCCAACCTCCTCAAATCGTCGCAAGCTCAAACCAACCTGCTGAGCCTCAACATTAAGAGTAGCAAGCGAAAACCGGAGGGCGTCAGCACCGACCCCCTGAAATCCATTAGGGTATCGATCGCGAATACGTTGAAGCCGTTCCTCTGTATCGATTGGGCGTGCCTCAAGTACAATTTCCTCAAGGTCCTCTAGTAGTGCTCCATCAATTATATGAAGCGGGTCAATGCCGTTCCCCTTGGACTTCGACATCCCTTCACCATTTTCGTCACAAATGAGCGGGTTGATCAGAACGTCATTGAAGGGAATCCCTTGTAGATTAAAGACTCCTGTCATCACCATTCGGGCGACCCACAGATATATAATATCTTTTGCTGTAACCAGAACACTTGTCGGATAAAAACGTTCCAGGTCGGCAGTGGCACTAGGCCAGCCAAAAGTAGAATAAGGCCAGAGAGCGGAACTGAACCACGTATCAAGGACATCGTCATCCTGGTACCACATTTCCGGCTCTTTCTGAACCTCGGCAGGACATGCTTCACGGCTAACGATCATTCGACCATCAGCCACATGATACCATGCTGGAATTCGATGACCCCACCAGATCTGACGCGAAATGCACCAATCCTTGGTATTTTCAAGCCAGGAGCGATACACGCCGCCCCAACGCTCGGGGTAAAACTTCAGCCCTTGCGCCACCCCTACTTCCAAAGCTTTATCAGCAAGTGGCTTCATCTTCACGAACCACTGATCACTTAAGCGGTACTCAATAACGACCTTCGAGCGCTCAGCTCGAACCAGCGGGGTCAGGCGATCTTCAATCTTCTCAACCAAGCCCAAAACACGCAAAGCCTCTACAGCCTTCTGTCTTGCCTCGTACCGATCAAGCCCCCGAAACTGAGGCGGAACCTCATCGTTCAACCGACCGTCCGGATGCATTATTGAAAGAGGCTCTAAATTATGCCGTTCAGCAATCTCGAAATCGTTGGGATCATGCGCAGGAGTAATCTTCAGGCACCCTGTGCCGAACTCCATATCGACATACGTATCACCTATGATTGGAATCTCCTTGTCCATCAGAGGCAAACGCACCGTGCTACCAATGAGATCAGCGTAGCGTTCGTCCTTCGGATTAACTGCCACCGCAACATCACCGAACATAGTTTCTGGTCGCGTTGTGGCTATTATAAGTTCGCCCTTCCCATCCGTTCTTGGATATTTTAAATACCATAGATGGCCAGGCTCGCCGCCTTCTACGGTATAGGTTTCGTCATTCGAAAGTGCTGTCTGGTCAACTGGACACCAGTTCACTATTCGGCGGCCCCGATAAATTAACCCCGCCTCGTACAACCGAACAAACGCCTCCCGCACGGCCTGAGAAAGTGAATCACTCATTGTAAAGGCAGTACGGTCCCAATCACACGAACACCCCATCTTCCGAAGTTGCTCTAATATCTTATTCCCGTACTTTTCTTTCCACGCCCAGATTCTCTCAATGGTTTTTTCCCTGCCATACTCGCGAAGGTCAATGTTTTCCGCCTGCAGCTGTTTCTTCACGACACTCTGAGTTGAGATACCTGCATGGTCCGTTCCCGGAATCCAGCAGGCGTCATAGCCGTCCATCCGTTTATACCGGATGAGCATATCCTGAAGCGTATTATTAAGCGCATGCCCCATATGGAGTCGACCGGTGACATTCGGCGGAGGTATCACGATTGAGTAGGGCTTCTTCTCGGGTTGATGACCCGCCTTAAACGCCTTTCGTTCTTCCCAAAGGGCATAAACCCCCTGCTCAACCTTCTCTGGCGCAAAATGTTTCTCCGTCAGAGGTAGAAATGTTACCCGTTTCATAACTATACCCTTACTACTTGTTTTACCTTTTTTCGTTCTTTGAACTCAAGACTTTTGCGTAGCAAAGCTCCCGGAGGGACAAGCTCAATATGGCCCATTCCAGTCAATAGATTCTTCAGATATTTTGAATTGGAATGGGATAAGTGCGAACAAGAACTCCGCATGCACTGATCAGCCCTCACACTCTTGCTAGATAGATTAGCGATAGCCTCCGCCAAGCGACGATGTCGATGCGCCTGCCGCTGCGGCCTCCGCCGCTCCTGGCGTAGCTTCTGGGGCAGTCACCCCAGCCAACAACTTTCCAGCGTCCTCTTCATTGTAAATCGTTCTTGAGACGCTCTTTTCCCCGTTATAGAGAACCTCAACAAAACTAGTCGCAAGCCCCTCCGCCGCCAAAGAGTTAAAGGGTAGAACCTTGTACAGGTATAAACTTCCCGTAGTGACATTCTTGTCGAGGAACGAGACCAAAAGATCCTCCTGCGAGAGTCTTACCTGCCGTCCGCTTTTCAAAACAGCCCGCTGCTCCTTCTCCCTCTGCACCCTTTGAGCGACCGTGGTATCCCCCACCACTCCTATTACCTTAAACTCACTGTCGTCGTTATTCCGGGCCTGGCGGCTCATAGGAATTTCCCGCCGATAGATCTTAAAACCATCCAGCTTCTTGAGCTTTTTCCCTTGGCGGTCTTGCTGCGGCGCAATCCAGGTCAACGAAACCCCTTTGGATACAGGTACAAACGGCTGGTACTTAACAACGTCTGGAGCAGTAAGCTCGGGGGCAACCACAGGAGCATACCGTCCGCATCCAGATATGCTCAGCCCAATTATGGTGAACCCTAGAACACTGAACAAAATAAAGCCAAGGCTCTTTGAGACACCAGCAACGGTGTCACTAAGGCAAGAATCCGGATTACCATTTACCTTCGTCTTATACGTCATACGTCAATCCAATTTTACCCGCAGCGGCTTTACTTTCTCCAGACGGTCATTCCAGAAACATACTTAATGTAGCGTTCTAATCTTTTCGACCAACAATACTCTTCTGTGACTGCTATCTCATCGACGTCTCGGGATGTCCGAATTAACACAATGAATTGGTTCAAACATTTTTAATTCGAATGAGTATACTATTCAAGCCTACTTGCGTAGCTCACGATCACCCAACTGAAAACGAATGCCTTTCAATTCACTGGCTAAGAGGTAATAAGTACGCGACACCAGCAGTGAAACAGTCTCGCCATCAGCCACTACCGAACCACTATCAGCTTCGGCCAGAGCACCAAACTGATCAATTAGTTCACCAAGAGCTGGCCTGGTTGTGTACCCGGCAGTCACTACCAGAGCACGAAGATGCTCGACGATACTATCAGCAAGCGCCTTCTTACGCTCTAGGTCAGCATCCTCGGTTAGTCGAGACAATGCGTCGGATAGTTCGGGCAAGCGACTGCTGACCCTTTCCGGAAGGGGCTCACCATCAAAAGATTTTCGATAGGCCTGCGACGACTCGGACAGAATCTCCCTAACAGACCGGCTCTCTCCTCTCGGCTTGCAGCCAACTACCGCCACCAGTAATATCAGTGCTGCAACTACCAACCCTAGCCCCCGAATGGAGCCCAACCCAAAATGTTTCCCACTTAGACCACGCGTCATCTCAAGTTCCCCTCAAGTATTATTCCAAACTTTGCGAATCAACCAACATAAACAAAACACACAGGGCGCTGCCCTAAATAAACACAGGGCGCTGCCCTAAATAAACACAGGGCGCTGCCCTAAATAAACACAGGGCGCTGCCCTAAATAAACACAGGGCGCTGCCCTAAATAAACACAGGGCGCTGCCCTAAACAAACACAGGGCGCTGCCCTAAATAAACACAAGGCGCTCAACTTCTACTGCCCTGGAATCGTAACCATAAAGCTACTACCGACCCCAAGAACACTTTCAACAGAAATAGTACCACCATGAGCACTAACAAGACTCTTCGTAACAAAAAGGCCGAGTCCGTGCCCCTCCTGCCTTGAATCTCTTGCCAATCGGGTATACGGCTCGAAAATTCGAGCAATCCTGCTCGCTTCGACTCCTTTGCCCGTATCCTTTACCCGAAACTGCAAAATATTGTCCGCAAGTATCTTTACGCTAACCCCTACCTGGCCGCCAGGGTTGGAATACTTAATTCCATTACTTATAAGATTATTCAAAATCCGAACGAACGCTAACCGATCCAATGACCACTCGCAACCTTCCTCAACACTCTCGATAATTAGCGATATCTTCTTCGCCTCCGCCACCGGTGCCATCCCACGCACCACTTCTTCCAGGAGTGCCGCTATGTCAGTGGAATCCCGCTTGACGATCAAGGCTCCAGCTTGAATGCTGCTAGCGCTCAGAAATTCATCAATCAGGTTCTGACAGCTCTTTGCCAGAGCCCCAATTCGCACCCTGATTTCCTCCAGCTTTTTCGGGTCCGTTATTCTTTGCAACAACTCAACAGAAAGCGAGATTGCTCCTAGCGGGCCCTTCAAATCGTGCGTTGTGGCCGATAATGTGTCCCTTTGAAAGCTCTCGCGACGTTTTATTTCGGAGATATCCCTCACCCAGGCAATCCGCACTAACGCATCATCCGACAAATACGATCCGCTATCTGGCATAGGTCCGTCTGATTCCAGCGGAGCCACCGAAATACTTACCATGTAGGCCTCATCCTGCCCATCAATCGGCTCTACTTCCAAGTTTATAACGCCGCAATGAACAGTCCGAGCTAGCCCCTCTCGGAACTGCTCCACTACCGCTGATTGATTCTTAACCTTAAGCTGGGAAGAATCAAGAACATTACCCGCATTTATTCCACACCGCTCGGCAAACCTATCAAAGCTGGAGTTCCTATAATGGCAATCACCGTCTCGTCCCAGTACCGCTAGGCCGTCGCTGCCGTACTCAATCGCCCGTTGCAAGCACTCCTGCTCGCGTTCCAGCCTTGCGGCTAACATTCTCGACTTGGCCCGATCAATAGTGCGCAGAACTGAAATGCGCAGAACTTCAGCAAAATGCTCATCAAAGCTCTTTACCACAAAATCTTCAGCGCCTGCGCGCATAGCCTCAACGGCATCCCGCAATAAAGTAGACGCGGTTAACACGATGATAGGTACCGTGGGCGAACAGCTTCGCAACCTTTCTACCGTTTCAACACCCCGGGCGTCGCCCAAATTTAGATCACTCAATATCAGAGTAGGCACCCTTTTAAGTATGTCTTCCTCCGCCTGCCTCATAGACAATGCGTGAATAACGGTGACACTAAGGGGCTCAAGGGCACTCTTAATTAGAAATGCATGGGCCAACTCATCCTCGACGAGCAACAAACTGACTGACAATGAACCATTCTCTAATTCCATAAATTTCTATGCGATTTCATAGACGTTCAAGCCATTATATTCAACCCTTCGTTTTTACGACGAATTCTAAATTCAAACAGTCCATGCCAGTCTATCATGAGTCCCGGCAGAAGTGACAGTCCACCTTTACTATTTGCCTCCTGTCTTGAGGCGAATGTTAGCCCGGATTATTCACGAGCCCGCACACCTCCAGAGTGGCTAAGGCACCCTGACCAAACAGCATATCGGCCAAAATTCGTCCGAATTCGATCCGTGTATCACCTCTTCTGGCTTTTTGAAGTGGAACCGGTATAAACCTGAGCGCGCTCGTACATTATTGACCTGAGTTCGACGTAAGAACAAAGGTAACTGCTTGAAATTGCTTTAGACACGAGAGGCGTGCAGTGATATAAAAGCGCAGGCTAACAGCTTGCTACGTCGAGCATTTTATATCATGAGCAACGAAGTGGATGAAGTAATTTCAACCAGTTACCGCAGTTCTTACGTCGAACTCAGGTTATTGGTGCCCCGCTACTAAAGATTGACCATGGAGAAATGAAGTATGATTAAACCAGACCACTGGATTAGAGATTTCGCTCAACGCGGGGGAATCACCCCCTATAACGATGACCAAGTAAATCCAGCAAGTTACGACGTAACGCTTGGCAATCACTGGATCTGTCCTACTCGAGACCCCGAGGAAATTAAAGCAACGCAGATTACCCTATTTCCGGGGGAGGTCATTCTCGCGACCACCGCTGAGTTCCTGCATATGCCGCGCGATGTCGTCGCCGATCTGAAACTTAAGAGCACATTGGGACGACTTTGGTTAAACCATTCACTAAGTGGATGGATCGATTGCAATTTCAAAGGCCAGGTGACATTGGAACTCCAAAATCTTGGGCCCTATCCCCGAATCCTCACTACCGGCATGCGTTGTGCCCAGCTCATCTTCCTGGCAATGGAAAGCCCCCCCGACGTTGCCTACGGAGAAAAAGGCAAGGGTCACTATCAAAATCAGGCCGGGGCAACAAAAGCCTGGTCCGAGGAGTTCTTTCCGAAGAAAAAGGAGGGATAAACACTTGATTCCGGGGCCAGCACCGTGTAAAACGAATATCTTATAATCTGAGTTCGACGTAAAAACAAAAGTAAATGGTTGAAATTGCTTTAGATACGAGGCGTACAGTGATATAAAAGCGCAGGCTAACAGCTTGCTACGTCAAGCATTTTATATCACTGAGCAACAAATTGGATGAAGTAATTTCAGTCACTTACCGCAGTTCTCACGTCGAACTCAGGTTTATAGAGCCCCCCGAAAAGAACAGGTGGGAGTCCCTTGACCGCCCCGGGTAGCGCAGGAACGTAAATAATCACGTATATCCTGCTCCGTGAGACTTCATCCGTGAGACTTCATCCGTGAGACTTCATCCGTGAGACTTCATCCGTGAGACTTCATCCGTGAGACTTCACCTGCAAGTTTAATCGTGTAGGCTCGTATCGTACCCGGATCGTTAGGTCCGGATAAATAGAGTAATAAAGCTTCTTTTATATTGCGTGAACTATAATGGCCAATCATAAATCAGCGCTCAAGCGCCATCGTCAAAGTTTGAAGAAGAGACTCAGGAACCGTAATGTTCGTGGATCTGCTCGTACTGCTATCAAGAACCTAGAGAAAAGTCTCAAGGAGACCACCGATGAGACTGCGCGACAGTCTCTGCTCGTAGTTGCAGAGAAGCGCCTTCAAAGCGCTGCCGCCAAAGGCGTTATGAAGAAGAAGACAGCTGCACGAAAAATCAGCCGTCTCGCGTTGGCGATGAAAAAAGCAGTGGCGTAAGTACCTTACTGGACTAGATTATTCGCGATACAGGCCTTTAAATGGGGCATCTCGCTATTGCGTATAATCCTAGCTCGCGTGCGGTGTAATTATGGCTTTAACTATACTAACAGCATTTCCAGAACAAGCTAGTGGCACATTCAAACTAGCAGTGACAGAATTTACCAATCCTGAGAATCACGGCGTCGAACTTGATGAGTACGATGAAACCATCATAGGCACCTAAAACTTTGTACCTTTTGCGTCCACTGCTTGATAATAGGGCTCGCACAAAGCACCAAAGTATCACTAAAAATACACCCATCACAAAATGCGCGGCATCAGAAAACAATGAAGCCCGAATTCGTTGCTTCAATTCCTCTACTCGTGGCACCAATTCCTCTGGGTACAGAACTCACCTTGTGCTTGGCGCTGCTTGCCGTCTTCACCAATGGCATTGGCAGAAACCAAGCCACAACGCTAGGTTAATAATATGGCAAGACCGGGCGGGAGGCCTCTAGTCTATTCTGTTGTCCTTCTACTACAGTGGGAAATGCAACGACAATTTAAAGAATGATTGGGACCACTATACTGAACAGAGACAAACTTATTCCATTTCTCGGATGTATTATCGTAGCTATTTGGTTTGCTTATGGCGTAAGCAAGGCTTTTCCTGATACACAGGGTACGGATTACTACCCAGTAGTGGAGATCTGCGCAGGGGAGGTTCTAAGTGGGAGATCTCCCTATACCGAAAAAGTATCGCAACTTATTGTTGCCACGTGGGATATTATCATTAAGAAGCATGTCCATGTGGCCCCTGTATGCGCATATCCACTGCCATTTTATATTTTAGTAGCACCCTTTGCGCTACTTCCAATCGGAATGGGAGTTCCATTATGGTTTGCGCTTATCTTGCTGTTTCCGGGCATCTTCTGGATGCTAAATCCAAACGAGCGACCGAAGATGTTATTGCCGGTCGTATATTATCCAATCCTTCATGGTGCTCTAATAAAGAACTCAACAGTAGTTTGGGCAATACTAATAGCGGTGCTACTTCTTGCTTTAAGGAATAGGTGTTTGGCTTTGGTAGGGGCAATCTCTGCTATTCTTCCTGCCAAGCCTCAGGTTGGTCTTCTCATCTCGTCTTTCACAGGAACAGCTGCAGCTGTTGGGTCTGCGGGCGGGAGGATCGCACTGGCTGTCTCATTTATACTTTTTTGGGGAGTACCATTTATTTTCTTTCCTGATTGGCCACTAGATTGGCTTGCAGCGGTGCAGCAGTACAGCTCGAATGCGACGGTCATATGGTTTATGCCGTTTGAGCTTTTAGTTCCGGTACTGGTTGTTTCGACGTTGGTATTTAGTCGAATATCCTTTGTGGCTACAGCAGCGATCTGGACTCTGACTATCTTCCCGGTTAACGATCTATATTGTGCAATTCCACTTGTTTTTGCCTGGAACTCTCTGCCCCTCCGTTATGCAATCCCCGGGGCTGGATTGTCATGGCTAATTCCACTCATCTATGAATATCCAAATAATCTAGAGGGGATGTGGATTTTTCTTCTGTTACCCCTTTTGCTTGCAGGTGTCGCATATAGATATCGAAATATCTGTGGATGAAGTAATTTGAGCTATTTACCGCAGTTCTTACGTCGAACATCAGGTTAGCAGTATCCATCACCGCGAACCACCTTACTTCGCTCGCACAACCAACACCTCAACCATCCCCGTCCGTTTCCAAAAGCACAACAACAAAACATAGGGCTCCAATTATTCCAGTTATAACCCCCACTGGCACCTCCAGCGGTATCAGTACAACCCTCGCAACAGTATCACATAACGCGAGCCCAACTCCCCCTATGATCAAGACTGCGGGCAATAGAACCCGGTGATCTTCGCCAAAGTACCTACGGGCGATAAACGGCTCGACGGTTCCAACAAAGGGAATCGGACCACAGGTTGCGACAACAGCTCCTACGATGCATGACGTGCTCGCCACAAATAACAATTGCGTACGCGCGAGGTCACAACCACGGGTACGGGCAAAATCTTCACCAACCCTTAGCAGGTTAAAATCCTTCAGGCTAACCACAATACCACCAAGACCGGCCAGGCATAATGGAATTAACGTAGAAAGCTCAACCACCCCTGCGGCATGTACTCCACCCATCAACCAACGGGTCATGCGAAATAGCCCGCCAAAGTCAGCTACGTACTGTAAAAGTACAATAAGATTAGAGAGGAAAAATGACATCACCAGTCCTACCAGCAGTAATCGTGCCGAATGATTACCATATCGCCCTTTCATAGCACGCCCGGTACCTACCTGGACGATAATTGCCGACGTCACCCCGGCCCCCATCAAACCCCAGATCATAGCTGGCGGGAGCCCCAAAATCGACCACTTGAAAGCGCCAATGGTTGCGGAGGCGGCTCCGCACGCAGCCCCACCAGCAACGCCTAACGTGTACGGAGCGGCTAATATATTTCGAAAATACGTCTGATAGACGAGACCGACACACGACAGAAAACCTCCAGTCAGAAAGGCCACGCAAAGCCGAACTACCCGCAATGACCAGAACAACTGACATTCCTCGTTGCTCGAGGAACACCACCAGATTGTCGGGCTGTAATTAGTAATTCCGAGTAATGGCGTAAAAACTATCACTAACGAAGCCACTAATAAAAGTAACGTCCACTGCGTAATGGTACCTTCCTGTCTTGTCGGTAATGAATCTGTCATGGCCCACCCCCTGGGATGACCATCAATACCGATTTATGCGGATGAGACACCTCCAGGGGGGAAATCCCAAATATGTCCCGTATCACCTTCTGTTGCGAGCAGTCCTCGGGAGAACCGAAGAATTCAATACCGCCACTTTTTAAAGCCAGAATCCGATCCGAGTTAAAAAGGGCTCCATTTAAATCATGTGTCACGCATATAACCAGTTTTCTCTCGTGCTCTAACTCCAAACGGAGCAACTGAAATAGATTTTCGCTCTCCCTAAAATCAAGCGCACTGGTTGGTTCGTCCAGTATTATACAGGGGGTCTCTTGAATCACCGATGAAGCAATAAATACCTTCTGACGCTCACCAGCACTCAGGTCTGATACCCTGCGTTCGAGGAGTTCTTCAAGGCCATACTTATGCACCGTCCGTCCCAATAACGCATCGGCTCCGGGGTCCCCGCCAAAGTAGCCGCGCTGGTGCGGATAACGGCCCATCATTAGAATTTCCCGCACACAATAACGACAGCTATTATCTACCTCCTGTGATACAAACGACACGAGGCGAGCAAACTTCCTTGGAGCGAATCCACGAAGTGGCTCGCCCTGGAGGCTTACCTCTCCCCGATACTGGGAATGAAGACCAGCCAAAATCCGCACAAGAGTGCTTTTTCCAGCTCCATTCGGTCCAATAATCGAGAGTAGTCCATAAGAAGGCAATTGCAGGTCAGCAATCTGCAAAACAGTTCGCCCAGATAAACTCACCTGTAACTTCCTGATCAGGTACATTGGTCCTACCTCCTTACGCTCGAGAACACCTGAACCATATCCCGAAGTAACAAGTGATAGCGCGGACCGGGAATCGTGACGTAATCATTCCTCATAATAAAAATCCGTCCCTGAGCCACTGCAGGGATAGACCCCAACTGTTGCCAGCTCTCCAATATAACCTCATCCGACGGCGCTAGCGCATCAGTACCAACTATCTCTAAAATCAGATCCGGGTTTAAGGACCTTAACCCCTCGGCGCTTAAGGTAGGCACAGATAATGTTGGCCCATCATAGGCGTTCGTCGCGCCCCCAAGTAGCAGAAGCTCATGATAGAATCCATCACACCCCGACACATATACTGAACTGACTCCCTCTGCAGCTACCTCACGCCCAACGACAACAAGAACTTTCAACGACAAGTCTTTGAGCTTGTGCGAGGAAAGAACTTCTGCGACCTTCGCCTTCAGCTGTTGAACAACCGTCCGGCCTCTCTCAGAAATACCGCACCGCTGGGCAATAGCGGTTACGGAATCTAGAATCCCCTTCACCGATCGGTGGTCTAGCAGATCAACCGGAATTCCGAGACTTTTAACCCGGCGGAGCGACTCATCCCCCTCGACCAGTGCGAAGACTGCCGTTGGATGGGCTCTTACAATCGCCTCGGTGTTGACATCAAGAAAGCCACCAATCACGGACTTTCCAATAATTGACGGCGGGTAACGATCATACGTGGTAATGCCGACGATAGTAGACTCCAGTCCCAACTCTACCAATATCTCTGTAATACTCGGTGCCAAGGAGACTATGCGTTGGCAGCTATTTTTCTGCGCCCACACGCATGGCGGGCAGCAAACCCCTACCACAACCATTAAAAATCCAGCAACGAAAAGGGAAAACAGATAGGCTAGATTCACTTGCGAGCCTCAAGATCGGCCCACTGCTCCATAGCCTGCTCTAGTTCTTCGCAGACCTCATGAAGCCGTGTACTAAGCTTAACCAGAGTATCCCCATCGCCGGTAGACGATAACAATTTCTCAGTTTCAACCGACTCTTCCTCAAGTGTAGCAATCTTCGCCTCAAGTGCGACCAGCTCACGTTTTTCTTTTCCTGAAAGTGCACTTCCAACTCGGCGTTGTACACTCTTCTCTTTTACGGCAGGCGCCCTTTTGGACTGAGAGCTCTCGCGAACCGCTCGTTCCCACTGAGAGAGGTCACCGAACAGTTCCCAACGAGCAGCAGTCACAAGCCCCAGAACCTGGGTTGCCACATTCTCAATGAGATAGCGATCGTGGGTCACCAGCACGATTGCACCAGGAAATGACTGCAGGGCCTCATCCAGTGCATCGCGGGCAAAAATATCAAGATCGTTTGTCGGTTCGTCGAATAAAAGTATATCTGCCGGCTGACTCATTACCTGCGCGAGCAGTAATCGAGACTGCTCGCCGCCGGATAACTCCTGGACTCTGCTACGGAGTTGTGAACCATCAAAGGCAAACTTCCGGGCCCAGCTCACCGGATTGTATTGTCGCCCTCCAAAACGAATCTCACCGCTCGGTGGCCGCAAAGCTTCCTCTACCGTCATATGCGGGTCGAGTAACAACTTATGCTGATCAAAAACTCCATACTGAACACTCGGTCCTCGTCGGAGATACCCTTTGACCGGCTCTATATCGCCACGTAATATCTTCAGCAGCGTGCTCTTTCCACAGCCATTTGGGCCCACTACGCACATCCTGGTGCCGGGGGTAAGCGTTAAATCGGGCATATGTTCCCAAATCGGGGGGACACTAAGATTTTTGGCAACGAGTAACTCACGGCCCAGGTGTTGCGAGGTACTGAACGCCAACGCAGTGGTATCTTCTTGTTTTGAAATTCGATTCAGTTCGGATGCCCGAACCTGTGATGCTTCAGCTGTATTGATTCTTGCTTTTGCCTTAGTGCTTCGCGCCTTGGCCCCACTCCGCAACCAGTCAAGCTCACGACGGGCGATATTTGCGACCTTATCCCGTTCCCGTTCAAGTTGCCGAATACTCTCAGCCCTGACTAGTCGATAGTCATCATAGCTGCCCTTAACAGCAATAAATCCGAAGGGTGACACTTCCAGAAACTGAGTACAATAATCCCGCAGCACAGCCCGGTCATGGCTCACCATAAGAAAGCCGCCCTCAAAGCGACTCAAGGTGCGCCCTAACCACCACAACCCATCAAAGTCGAGGTGATTAGTTGGCTCATCCAGAATAAGAAAGTCCGGTTTTTCAGAGAGCATCTCAGCAAATGCAAGCCGCTTTTGCCACCCCCCTGATAACGTTGAAGCCAATACTCCTGGATCCTCAAAGCCACAAATTTTAAGAGCTTCCCTGACAACGTTGGTCTCCTTGGTCCCACCCTTCGCCACGAGTTGCTCGACTGTCACGGGCTGGTCCGAATAATCGGTGTTCTGAGGAAGTACACCTAGTCGAAGCGAAGGCGAAACAACCACCTTCCCGTCATCTGGCGTGAGCTGCCCCGAAATAATTTTAAGAATCGTTGACTTCCCACAACCGTTCCTCCCAATCAGACCGCACCGGTCACGTTCGGTAAGAGTAAAGGAAACCTTCTCAAAAAGTGGTCGGCCCCCTAAATATTTGGTAATTTCCTGAACTGATATTGCCCTCATGGGGTGCATTTCCCAAAAAAATTCTATCTTAGCAAGGCATCTATGGTAAAGTCCAACTCTAAAGATCTTGTAGCATTATCTGTACTTGGAGAAGTTACATCGGCAGTCTGGCCTGCCACCCGACAATATCGTGTGGGCCATACCGGACAGCTAGCGGTACTTCCCGGTACCGGCGGAATCTGCTATTCACATGTTATCGGTGATAACGCCACGACTATCATAGGCGATAATGTAGAACCAGGAGTATCGATAGCCCATTCGAATGCGAATTGCAATGCAGCCCTGAACACCCCCTTGCCTGCATCGGGAACGTCGCAAGAGTCATTTCAGGCGATGCCAAAGGCAAGGAAGGCACTATTACGGGCAAACACGGCGGAGTGGAGCATGTCATGTGATGGTGGATTTCAGCACTGAGGTGATGGCGGCCCTTACCATCGGCGATCGAATACAGATCACAGCAGTTGGCGCTGGTCTGGCTCTTCCACAATTACCAGACGTCAAGGTTATGAACTGCTCCCCCCCCGAGCCCTCCTTGAAAAGTGGGAGTTAACCCTTGACTCCAAAAAACGGAACATTTAAGTCCCGGTTACCCACCTGGTACCGGCAAAAATAATGGGAAGTGGGCTTGGTGCTAACACGTGTCACAGTGGTGATTACGACATTCGGCTTTTTGACTCTCACGTGGTAAAAAAGCACCGACTTTCAACGGGTGTGGCCGTAATTTGATGTATCCGTTCGATTTCATGATATAAATAGCCTCACGATTACGCCCAAATCCACCCTAAAGAACGAATGTCTCCAGTGCCTCTGATTTTATAATACAATTGGCCCTGGTAAATCCGATGTAGCGTGCAATTGACGACTAACATTTAATTACGGCCACACCCCTTTCAACCCTACGGTTTGGCGATATAGTTGCAATTGTCGATGCCGACCACTCCTACGGTCGCCGCTACTATGAGGGTGCCATATCAATTGGGATAATTGTCCACAGCGACAGCACCATGAGCGGCCACGGTCCCGGAGTAACGACCCTCTACTGACCTCACCAAAAAAAGGCGCAATTATCCCCGTACTCCGTAAATTGGAAAACTCCTCTCCCTCGGAAGATGGCGCACCCCAGACTAAAAATCCCAGGCATCATCCTAAAAAGAGCAGTTGAGTGGGATAAAGTGGTCCCAGCTAGTTGAAGTTACAAAGAATTTAGTGATTTTGGGTCGCAATCAAGTATCACCGATACGGTGAGACCAAAAAATCGCTAAATTCGAAGTATAGCCATCGTCAAAAATAATGCGGTTTTGAGTCACATCTCGGCGATGGCTATGTGTTTGTTTTGACTCGCCTTCGCGAGTCGTTATAGTAATCTTTAATACTTTATTATTTTTGAAGATTACTATAAGTTCAGCTAACTGGGCTGCTTTAGACCGCGAAACTGCTCTTTTTAGGATCATGTGTAGCTGCCTGAGATTTTTCCACGGTCGAGGAAAACGTTTGTTTTGGTTACTGAGACGTGGTATTCCAAGTCTCAGTAACCAACGAAGAGATTGGGAAAATACCAGGCAGCTACTCTTTGAGCACAGGGATTGTACCCTTGAGCGCGCCTAGAAAGGAAATTATATTCTCCACGTCACTCGGGCTAAGTTCCTTGCCAAGCTGATGGCGTCCCATTAACGTAACTGCTTCCTGAAGAGTCTTTACGCTACCATCATGGAAATATGGCGACGTCTCAGTCACATTGCGAAGCGACGGAACCTTAAATACGAACTTATCGCTTTCATTTTTGGTGACTGCAAATCTCCCAGAATCGTTTGTTTCATAGGGCTTTACCAAGCCTAATTTCATATACATTCCACCACCAATACCTACTCCCTGATGGCATGTTGCACAACCGGTGTCTACGAACGTCTTTAGGCCCGTCTCTTCGGTAGCGGAAAGTGAACTAGCGTCCCCTTTCAAATACGAATCAAACTTTGAGGGCGTCAGCAATGTTCGCTCAAAGGCACCAATAGAAATCTTGAGATTCTGAATCGTAATCGGCTCCTCCATCTTTCCAAAGGCGGCCATAAAAAGCGTACGATACTTCTCCGACCCCCTTAAAAATGCCAGTACTGAGTCTTCACTCGCCATCGCCATCTCCCCGGGATTTAAAATGGGGCCAGTCGCCTGCTCCTCGACGGTAGCCGCCCTTCCATCCCAAAACTGCGCTACATGAAGGGCTGCATTCAATGTTGTAGGTGAGTTTCTATTACCAAGCTTTCCAAGATGACCAGGGGAGGTTGGGAGGTTATCAACTCCAAATTTATTCAAATCATGACAGGTATTACAGGAGATTTTACCGCTCCGTGACAATCCATTTTCCTGATAAAGCCTCTTCCCCAGGGATATCACAGCGGGCAACGATGAGATCTCTGAAGCCGGAATTTCAGAGGGAAGCGGTAGAAACATCGCCTTATATGAATCGGGCAAATGCTCTGCTGCCACTGTGTCTGCCTTTTCCTGTATTTTAGGAGCAGCAAATGCCGGGGTTAACAATGAACGCACGACGAACGCCACCAATGCGACCACGGCCATACCCCTACGTACTCCTAAGCTGTGTAACACGCTTTCACCAGTATTCATGCTTCCCCCAAATAATCCTATTCGAAATTTCCCTACGCTCCGCAGCCACGGCAAGCCAACCAAATCCATTTCCACAGAAGTGCTCTTCCTGCCCCAGCACAACAAAACTTTATCCTAAAAAGAGCAGTTGAGTGGGATAAAGTGGCCCCATATAGTTGAAATTACAAAGAATTTAGTGATTTTGGGTCGCAATCAAGTATCACCGATACGGTGAGACCCAAAATCGCTAAATTCGAAGTAATTTCAGTCATTTACCGCAGTTCTTACGTCGAACTCAGGTAAATAGAGCCTTCAGACATTTTAACTTGAAATGGTTCTCTATAACTAATGTAACTTTGTAACTTTTTGATCCCAAAGATTATGAGGGCAGGAATTCTCCCCGCGTAACTACTCAGGTACCCCCAACATAAATGCGCCCCAAAAGCGAGCTAACCATCTGTAACTGCCAGGGATTTTTTCAAGGTCGAGGAAAGTGATTGTTTTGTGAATGAGGCGTGG
>JBIIDM010000204.1:0-5778 GCA_044238365.1 Bdellovibrionota bacterium | reverse complement strand
GGAGCTTGGACTCTTCTCGCTCGCCTCCATGGTTTGACTGGTAAAACTCATTATGGAACCGCGTAGTACGCAAAGTACGCTACGTGGTGTGAGAGGTCCCCCGTGCGAGCGGGGTCCTACTCGATCGTGTTCCTATTGCATTAGTTATTTAGGATTAAGAGTTAATCTTAAATTACTATTCTGAATAATTTATAAAGTTTAATGTGCCGGATAGATTTAATGAGCCTGGATCTTAGGACCTTATACACTCCAAACGGATCTATTTAGTCTTAATGTCCTAGGTGCTGCCCCCCATATTCCAGTACGTATGCCGTTAAAGAGACTTGCTGGGGTCGCAGACAACTCCGTTGAGAACGGTGGAATCGGGTATCCCATAGACGAGCTATTTCGAAACATCACTCTAAGTACTCCTCGACAAGCTGATAGACCCACTCCAATTCAAAATGTCCAAAGCCTCTTTCTGCTGGAAATGGTATGTTTGTCCGGTCGGGGACTTTGCTCGGCAACGAATTACTAGTTCCTGCATTGTTCTGACTTTTTGAGGTAGAACCGGTATACATGTGTACTTTCTCTACGGGCTTGTCGACATCGTCTTGTTCTCTTATGGGCTATCAACCTCCCATTTACCAGCTAGTCCTCTCTAATTCCTGAACTTCGCTCCCACAGTCTCCAGCTTTTAATAGAATATTGCTGCAATGTGTCGCAAACGATAGCAAAGCTGTCCAAAATGAGCATTTTCGGGGGTGGGTGTAACATATAAGCTACACCTACTGCCCTATATGGTACCTTTATCTTCCAGTTTTTTACCAAATTGAAGCTTCTTTTTTCATTAAAGTTGGGAAACTTGTTTCTCGAATTTTTTCTTATCCGCATTTAATACCTCCCCGTAGTCTTGATTAAGTCTTTTTTATCCTTAGTCTTGTGGACTGCCTCACTAGGTAGGGTCGGTGGCTTCCATTCGGCAATCGCTCGTCTTCCTTCACTAAGAAAGTGGATACTGTCAGCTGCACCTTGGATAGTGTGACCATGATTGATCAAATAGTAATTTGTGGAAGAAACTGATTGATGCCCCAAAACCTCCTTAACGAGCATCAAATCCCCGGTATTTCTCAATAATGCCCCTGCAAAGCTGTGCTTAAGTTGGTAATAGGTTATGAGGGGTAGGCCTAGAAATTTCAGAGCGTTCGTTAATTCCTTGCCTTGCTCTCCAGACACCCATTTACGGTTCCACGGTAAAACAAAGTCTGACTCAGAGGGAAGTACCTCAAGTTTACGCTTCCACAAGATCTCCCTAAGTTCGGGACACATCGGAACCTTTCGGTCGTATCCATTTTTTGGCGGCCCGAACTCCTGCGTCTTAAAACTGTACGTCCTCTGGATATGAATTTTATTTTCGTCCCATAGTATGTCTCCCCACTGAAGCCCCCTTTGTTCGTTCACACGAGCCGCAGTCATGGATGCGACTGAGACATGGAGGAAAAATTGATGGCCAATGGATTCAAGAAAGGCAAGGAGAAGACCGAGCTGCGGGGACGACAGTGATAACTTTGGTTTCGCTGGTTTCCCTTTGAGCACCGGCAGATCATCAATAGGATCATGAGTGATCAACCTTTGGTTTCGAGCATGATCGAAGATGCCTTTTAGATACTTGCGATACTTTCGTTTGGTTGAAGTTCTAAGTTCATTACTCAGCTTGTTGTCGAAGAAATCCTTCAAAACTGTCCCGTCGATGGAATCGAGCACCTGATCCCCGAGATGCTGAAGAATTACCCGAAAAGTGCAATCCTGATCTTCAAAAGACGCCTTGCAGAGTTTCAACTCAATCCTTCTCCTGTAAGTGTTGTCATAGAAACTTCGGAGTGTAGCTGGTGGGTCTCCAAAAACCTCTTCATGCAACTGGCGTCTTAGCTCATCTCTCAGTCTGCGAGCCTCCACAAGGTTAGGCGCCCTGCCACACTTAGTAGGGCGGGTCGGTTTTCTGCCAGGTGAATTTCTGCATGAAGCCTCTACGAAGTAGGAAGTTTCTATTAGTTTGTCATCCCTCTTGCGAAAGGCTTTCTCTTCCCAGATACCCAGTTCAATGTATGTGCGTTTGATGCGTAGCATGTTCCGTGGAAGCTGACTCTGACTATGCTTTGTCATGGCTGCCCCCGTCGTCTTTAACGATGATAGCTTCGGGTGACTTAATGAGTTGCCTTAGTTCACTAAGGTCAAACCTAAGGAGGCCATACAGTTTATGATAGGGAACCTTCCCCTGATACCTCCAGTTATAGAGGGTGGACTTTGAGATTCCCAAATAATCCGCTGCTTCTGAAGCCCCTACGAGCATGGGACTGCTGGGTTTAACTACCGTTTGCATACAATCTCCTAAAAAAGTTCAATTCTTTAAAAGACAATGCATCAGATATAACTAAAGACACTGAACGAATGAGCCGTCTTCTTAATACATCTTAGACACTGTCGCTATTTAGCTACATCGTCTCGAGTGAGCGAAAACTTTAGTAGAATTGTGTTTTGTAGGTAAGGGCTGAGTATGATTAGAATCGATTTGGAAAAGATGTTGGAGGGACTCGGAGGTAAACTAAAGCGAAAGGTCACACTTTCTGAGGTTGCAGAGCAATCTGGAGTTCACCGCAGCATTCTGAGTAGGCTTATCAATAAACCGTTGGAGAACACCTCTACAGAACACATAGACAAACTGGCCCAGTATTTCTTCCACGCTTATAAAGAAGCCGATGCAAACTTTGAGGACGTGGATGATCCGGGTTTAATGCAGCTAGTGCTGGGACACCTCATTCAAGTATTCCCCGAAAAGGGATCTTATAAGACCGTGATAGATAAGCTAAGCGAAACCGGAGATGTGACGAACTTGCCAATTTATAGGCTCTGGGAATTTTATAGTGCGTCGCTGTCCCAGAAACCAATTACGCCCCTAAGTGGGAAACGGAACAAGCTCCTCGCAAAGAAGCTTAATGAACAAGAAATGCAGTCCAAGGCTAGTTCTCGACCTTTAAAGAAAAAGTAAGAAGCCTCCACTTCCGACCTCCAAGGTCTTGCAAACCAGTGTTGCTGGAGGCGAAGAGCCGCCAATATTCCTCCACCGTGCTCAAATAGGCCCGTGAATCGGCGGTGAAGAACTGGAAATGCGATTTAAAGTTAAGCTTAAAAAATAAGGAGTTAATCCAAAGTTAAGCTATGCAAGGAAAAGGAGTGAACTGGAGGTAACTTCCCTGATCTTGAATGAAAATTCTGGGGTGTAGTATTTGGGGTGGGTTAAGTTATTGATATTGTGGTGTATTTAATTTTGTTGCAGCTTTTTTGCATCCAACTTTTGAAAGGTTATGAAATGTCCTGAAATTTCTTGAAATGCTCTTTTAAGGGTAGCTCAAAATCGCTGCTTTTGAACTCTAGAATCCTCTTTGAAATGCTCCTACACTCTCTCATGCCAGCTTACTTTCTATAACTTCCCATTTTTCAATATATGGGGATAAGTGTTCTTCCTTTAATCCAACGTGAAGAGAGTCGTGGTTTTTAGGACGAACGCCGTCGTGTTTTTTTAAATAATCTTTGTGGTTTTTTACAAGTACATATCTCAAGTCATTCCAATTAAGCACATAATATCGATCGTTTCTGTCGTTCATTACATTTACAAAATCGACAACAAGGTTTTCTACTGGACAATCTTTGAACTTGCCTACAGTTTGACACTGATCTTTAAATGTAATTTCACAGTAGTCTGTAACCTTTGAGAACTGCCATGAGCCGCTCTTGCTTGCCTTTACCTGAACTGACACATGCTTTCCTGCTTCGTTGGAAGCGATTATATCGTAATGCGGCACATTGCTAGTGAAAGTAGTACAGATTTGACCGCGGCGTGATAATTCAGCCGCTACCAAGTATTCACCTGTTTGACCAACTATTGTGTTACTTCTTCCTCGAAACATTTAAATTCTGCCTATGCTTTGCAGTAATTGCTATCCAAGACAATCTCGCTTCTTCTACTCTAAATAGCCATTGATAAAAGTTCTTTGATATAATCTTCACCATCTTCTTGAAAGAGAACGTGCTTTTCAGATAACTCTTCTTTTTCTAAGCGCCACATCATTTTAAGAACGTGATAAGGAGTAGTAGAAAGAATGAAAGACTCAAGCGTAACGGTCGGGTCTGCAAGTCTACCTTCTATTTCCTTGATCTTTCTTGAAAACTCTATCTTCAAGTCATTGGGATGTAATCTGCTTAAGCCTTTTGGATCAATAAAGCAGACTTTCTGCTGATCGCCATTGACTATCCAGAGCAAAAAATCAGGATAGAAATTACCCGCTTCAAAGAAGCTAACGCCACGACCTCGACTCAAATTTCTAAGTAGATACAGCTCACGACCAGCTAGTAAGTTCAAATTGTTATCAAGGCAGAGGTTCAAATCAGTTACAAATTGCATTTCGCCTTTATTGAGTGGCACTGGTTGAATCTCTACAATCTTGTCCTTGATGTAGAGTAGTGGCTGAAAGAGATGTCTATCAAACCAAAGTGCCTTTATACCGCGGTATTCCCAGGGCGTTAGCCTCTTCTTCTCTATTAGCTCTTTAAGTTCATGAAGCTTGTTAATCAGCTCTGTCTCAGTCGCATCAATCAAACACCGATAGTAGCACTCTTCGTCTTCACTTACATAAGTTTGATTTTCAAGATCTAGCTCCGACAGCTCCTGATACTCAAGATGAGGAAGTTCCCACGCCTGTTTTCTATAGTTGTAGTAATTTTCACAATATTTTTTGAGAAGCTGCGTTACTATCTCATTCCACAATCGCACTTTTTTATAATCGTTAAACTCAAGCTCGCTGCTCGGAATGTAAAGGGTGTACCAGCTTCGCTCGGCTAGTATTTCTCCAAGAAATTCACGGCTAATGTTTAGGTTGTTCCATCCTCGTTCAGCTTTGAAACGCTCCAGCTCCAAATAGATCGTATCTAGATCAATAAAGGGGAGGTGGCTCTTGGTGAATGAAGTCTCTTCAAGATTAACGTCATTACCGGCTGTTAGGACTCCTGGTGCACCCATGAATTGAATCTTAGGATACCAATTGATTATAACCTTGTTTCTGCTTAGGTAGAGCTGCGTTTCTTCCTCTTCTGGTTTAGGTGGCAGTAATGTTGGAATTGGTCCTTTCTCTCTGAAAGCGTCGCCGAACCGGGTTTGAGTTCCGCCAATATACTTTTTTAGCCGAATTGTTTTTAAATTCTTTCTTCCAAGATTCTTTATTACCGGAAGAAGGATCTCCACTTGCTCTTCATCAGCACGCAATCCCTCATCTTCGAGATATGCCTTAAACTGCGCCATATAATCGGCTTTAATGCCGAAAATATTAAGTGTCTCAAGAATTTCAATGTGCTTAGGTCTGGTAGGTGTATCTGTTTTATTGCTCCGTTTTAAGGTCCAGTTGTAACCTTTAAGCCTAACGCCACGACCAAATAGCTGAATGACCTGCGAACCCTCCGAACGCCCTACATTCATTAGTCCCATGGTGCTAACTCGCCATGAGTTCCAACCTTCCATAAATTTTTTTGAACCGATAAGAAGATTAATAGGTGAGTTCTTTTCATTAAGCTTATGGAAAAGAGTGTCTCTGAAGGTAGACTCCATGACTACAAATTCACGATCTTCAGTTAGTTTGTTTGTAAGACCAGCGGCATCACCCACGTTTATAAGACCAAAGGGCTCATTTCCCTCACCAAGACTCAACGATATTTCACCTTCGGCATTTTTAATCTGCTCGATATGAACGC
>JBIIDM010000203.1:0-5779 GCA_044238365.1 Bdellovibrionota bacterium | reverse complement strand
GTATAGCGGCTCAGACGGCAAAACAGGTAATTGTTCAAAAATTACGTGACGCCGAACAAGGGGTTATTTTTGAAGAATACAAAAATAGTAAGGGCACGCTAGTCAATGGGATTGTACAGCGATATGATCGGGGCAATGTCATTGTAAACCTTGGTCGCACCGAAGCAATATTGCCCCGACGGGAGCAGATTAACCGGGAGAAATATCGACAGGGGGACAGGATCAGAGCGATGATTTTGGATCTGGATCCGTCAAACAGAGGACCTCAGATCGTTATAACGAGGAGTCATCCGGATTTTCTGGCTAAATTGTTTGAGGTTGAAGTTCCAGAAATGTCAGACGGCGTAATTGAGATAAAATCAGTTGCACGGGAACCGGGCGAAAGAGCCAAGATGGCGGTATCGTGCAGAGACGAGTCGATAGACCCCGTTGGTGCGTGCGTTGGAGTAAAGGGGGCGCGGGTTCTGGCCGTAGTACAGGAGTTACGTGGCGAAAAGATAGATATTGTAACGTGGACGCCAGACGAGCCGTCTTTTGTGGCGCGCGCGCTTTCACCTGCAGAAGTTGCAAGGGTGGTGGTTGATGAACGTCACCACTCCATGGAGGTTATCGTTAATGATGATCAATTGTCACTGGCAATTGGCAGACGGGGACAAAATGTAAAACTGGCAAGTAAATTGACTGGCTGGAAGCTTGATGTTCGGAGTGTCTCGGCAGCGGAGGAGGAATCCCGGCGGGCTCGTCACGCGATAGAGTCGATTCCTGGTCTCGGATTTTCTGAAGCTGAGTTGCTTTTTCAGGAAGGGTATCGTAGTGCTCGAGAAGTGGCTGAGGCTGGTATGGACGAGTTGCGCGAGATTGGAGGGATAGCTGCTGATCGTGTTGAGTCTATTGTTGAGGCTGCGCGAAAGTATCAGGATGAACTGGAGGAGCGTTCAGCTCGGGGTGAGGATATCGAAAGTGACTTGGCAGACTTGAGTGAGCTTCATCAGCTCGGGTTGGATCCGTTTTCGCGGGACAAGTTAATAGATGGCGGCGTTCGTACCGTACAGCAGTTCGTACAGCTTGAAAGAGAGAACTTGCTTGAAATGGGATTTGAGGAGGATTCTGTGGAGAAGATGCTCGTAGTACTCAATGATTTTTTACGGCGGGCTGAGGTCAATAAGCGCTAGGATGATGGGCATTTGTTAGCCGAGAAGCTTTTTATAAATTTGAGCAGTCGGGGATGCAAGCTGTTGTTTATTTTTTAGTGTTATGCGGCATTTGTATATTTGCTCTGTCCGTTTTTTGAGGATTTGAGGAGTCTCTAGGAATTTATTTTTGGAACCGCGAAAAGGAGGAAGGAAGAAACCACGTCGAATGTGTGTGGTGTGCCGTAAAAGGGAGTATAAGGAGATTCTCTTTCGGTATGTGTGGTATGATGGGCGGCTTGTATGGGATGAAGTTCATAAAATAAATGCCCGGGGTGTGTATATTCATCCAGAGTGTAGGGATTCGATTCCGAAGATGAAGCCAAGAACGTTCGAGCACGCTCTACGGTTAAAGCCGTCAGAGATAAGCTTTGGCGAGCTTTTAAAGATAGCTGAGGAGAAATAGTGTGGCGGACGCCGGTGTAGATAATATTGCAAGAACAAGTATGTCAAAGATCAGGATCTACGAACTAGCACGAGAATTAGGTATAGATAATAAGCAAGTGATTGCGTGTGCACGTAAGCTGGGGCTTGCGGAGAAGAGTTCTCACTCTAACTCTTTAGAAGATGATGAGGCAGATCTTATTCGGCGTGCTTTGCTTCGTGATGCGATGGGCTCCTCTGGTGGGAGTGGACAGTATACCGGTAGTGGTTCAGTGGGTAGTAGGATTTCTGAGGCGCGTCCTTCAATAATTCAGCGTTCGGTCGATGGCGAGGTCGTAGTAGAACGGCGCCAGGGTAATGTTGTACATCGCCGTCGCAAAGGAGTTGATGGTGGAGAGCTTGATACCGGTGCTGCAGAGGCTGAAGGCGGAGCGGGCGGTGAAGATCGTCTGTCTTCTGGCGGTACGCATGATGCTGAGCATGAAACGTCGGGGCAGGATTCCTCAAAGTCGGTGAACGCCCCGCATACACCTGTTTCTGATATTCAATTGGACGGGCAGACGGATGTGTTGCCCTCAGATCTACTTATGTCCAGGGCAGACGAAGCTGAAGATGTTGCTGGTCCTGATGCGGGACAGGTGCTGCACGGTGTAACTGTGCATGACGTCCATGGGCCTGACCTTCATGACGCAGCGGATGATTTTATTGAACCTAGTTCAGTCGAAATCGGTACGGTGAAGGAAGGCGTTGTTAAGTTGGAAGGGGATTCCGATGAATCTTCGGTGAGAGGGTTTGAAGCTTCTCGGTTTGTTGGGTCTCGGGATGTGGGAGTGAGCAGCATGACGCCTCCTCCGGCGGGATCGGGCCCAAGAGTTCTTGGAATGATCCCGAACTTTGCAAGGCGTCCTGCTGCGTCAGCTGTAGAGCCAAATTCTGGTGTTCTAGAGCGGGGAAAGACGGCCGTTACACTCGATCCAGAAAAGGGTCCATCTGTCAAAAAGGAAGTGATAATCCCCTCGAGGCTGATCCGTGCCGAGTTGCCTAAGACAACTGAAGGGGTGACCGCAGATGGAGGTCCAAAGGTTCTTGGAAGGATTCAGCTACCTGTACGGAAGCCTATTGGGCGTCCTCCTGAGGCGGCTCGCTGGACTGAGGAGGTTGTGGATGAGGACGAGGATACAACGGCTAAGCGTAAGGGGAGGGTTCGCAAGCGTGAAATATCACGGAAAGACCTCCTGGATTACGAGGGGCTTGACTCTCGCAAGACTAAGGGTGGTAAGTCATCGTCGAAGCATCACAAGGGTGGTGATCGGGATGAGGCACAGAAGCACGAGTTCACAGGACCAAAGCAGTCAAAGAGAGTAGTTCGCGTCGATGAGTTCATCACAGTTGGGGACCTGGCTCATCAAATGAGCTTGAAGGCTGGTGACGTCATTACCAAGCTGATCGGCCTGGGAGTATTAGCGACTATTAACCAGACGATCGACAAAGAGACAGCAGCTATTATAGCTGAAGAATTTGACTATCAGATCGAATCGATTGGATTTGATGAAGATGTGATGATTGCTCAGGGTGCTGATCCCATAGAGGGAGAATTTTCCTTCAGACCTCCTGTTGTAACGGTAATGGGGCATGTTGACCACGGAAAGACCTCACTTCTTGATAGAATTCGTAAAACGGCTATAGCCGATAAGGAGCACGGCGGAATCACCCAGCACATCGGTGCCTATCAGGTTACCCTTGAAGGTGGACGGAAAATAACGTTCCTTGATACACCGGGGCATGCGGCTTTTACTGCTATGAGAGCTCGTGGAGCTGATATCACGGATATCGTCATTCTGGTAGTTGCTGCGGATGATGGTGTCATGCCTCAAACCATTGAAGCCATAAACCATGCGAAAGCTGCTCGTGTGCCGATTGTCGTTGCGGTAAATAAGGTCGATAAGCCTGCAGCGAATCTGGACCGGGTAAAGCAGCAGCTCTCAGAGTATGGTCTTCAGCCCGAGGAATGGGGAGGTGATACGATGTTCGTTCCTGTGTCAGCCCTAGCTGGGACCGGCATAGAGGACCTGCTTGAGGGGGTTCTTCTTGTTGCGGAAATGAAGGAACTTACCGCGGTAACGGATAGTCGGGCTCGGGGTACGGTGATTGAGGCTGCGCAGGAGCGGGGATTCGGAACTGTAGCAACTATCCTTGTACAACATGGCACATTGAGGCTTGGTGATATCTTCGTTGCTGGGTCTGGCTATGGAAAGGTTCGTTCGCTGCGCAATGAACGTGGCGATCGAATGGAAGAAGCCACGCCTTCAGTTCCGGTACGGGTAACAGGCTTTGGGAATGTGCCGTTGGCTGGGGACGATATCATCGTTGTTGAGTCAGAGACGGTCGCCCGTGACATAGCGGAAAATCGTGCTCTGAGGCTTGCCAAGGCTGAGCGTGCACTGGAGTCTGGCCCAATTTCGCTTGAGGAGTTTCATCGTCGGGCTAATACACAGGCTGCGGAGGAGTTGAACGTTATTCTGAAGGCCGACGTCCATGGTTCGGTTGAGGCCGTGAAGCAGGCGATTCAGGACTTGTCTACGGGGAAGGTCATCGTCAGAGTCCTCCATGCTGCCGTCGGTGGTATTACAGAGAGTGATATACAATTAGCGATCGCTTCCAAAGCTATGGTGTTTGGGTTTGGCGTGAGAGCCGAGCCGAGAGCTTTGGCTGATGCTGAGGCTGCCGGCGTTACGGTTAACTTTTACCGTGTTATCTACGAATTGGTAGATGCTGTTAAGAAGTCTATGGTTGGACTTCTGGCACCGGGTTCGGAGGAGGTCGCGCTTGGTCGGGCGGAGGTTCGAGATACCTTTGTTGTGCCGAAGGTGGGTACCATCGCAGGGTGTTATGTGTCTGATGGGATTATAAAGCGTGGCGCTCTCGTTCGGGTAGTTCGAGATAGCCGAGTGATATATCAAGGAAAGATGGGTAGCTTGCGTCGGTTTAAGGAGGACGTCAAACAGGTGCAAAGTGGCTACGAGTGCGGTCTTGGTGTCGAGAATTTTAACGACGTGAAAATCGGGGACGTATTCGAGGTGTATGAGCTAAAAGAGGTCGCCGCGACGTTATAAGCTCACATCGACGTAAGAGCTACGGTAAGTAGATAGGAGTGGTTAGCATCGGATTATTCGGATGCCCACGCCACCAAAGTGGTGACGGCACTTAAGCTTTGCTCGAAACTAAAATTTCGGACAGCTATGATTTTAAACACTATTCCAGCTTGAAAATCGTATCGTCGGTACGCACTTTTTTAAGGGAAGGTGGAATACTTTTGGCAGATAGTTGAGAAATGTTGCCGTATCTTTAATTTTTATTTAGATTTTTTTGACGTCCGGAATGCCAGATCCTCGGTAAATTTTAGTACATTTGTCGCCTTTAAGCTTATTGCGTGAACAGGGTGGGCCCGGTACGAGTAGATCAAATTTTTTAGCGTGAGCAGAGAGTGTCAAAACAACGTCGAACATTCAGGGTGGCTGAGAGAATTCAAAGCGTCGTAGCAAATCAGTTACTTCGGCTTTCTGATCCAAGATTTTTCCTCGTGACGATCACTCACGTTGTTGTTAGTCGAGATTTAAAGACTGCAAGGGTCTACTGGGTAGTATCTGGAGATAAGACACGAATTGCAGAAGTTAAAGGCGCATTTGATTCTGCCCAAGGGATGATTCGTGGCAATATAGCCAAAGAAATTGGTATGAGGGTAGCTCCAGAGCTTCGTTTCTTCTATGACGATACGCTTGATACTCAAGAGGCTGTAAATGAAATTTTTGAGCGCATGAAGAGTGACTCTGAACAGTAGGTAATTCTCCCAGCTATTCCCGCTCAGCGCTCGGGCCCAGGGACTTCGTCCATCTTCGCTGACCGCGATCCACCCTGTTAACTCAGGGTGTTGTAGCTTTCATAGGGTGAACTAACATTAAAAACCTGAGTTCGACGTAAGAACTGCGGTAAATGGCTGAAATTACTTCATCCACTTCGTTGCTCATGATATAAAATGCTCGACGTAGCAAGCTTCAGCCTGCGCTTTTCTATCACTGCACGCCTCATGTCTAAAGCAATTTCAACCATTTACCTTTGTTCTTACGTTGAACTCAGGTTAAAAAAAGCTGCAATAGTGCGCGCAAACATTTTAAAAATATTGCTGTACTCTTTTGTATTTATTGAGA
>JBIIDM010000047.1:0-19760 GCA_044238365.1 Bdellovibrionota bacterium | reverse complement strand
ATAACTGCGTTAACTGGCTGAAATTACTTCATCCACTTCGTTGCTTATGATATAAAATGCTCGACGTAGCAAGCTGTTAGCCTGCGCTTTTATATCACTGCACGCCTCTCTCGTGTCTAAAGCAATTTCAACCACTTACCTTTGTTCTTACGTCGAACTCAGGATAAGAAGACTAAGCAGGAACTTGAAGTAAACGTTCGTCAGGTTGTTTAAGGTCGAGGAAAAAGACTTTTTTTTGCGTATGAGAGGTACTACTCTATCTCGCAAGGAGCAAAATAAGGCTTTTGACGAAGAGATCGAACAACCCGAGACGAATGCTTCCTTACGATAATACAGGATAGTCCGTATACCCCTTCTCACTTCCGCCATAAAAAGTACTTCGATCATACCGATTCAATGCATCTCCGCTGGCAATTCTCTTTGGCAGGTCTGGGTTAGAAATAAACAGACGACCAAATACAGTTGCGTCAACCTTCCCGGAGGCTACCGCTTCGCTCGCGAGCATCGGGGAGTATCCACCGGATGAGAAGAGTACACCCTTAAACGCATCACGGAACAACTGCGCAGCATCGGGGCGACCATCCAGGCTTTCATCCTGCATTCCTGCGGCGGAGGATCTTGGCTCAATAAGATCCACAAATGCAATCCCCCGATCACTTAACTGCCGTAGCACATAGGTAAACAGTCCAACGGGATCAGTATCATTCATATCGTTAAACGTTCCATAGGGCGAAAGCCGAACACTGACCCTTCCTTTTCCCCACACCTCAACAACGGCATCAACAACTTCCAGAAGTAACCGTGCGCGATTCTCCACAGCACCGCCATAGCTATCAGTCCGCTTGTTCGAACCATCCTGTAGAAACTGGTCAAGCAAGTAGCCATTAGCCCCGTGCACCTGCACGCCATCGAATCCGGCCGCTTTGGCATTTTCTGCCCCCTTCTTAAAGTCTGCAACGATACCTGGAATTTCGTCGAGCTCTAATGCCCGCGGCGTTAGAATCGGTGTCATCTGCCAGTCAGCGGTATAGGTCCCGCTGTTATTGGCTGGCAACGCCGAGGGTGCAACCGGTAGCGCATTTCCGGGCTGATGGGAAGAGTGGGAAATTCTACCAACATGCCAGAGCTGAAGAACAATTCGCCCGCCCGCATTATGGACCGCATCAGTCACCAATTTCCAGCCATTAAGTTGTTCAGCAGAATGTATACCCGGAGTACCTGGATATCCCTGACCCTGCTGACTCACCTGAGTAGCTTCAGAGATTATCAGGCCAGCACCAGCCCTTTGCGCATAATATTCGGCGTTTAACGTCTGTGGAACATTACCAGGTTGCAGACTCCTCATCCTGGTAAGCGGCGCCATAATAATTCGGTTGGGAATCGTTACATCACCAACGTGTAGAGGATCAAATAAACTTGTCATAATTGTATATCTCTCAAATAAACGATTTTGCTAGGACTCTTTTTAGCCCTAACGCGCATCCGCAACACAGGCATGATTGTCATATCACGGTGGCCCGGTGAGCAGCAAGAATGAACCCGTACCACTGATCCTAACCCGGTCCCCGCGACCTACCAACCACTGTTCGACAAACACAGCTCTCCAACAACTTGTTTAATCTTGAAAATTTGCGTTTAAGTGCGTTACTCTGGCAAACGACAGAGTTATACCGATAGGTCTGGGGCTACGATACTCGTTCACCAGGTTGTCCAATCTCTTCGTCTACTTGACAAAGAGATTGGGAAAATACCTGAGCAGTTATACTTAGAGGTTTTAACACGTCAGATTCCGCCCAACAGTAACACAAAAAGGAACCGATAATGAATCCGGAAGTTGAAGCCCTCGCACGTAAGACTTTGAAAGAGAACAAAGTCGCCGTGTTTATTGTTGCCTACAATGCTGAGAAGCACATTGAGGCTGTACTTAATAGAATTCCCGGCTGGGTGGCTCAAGAACTTGCCGAGGTCTTTATCATAGACGACAGCTCCTCTGATAACACCATCAGTGTTGCTCAGAACATCAGCTGGAACGAAAACTATGGACACCTCAGAGTACACAAAACTCCGTACAACCAGGGATATGGAGGGAACCAGATTCTTGGATACCGCTATGCACTTGAACGAAAATTCGACATTGTCGTCCTGCTCCACGGCGACGGACAATACGCCCCTGAAGCGCTGCCGGACCTATTGGCCCCGTATGCCCAGGGCGCAAAGGTGGTCTATGGAAGCAGATTTATGCCCTCTAATACCGCGCTAAAGGGTGGTATGCCGCTCTATAAATTTATCGGCAATCGAATTCTCACTAAAATTCAAAACTTGACGTTAGGTACTACTCTTTCTGAAATGCACAGCGGCTACCGATCTTATCGCACCGACGTACTTGCGCAGATACCGTTCCACCTGAATAGCCGAGGATTTGATTTCGACGCTGACATTATCGGTCAACTCGCTGCCAAGAAAATTAAAATTACCGAGGTTCCGATTCCTACGTTCTATGGTGATGAAATCTGCCACGTCAATGGGGTTAGTTACGGCTTGCGGTGTATAAAAACCGTTCTTAAGTATCGCTTAATGAAGTTCAATCTGTTCTTCGACCCCAAGTATGATATTAGCAATCCGGACCAAAGTTACTATACGGTAAAGAACAGTCCCAGAACTATTCACCACTTTATCAGGGCATTGAATCTGCCGGCCGGAAGCTCTCTGCTGGACGTCGGCGGCGGGACAGGCGAGGCAGTATCGAGATTTCACTCTGAGAAAGGAGTTAACGTTACCTGTATTGACCAATACTTCTCCTCTGAAGGTTCTAAAGTCGCGCTTCATAAAGTAGACCTTAATCTACCGTGGAAAGAACAGTTCCCCTGTGAACGTTACGAGACCGTACTGGCGTTGGATGTGCTGGAGCACATGCTCAATCCGGAACACACCGGAAAGCAGATTTTCCAGGTTCTGAAAAGCGGAGGACAACTATACGCCAGCACCGCAAATGTTGCCTTCTTCCCAGTCAGGATGATGCTAATGCTTGGCCAGTTTAATTACGGGAAACGTGGGATTCTGGATCTGACCCACACAAGGTTATTTACCATCGGAAGTTTTCGTCGCTACCTTCGCAATAGCGGTTTCAATGTAAAGAAAATGACCTATTTTGGCCCCCCGATCGCCGACGAATTTGGAAAAAACAACGAGCTTTTCAAACTACTGGATGCAATACTGTATAAGCTTGCAAATTTCTGGCCAGGGATGTTCGCCTACCAAATCTTGGCTGTTTGTGAAAGACCAGACTCGGTAGAGGACCTTATGGGTAAGATGTTTGAGGAGAAGTAGGGCGAGGAGTGGTGGTGTACTGCTACTGTTTTCGACGTAAGAACAATAATGATCTACAAGCACAGGCTGAAGCTTACTACGTCGAGCATTTTAGATCATAAGCAAAAAGGGCGACTCCGTCGCACGATTACCGCTTACAATATCATTTTGGAACCGGTAAAACGACCAGCGCATGGTGCGCCACAAAATTCCTTGATCCCTCACTTTCCGGATTAAGAATTATTGCAAGCTGAGCATATTCCAGTAAGGGCTGTGTTTCCTCAGTAATATCATACGCCATAGCGAACAGGGGTCGTCCCTTATGGCGAGATGCTTTTAGGCGTTCTAACACCCCATTCCCGTAACTCCCCGGCCCGATGGCTTTCGGTAGAATTCGCCCCTCTTCATTAACTCTGGTAGTAACACCAGAAGCATCACTTACAAAAAACGGCAGATGGTTCGTTATACTTTTCATAATCACGGAATGCGCTGTGCCGGTGACTGTTATATCGAAACTCTTGGTCCCCGCCATAAGGCTGAGAAGCCCAGTGACCTTACTAGATGAATGCTCGCGAATCGCTGGAAACATTTCCATTACGACTTCAGTTAGATCCTCTGTTTGAAGCCCCCCCAATGTTTCGGCAAGAAAATTTTGCGTTCTTTCATCAAACACGCCACCGGAAGCGATTTCCCTTAAACAGTTTGCAAGCACCTGATAAGGCGTCCAGTCTTCAGGATATCCTCGGTGACTTCCGAACTGAGTCGCAGGTTCAGTTAGATAAGGCAGGCAGAGTAGTTGGTTCTCCAGTACGTATTCCGCTACAGACAGAGCAACATGCCCAGGCCATAGAACGCCATCCCCTGAAACAACACAATAATCCGCGGAGAGTTCCTGATGAAGTACGGACAAGTCATGGTACAGATCCAGCACTCCAATGTTCAGAGGCTCGATCGTGGATTCAACAGCGTTAGGATTGAGCACCCTGCGAGTTTGTTGATGTCGAAGTTCCACCACGCTTCCTACCTATAAAAATGTAGTAAGGGACCTTGATAAATGGAATATACGGTACCGACCCTAAATGCTCCTGAACCTCAACAAGCTCACATCGTGAAAGCAGGTAGGGAAGGTGGTCTGGGCACAAGAATACATTATCAAGTGCAAACCAGGTTGACCAGAAACTTCTTGTAAACCACGAATGTTTTTTTGCCGGTCGGTGTTCAGAAATATTGAATCCGTGTTTCCGCCCAACATAAAAATCCACGATCCCCAACATCCCACCCGGTTCGAGCAAATCAATAGCATTATCAATAGCGCGGTACCAATCTGGGATCATCGTCAGTGAGTAGGAGAAGGTAACCAACTGAACTTTTTTGGTTTTATCCGCGCAATCCGTTGAAGAAATCTCAGCTCGGCCCTCAACTCCAATTTGTACGTCTCTTTTATTTAACCTCGTCACATCAGCGCAAAGAGTCGAGACGTTTCGCCATCCTTCTCCGTTAATCCGCTGATCTGCTTGCTTTAAAAGGGACTCGGAAAGATCCACGACCACGGCTTGAGCAAACGCTGTTCTCAGTTTGGCTGAATAGGCAAGGTTTCTACCCGTCCCCCCCCCAAGATCGAGCCAAAGTCCATTTGAGGAACTGATTTCAGAGAGGTAGCGCTCGCACGCTGTTATCAGCTCGCTACGACCTTTCAGTAACCGTTCTCTGAAGTCATCGTAGGCACCCGCCTGCCCTGAATAAAAACTTTCGAGACGTTCGGCATGGGTCTCTCCTCTTACAGGTTTACAGGCTAAATGGTAAAGAACCTTGAGATCCTGAGTTAGCGACATAACATCCTCTGATATTCCCAAAACATCCCCATTAAGGGTGACTTATTGCAAAAAGTCCGGGGCGCGCAAGTTCTACGTTATGTGTACGCCCAGAACATGCGTTTTCCCTAATTAACGGCAATATTTTGTTTAGCGATAGGTTGTCTACGGTCAGAATCAATTAACGTACCTGTTTCTTCTTGCTCATCTCGATTCGCGGGGAGAACGCCAGTACTTTGATTCGCCGCAGTGTCTTCAATCACTTCTTGGCCAAGTGTCGCAAGGTAAAAACTTCCGTACGTATGAACGCGGTCCAAGCTGTGCAACTTCTCTGTAATCTGCGGATGGTAGGTCAGTACATCACCAACCCGTACAGACTTTCCCTCATAGCTTACAATAAGCGGATCAACGAAAGTCACATTCATCCCGCCACTTCTCCAGATTAACCGGGCCCCCTTCTTCGCAGCCTTGAGGATCGCCTGCCACTCATCCTTTAAGGCATCAAGCTTTGCCGCGCTTAGCCAATCCATATGGTCCAGTAAGATAAAACGGGTAACATCACCGTTTCGGCCATTTAAGAAATCCGTCAGAGTCCCGGTATGAGTCGAGATCTGAGTAGCAACCAACTCCTTTAACCGTTGGTGGTTTTCCCTCTTCAAGTACTCAGGGCAACATTCTTCACTATACTCACCGAAGACGTAAAGGCGCCAAAAGTAATTATCACGAAGCGGAAGCACACCGAACACTGCGTCGAGGCAATCTTCAACAAACTTCACGATACCACCCGGATACTGATTATCAACCTCCATCCTTTGTGAACGAGGCACACCGAGCATCGCGAGTGTTAGGTCTCTTCCCACAATCCAACGAACCAATGGACCCCAGAAGCGGGGTTTTACCTTGCTGTAGTATAATGAGGACTGTTCTTCCTGAGAGTCAGTAGAAAAGAGCTGGTTAAGCGCACCACGCAGCTCGGGAATTCTATCAATATAGAGGTTGACCAATCGTGCAAAAAGCCCCGACGAACCACGAAAATAGAAGCTCTTTTGCCAACCCGTGCCTGCAAAAAATGAAATTTTTGTATCCCAGAACTGTCTCGCTTCGGAGCTTATGTGCTGGCGCAACTGGTCATCGTACACCTTACGATAATTCCGGAGGACACCCCGGCCGAACATCGAGAAAAGGTCATCATACGACAACTCCAAAATTGCCGCGCGCTTTAGCTCCAGCAGAGCATTCTGGCGAGGATTGACATCGACCGCGTGTACATGACCAGCACCTGCAAGCAGGTAGTCCAACGCATTACAGCCAGCGGAAGTAATAACGACCACACGATCATCCGAGGAGAACTTCAAAACCTCGCGATCCAGCCGCGGATCTTCCCAGCACGTGTTATAGACCAGGTTATTGCCATGAATGGAACGGAAGAGAGCTTCCTGAATCGCTTTACGCACTTCCTATCTCCAACAATTTAATCAATCAAATTTTGCAAAAATACTGCAGAAACGAACAACCTGAGTTCTTGAAAATGCGGGCGAACCAGCCCAGTTGTTGAGAGAACAAATCGTCTAACCCCGAACAATCGCTAATACTCACAATTATTTCTCTATTAGGCCCCAACCCAACATTAAAAACGGGAACTGGTTTCTAATTGAACGTAAGATTCCTTAAAACCACGGCACCCAAAAAAAAGTAGCAACATCGTGAAGGAAAGCTTAGCCCTGAGTTATTTTGAATATGTAACTTATATTGAGTATGCCCAGGAGACGACTCGAACGTCCACGAGCGCAATGCCCACTAGGCCCTCAACCTAGCGTGTCTACCAATTCCACCACCTGGGCTCAATAGTAATTACTGCTTATCCAATGCGGTCCAAAGTTTAGCGTGCATTGCGTAAACTTGCAACCCTGTGGCCAAAAAATCCTCAGCTCCACGTCAAATGCATCGCTCTAACCAACTCAAAGTACTCAAAAAACCCATGTGAAGACGCCGTCAGCGCGATACTCCATGTCGCAATGACGAAAATCAAGCGTTTGACGAAGAAATTGGAAAGATACCGGGCTAGTGAACGTGACCGACACCTGGTGCAGTATCATTGGAATCCGGTGCAGTCTTCTTTCTCGGCTCGGCGTCCACCATCGCAGACGGTAAAACCACCTCTGCACCCTGATCGACCCCAGCAACAACCGCCCCATTTACTACGGTTCCAGCACTTTCTGTGGGAGCCGATCCATTACTTGCCGGAGCAAGCTTATTAGCATCCCTAGAAACCACCTCTACTTCCTGACTTTTACCGGAGCCATCTTCGACCGCTACTGACTCATTTTTCACAGCATTATTAACTTCGTCAGCCTCATCGAAAAGAGACCCCTTGAGAAAGTCATCGGACTTGGCTCCGTTCATCGATGGTGCTCGATAAGCATAGGCGCGTACCAAAAGAATAGAGGTACACATAAAAGCAATTGCCAGACCGGTGGTTAACTTTGCCACAAAATCTACGGCCCCTGCTCCGCCAAAAACCGAGGAACTTCCTCCGCCACCAATAGTCGCACCCATATCAGCCCCCTTACCCTGTTGAAGTAAGACCAGAGCAACCAAACACAAAGATAAGAAGCCGTGCAGCACTAGCAAAACTGTGAACATAAAAGATTACTCATTTATTATAGTTGGTCGCTGCCTGCCTTCGGCTACAGCACACTCAATGAAAGACGCCATTGAATTAAAAATCTCAGTCGCTGAATCCGTGCCATCATAAGCAAACGGAGCGCCCTTATCCCCTCCCTCACGAATGAAAGACTGCAGCGGGATAGACCCAAGAAACGGCAGACCGTACTGATCGGCAAGAGCCTTTCCTCCTCCCTGACCAAAAGGGTACATAACCTGACCATCAGGCAACTCAAGACTACCCATGTTCTCAATAATTCCGAGAACTGGGATACTCACCTTTTCGAACATCTTAATTGCTTTCCGCACATCCGCCAAGGCCACTTCCTGTGGTGTGGTGACCACAACCGAGCCAACTAAGTCAATACCAGGCATCTGAGAAAGCGTAATGTGCGCATCGCCCGTGCCTGGAGGCATATCAAGCACACAAACATCAACCTGGCCCCAACTTACATCATTAAAAAGTTGAGTAATTGCCTTGGTGAACATTGGCCCACGCCAGATTACCGGAGTATCGGCTGATGGCAAAAAGAAGCCTATGGAAATATATTTCACACCAAACTTTTCAGGCGGAATAATCTTTTGCTCATGGTCCATACGTATTTCGCCACCACCCATAAGGGTAGGCACGCTGGGCCCATACAAATCAACATCTATCAAGGCAACCTTCTTACCCCGTCGTGCAAGTGTAACTGCGAGGTTTACAGCTACAGTAGATTTTCCTACTCCCCCCTTTCCAGAGGCCACGGATACTACGTTCTTCATGATATCCTTCTACAAGACTATACTTCGTACTACTACGACGTAAAAACAGAACAAGGCGAGAAAAATTACTCTTGGCTTGACGCACGAATGACACCGGTGCAGCTGTGCATTGGTATGCTAAGTCGTCTTTACCATAAGCAATCATTTGAATGTAACAATTGCAGTTTCAAGCGTCTTACAAAAATGGGTCACTTGAAAATTTTAGGGCTGGAAACTTCCCATAGAAGACAGCAACGGGAATCCGGATAATGATGGAGCTCCTAGCCCTAATCTTTCAGAATTAGCTTAAGATACCAGCCACCTGAAAGAGTGCCGCCCCAAGTGCATACCGGCAAAAACGCTGATATACCCTCTGAGGCTTACAAAGGGGCTAATTTGCCCCTCCCCTTATCGGACACTTCATTAGCCCACACCTGCGAAGTAACTAGATTCCTTCAACCATGCGGTCGACAGTGATCTCCATTTCGACTGATGATGAAAGGGCCTTCTTCGAATGCCCCATTGTGCTCGACAACTTCTCAGCAGCTTCATCGACGGCAGAAACAAGATCCTCAATCTTGGCACGGTACTGAGGAGCAACCAATTCGATTGCACCAAGAATACGGCCCTTATCACCTTTAATCACTTTGCTGATTGAAATAACGTCAGTTTCAATAGCACCGCGATCAATGATTACGCCTTGCGCTCTAAGATCGGCCAACTGATTTCGGATAGCAGCATCTTGCGGCGTGTTCGGTGCAAGTATCTCCTCGAGATCACCGTCCGTCATCTGAGCAAGAAGAAGACGCCCCGAAGCGTTATACTTCACTGGGAATGAAACCGCGATCCTCGGTGCCACGCGAACAGGGCGCTTTGAAGCGAAACTGAGCGGGTACTGAACTTCCTGAGCGTTATGCAGGATAGCAAAACTTACCGTCTCACCGGTATTCTCACATAGCGCTTTTAGCACTGGAGTTGCACGCTCAACTATGCTGCTTTGAATTAGATATGACTGACCAAGCTCAAGCGATTTGACGCCCAAACGATAATCTTCGCTTTCTGTGTTTTGCTCTACATACCCTCTCATCTCCAGTGTAGCAAGAAGACGAAAGACATTGTTCTTATGTAACTTAAGACGCTTAGACAACTCGGTGACCCCAACTTCGCCACGTGACTTGCACAGCTCTTCCAACACATCTAGCGCGTGTGACACTGATTGAATCATGTAGTTAGATTTCTCTCTCTTTACCATTGCACGCCTATTTAAACTAAATTCACCACCATTAACCGAGTGAATGATTCACGCATGACAGCCACTACTATCACGAGCCAGCACCACTCTAATCAAAATTACTTCATATAAAAAGAACACTCAACCACGGGTACGGCCGTACCGTTTCACTTCAAAAGGTAACAAAACACTCCGAAACATCACAATACTCAGAAATGAGAACTATCCTCATTTTCGCGCCCCATAAAAACTTTGCCACTGGCACACCACTTCGGAACTTCTAGACTGAATTTCGAGAGCGGACTTCCGGAGCGAACTTAAGGAGCGAATTGCTGGACCGGGCGAAGTTGTACCGAACTGCTAGGCAGAGTATTACATACCGTTACAAATTGGTACAATTCCCAATTTACTTCTTTTGAAAATAAAGTTCTATAACACTCAAAACTAGCAACATTTTCAATATGTTACTGGTATCAAATCGAGTTCGATTCACAAGATCAACTGCGCGCCAAGGTCTGACCGTACCACCGCACAGCCTACAATGCAACGACTGTTTAAAACTTACCCAACGTGCCTCGTTTTAGCTCCGTGCCCCCAGATTCTAGTCTACCAAATACAATTTCCCTAGCGGGCCCCGACAGGTATACTCGATTGTTTTCCTTGCGCCACTCCACGCTCACTGTGCCACCCGGAAGTTCCACGTCGACACAACGGTCGGATCTACCGGTCAGAACCCCTGCTACGGTTACCGCACATGCTCCTGTTCCACAAGCGAGGGTTATACCAGCCCCCCTTTCCCAGACACTCACCTTAATTCTCCGCGGAGAAAGGACTGTAGCAAATTCAACATTTGTCTTTGCTGGAAACGTTGCGTGCGTTTCGAGGAGAGCTCCCCATACCTCGAGCATGTCAATCTCCTGAAAGATAACAAAGTGCGGGTTCCCCATTCCAACGCAGGTTCCCAGAAATGTTCGGTCGTTTATCGCGATGCTCGTGTTAAGCTCCCCGTCAGCAACTAACGCAGGAATTTCGTTCATCTTCAACACCGGCTCGCCCATATCCACGGTAACGCACCTTCCACCGTCCTCGGAAGAACAGCCGATAATTCGTTCACCAACTCGAAAGGTCACACTCTGACATTTATCGGCGGCAATGCTGCCTGACAAAGCAAGATATCTCATGACACACCGAATACCGTTTCCGCACATGCCCATCCAACTACCGTCCGGGTTGTACATAAAAACATCACACTCCTTTACCGCCTGACCTCCACCCTTAAAATCGACGATCATGGCACCATCAGTTCCCAGACCGAACCCCCGGGAACAAATTCTCTGAATTGCCTTTTGGAGTGCACTACTCGGATCAACCGACGGACTGGAAAGCTCCCCGCTGTATGATCGAATTTGTTCAACGGAACACACCACAAAACTGTTACCGCACCCTTGAATCTTATAGACATTTATATCTACCATGGCAAAACAGTACTCCAAAAAAAACTAACTGCTGACACTTATGGTGGCGTCAACCCTGTAAGTCCCACAAAAAGTGACATAAAGTCCACAAAGGTCAGAAGCGGATTCGAGCCCTTCCAGGCAAAAAACCTACCCCTTCCTTTTCCTTCGTAAATTACGACTTTCTTACGGCTCAACGATATATAACGTACCTGAATAGAGTATGATGTAACGATTAGCAATACACCACCCCTTTGTACCTTGATAACAAGAACGAGATTATAATGCCACTGATTACGAACCAACCGATCAACGACACCCTGGCTGGCTTAGCTGAACTAAGTACCTCTTCAACTGTAATCACGGCTGCTCTTGGCGCAGTTGCAATGGTAGTGGCGCTCACGACCCTACTCTCTCTCATTGTAACCCGGCACCTTACAAAAGCCATTTCAAGAACTCTGATATCGCACAATGAACAGGTGACAAGAAGCCTTGAAAGCTGGCGAACAGAGCTAGCGATACTCATTCGAACTGAGTCAACCACAAGCAACTCCCAGCTTCGCCAGGAGTTTGACTCACTTCTCCGACGATTATATGAACACCAGAGTCTTTATCAACAAAGAGATGATTCCGCTATACAACGTCAAGTTCAGTTTCATCAGGAAATGGGAGCACACATAGACCGGATACGGTTAATGGTCGAAGAACAGCTACATACCAATCTTGAGCAAAAGCTAGCAGTATCCTTTGGTAATGTTGCCGACCGCCTTGCCAAGGTCCATGAAAGCCTGGGGGAGGTCAGTTCGTTGAGTCGAAGCATGTCTGATGTGCAAAAATTGCTTACAAACGTGAAAACACGGGGCATGTGGGGAGAAGTACAACTAGGAACACTGCTTGAGCAGATGCTTGCGCCCAATCAGTACCAGAAAAACTTCAAACCTGTTCCTCATGGCGCAGACCATGTGGAATTTGCAATCCGATTACCTGGCCACCAGAAGGAAGTCTGGCTGCCAATAGACGCCAAATTTCCGACGGAACATTTTATGAAGATTCAGGAAGCATCGGAAAATGGCAACAAAGATGAATTAGTCGCTTCACAGAAACTACTGGAGCAACAGATTAAATCATTTGCACGGGATGTTTCCAGAAAATACGTCTACCCGCCCCGCACAACTGACTTTGCCATAATTTTCTTACCATCAGAGAGTTTATTCGCAGAGGTGGTCCGAACCAACGGTCTGCTCGAAAAACTACAAACGGAATTCAGAGTAACCGTTGCCGGCCCGACCACGTTCTGTGCACTGCTGTGTAGCCTTCAGATGGGTTTTCGATCACTGCAGATTCAGGAGCGTACAGCCGACGTGTGGAAAATCTTGCAAGAAGTACGACTCGAGTTCAACAAATTTGCGAGCACAGTAGAAGCAGTTCAGCGAAAACTTGCGCAGGCCCACGACCAAATGGATGATGTTGGCCGAAGAAGCCGAGTACTTGAGAAAAGGCTTACAACACTTGGTGAGTTGGAAGGTAGAGAGGCGCTGGAAGTGGAGAACAAGTAGGATGCGACGAACTTGCCATAAGAGTCCAACACCTTAAGAATTATAAAGAGTGGACACAGTGGGGTGGACACAGTGGGGTGGACACAGTGGGGTGGACACAGTGGGGTGGACACAGTGGGGTGTTTAGACTCCTCTAAACAAGATCATTTTCCCAGCACTACACCCCATAACAATCCTCACTATCAGCCTCCCACTCCACTTCTACAACGCCTTGGCGAATAAACCCCAATCTTTCTGCAACCCCCTTCGAAACATCAAGCACCCGACCTGACACATACGGGCCACGATCATTTATGCGAACACAGGTGGAACGATTATTCTGAAGATTTGTTACCTTTAACCAGGTACCGAACGGCATGTCTCTATGTGCTGCAGTTTGCGCATACTGATTAAATATTTCGCCATTTGCCGTTCTGCGTCCATGAAAACCAGGTCCATAAAATGATGCTACCCCCCCAGTCTCGTTCCAACCAATCATAGAGCATCCGGTAAAAAGAAAAGTTGCAATCCCAGCAAGGAATGCCGAAGAAGACCAGAGGGCGAAGAGCGAGCGAGGAAAATTTGGGGAGTTACTTTTCTTCACGTTTATTAACACGACCTGACTAATTATTACAGAGCATGTTTGGCTACATATACTCTAGATTAAGCGCAATAGCTACCAACTTTTGGATACTGTCGCGGATTACAATACTATCCCCGGTCAGTGCGGACTCCTCAATGGTTCGAGCGAGCCGGGACACTTCTGAGAATCCAAACATTTCAGCGCAAATCAGGCGATGAGCTAGATCCTTTACCTTATCAAAGCGCTTCTTACGCAATGCATCCTTCAGTGATTTGACCTTACCTGGCAAGCCATCCCGAAATCGGTCGACCAGCATCAAATAACTTGGATCTGTCCTGATTGTTTCTATCCGTGATTCCAATGTCTCAGATTTAGGCCAGTCAAGATAGGTTCCTAGTAAGCGAAGAAGTGACTCGCGGGAAAAAGGTTTCGTCAGTACAGAGTCACAGCCGACCTCAAGACACCGGCGCCGACTCTCCTCGGTTGCACTTGCTGTGAAGGCCACAATGGGCTTGGTAAAACCATTATTTCGGAGAAACTCCACCGTCGCAAAGCCATCCATGACGGGCATATGCATATCCATAAGAACAAGATCAAATTCACTATTTTGAAAGAGATCGACAGCAACGAATCCATTCGGAGCGACTTCACATGAGATTCCTGATCGTCTCAAATAAAAGTTAATCAGATCCTGCGTATCCTTTACATCTTCTACAACCAAAACCCGGCCCTTAAACTTTGGTAGTACATGGTGAGCCGCGGCAGTGCCGCCTCTTTCATCAGCTCCCGCGCCTTCGGGAAATTCGTACACCAGCTCCTGATCTAATACGGCCCCCGCATCGATCATGAAAGCAAACTCACTCCCTCTACCCAGATCACTCCGAGCCGATATCTCACCTCCCAGTGCTTCAGTCAAACTCCTACAGATAGCCAGACCTAGACCACTCCCACCGAAATCCCGGCGGATAGTATTATCAGCTTGAACGAATGGATCAAACAGCCGTGGAATTCTTGAACTGTCAATTCCGATGCCATTATCCTTTACACGAAAAATTAACTTATTCGCTTCGGGTTCAAAATGGACGGTTATTCGTACGTCCCCTTCAAACGAAAATTTAATAGCATTTCCAGCGAGGTTGAGCAGAATCTGCTCTAACCTAATTGCATCAGTGACAATGTTCACGGGTAAGGGAAACATCGGCTCAATAAGCAACCGCAACCCTTTACTTACAGCCCTGGGATTAAGCAGTTCGTACACATATGCCAGAATCATCGGTAACGAAACCATTTCTATATTAAGCGGGAGCCCTCCGGCTTCAATGCGCGAAAAGTCGAGGACATCGTCAACCAGACTCAACAAGAACGTACTATTACGAAGAATGGTGCCCGCCGCCTTCTCACGCTCGTCGTTGCGCAGCTCACGGTCAAGAAGCACCTCTGCAAATCCGATAATGGAAGTTATTGGCGTTCTGATTTCATGGGACATGCGAGCCAGAAAATCACTGCGCTGCCGACTTTCTGACACCAAATCGCGTTTTAGTTTGCCGCGTTCAATCGAATTTAGAATGGTTGTGCGAATTTGCTTCGGTGTAGCGCTGGCAATATTGATGACATCCTGGACTCCTTGCGCAATCCAGCTCTGCACGCTAGGACTCTCGCCCTGGGATGAAGTCAACAATATAACAGCAAAGGACTCCCCCGGAGCAAGAAATCCCCGTAGTACCTCCCCATCATCAACTACATGAATATCCCACGGCAATAGTAAGATTCCCCCAGAGTCAGCGCGTAAAAACCTGACACACTCAGTCTCATCAGAAAACGCCCGGATATTGAGCTCCCATGGAACGAGGCCAATACCACCTTCGCCATATTCAAAAGCTGCTCGTATCAAGGCTACGTCAAGCGTGGTCGTCTTAGCATCTGGCTCAAGCACCCCTATCTTAATTGATTTTTGTGTCACAGTATCCGTTTTAATAGAACATTATTATTGCTTTTCTCGGCAACAGCTACGTTCTAAACTAGTAGATAAAGAGTCCTCAATACAAGGAGAAAAAATTACTAATTCGATATTTTTCGGTTACTCTTGGTCAAATGATTGATTTTACTCCCTGCACCGTATAGAAATGCCTTGGCTTGCCCAAAGCCCATTTTCTTCGCCCCCGGAGAAATCCCCGAATTGGCTCTCTCTGGTTTGGCGTAACCCGTCAAGCTGTTAGCCATAACCCTAACTTGGAGTTAAAAACACCGATGCGACTAATTTTGCTTTCAATACTCATTGGTTTTATTACGTACTCAGACACGGCTCCAACTTCACTCTTTACTTATACGGATGAAGAACGTCTGTACGGACTCGTTGCCCTTTGCGGCTACCTCCTTTGTGAAGGAATTATTTACATACGATTAAAGAGGAATATCCGAAGAATAATAACCCAACAGCGCTATGCAACTCACCAACGAGCTCTCTCTGCTATCAGGAATCAGGAGAGTGCGTCAGGAACTAACGTGACAAACCCAGTAAATATTGACGAATTAGATTCTCTAAAAGCCGGAAATCAAGCTCTCAAAGAAAAATTGCATGAGGCAGAGCAGACTATAAGTCAACAAGCGACACTAAACACCAGAATCCCCCCATCTGCGGAGACACTGAATCATCAAGCTATCATTCTTTTGGGACTGCTTCAGCAAAAGGGTCGCCTTGTGGATTTTGTGATGGAAGACATCGCCAGTATCGACGACGCCCGGGTTGGTGCCGTAGCACGCATTGTTCACGAGGGCTGCAGCAAAGTTTTGAGCGAGCATTTTTCAATCCATCCAATCTTTTCCGGTTCGGAAGGGCAGACTATCAAGCTGCAACCGCCCTTTGAACTATCCCACTACCGATTGTCGGGTAAAGTGAACGAAAACCCACCGTACTCGGGCCGTATCGTGCACAAAGGCTGGAAAAGTAGCATCGTACGCCTGCCACAACCAATCGAGAACTCTGACAGTAGGCGTGACTTAGTGATAGCACCCGCTGAGGTGGACTGTAACGGTTAACGCGTCACAGCCGGTTGCACAGCGTTGTTGCCTACTAACCCGGATTATTCACGAGCCCGCACACCACCATAGCGCTTAAGGCACTGAATCTTTCACCGAAAATAAGATTTTCAGACTTCCATGTGTCCCTGTTCCCTTTGCGGAGCAAAGCGCCCAGACAAGCAAATACCCATTCCAGAAAATAGAATCTTTTCATTTTGTGACTTTCTGGAGTGGAACCGGTATATATGCAGCTGTTTAGATTTTTGACCTTTTGCAGTAACTCGGAGTAGCTATGAAGACGAAGAAGTGTGCTATCGGAATAGACTTGGGAACATCGAACTGTGCCGTTGCACATTGTTCGTTTGCCCCGACCACTGATGATGGGTCTCCCCTCTATGCAGCAGTGCAACTTCCGCAAGTAATTGAAATTCCTCAGATCGTTGCACCAGGTCAGGTAGGCCACAAGCTGCTACTCCCATCGGCACTCTATTTTTTGCAGGAACATGAAATGCTATCGGGAGAATTCGAGCTTCCCGAACTTAACTCTACCCCGTACCTGATTGGGGAAGGCGCTCGAAACATGGGATTAAGCCTCGCAGATAGGGTGGTAACGTCAGCAAAATCGTGGTTGTGCAGTGAAAACGTTGATCGCAGCGCCCCGATTCTTCCTTGGGGCTCGTCTATCGCAGATACGGTTAAACTGTCGCCAGTTGCTGTTACAACGAAGTACCTTTCACACATCCGACGGGCAATAACCACTGGACTTGCTCAGATTGAAGGCCAAACTACTGACGCGTCTACGACTAAAACTCCTACGATCATCAACCCGAAGGAGACCGAAATTGCTCTAACGGTGCCCGCCTCATTTGATGAAGTTGCACGAAACCTGACGGTAGAAGCTGCAAAAGAAGCTGGCTTCCAAGATATAATCCTTCTCGAAGAGCCGCTCGCGGCACTCTACGCCTGGATTGCCCACTCCGAAGGATCGTGGCGCTCTCAAATTTCACCCGGGGACGTAATCCTCGTTTGTGACCTCGGAGGCGGAACCGCTGATTTCTCACTCGTTGCTGCAACAGACAACAACGGCGAACTCGAGCTTGAGCGAATTAGTGTTGGCGAACACCTGCTTTTGGGTGGTGATAACATGGATCTCGCACTCGCGTTTCAGACTCGGGCACGGCTTGCAGATAATGGGTCTGAGTTGGACGCTTGGCAGTTTCAAACCCTGATCCACCTAACCCGTGCTGCCAAGGAAAAACTACTCTCTGACAGTAGTTTAAGCTCCTACCCCATTACTATTCCATCGCGGGGTTCCAACCTTTTCGCCAAAGGCATATCGACGGAGCTTCTCCGCAGCGACGTCACTCACATTATTCTTGAGGGCTTCTTTCCAATTGTTGAGGAGAATGCAGCGCCTCAGCGTGGCCGAAATGCTGGTTTGCGTGAAATTGGACTGGCGTACGCTAAAGACCCGGCGCTTACGAAGCACTTGGCAGATTTTTTACGTAAAAGCCTGGATCGAATTCGAACAAACAAGAAGGCCTATTCAACAACGATTCAAGCACTAGCCGAATCACGCGAGCTCTCGCTGACCCCAAACGCTGTGCTCTTCAACGGCGGAGTCTTCAACTCATCGTACCTAAGAGAACGTGTGCTTACATTGTTGAACTCTTGGGGCACCAACAATCAGCTTCCGGTGCGTGAATTAATTGGAACTGATCGTGATACAGCGGTTGCAGTTGGGGCTGCCAGTTATGCGATGACCAAACTCTCGGGAAAAGGGCTTCGTATAAAATCTGGTACGACCAAGTCATACTATATCGGCATAGAGAGTGCTGCTCCGGCAATCCCTGGTTTTTCAGCGCCGGTAAAAGGATTTTGTGTTCTGCCCTTTGGCACGGAGGAAGGAAGCGAGCTGGACGTTGGAGAAGAAACCTTTTCATTGCTTACCGGTGAAGAGAGTGAATTCCGACTCTTCAGCTCGAGCGAACGACTCAACGACGAAGTTGGCACCTTAATCAATAATGCAGACTCCGAACTTCAGGAAAGCGCTCCTTTGATAGTTACCATCCCTCATGTTAAAAACGGAGACTTTCCTGAGATCGTGCACGTCAAGCTACACTCCAAGATTACTGAAGTAGGTGTGCTGGAGGTCTGGCTGCAACACGTTGATTTGCAGGAACATGACTCTTCGGCCCGGTGGAAGCTGGAATTTAATGTAAGGCCCCAAGGGTAGGCCCAGATAGCCCTTCTTGAAAATAATATGGTTTTCAGAACCTCCATGGGAATGGCTATAGTATGGCAACGAGCGATTATTACATCGGAATAGATCTGGGTACGAGCAACTGTGCGTTGGCGTACATTAACAAACGTTCGGCGTCCAAACGGTCGCAGGTCCTCCCGATACAACAACTGATCTCATCCGAACTTATAGATGAGCGGGCGCTACTACCCTCGGTGCTTTATGCGCCAGTCAGTGGTACTGAAAGTTCCCCTGAATCAAACCCCGATGAGCGGAGGGATTCTTGGGTTGTTGGCTGGTGGGCGCAAACACAACTAGAATATAACCCGGAGCGGGTAGTTGCCTCCTCGAAAAGTTGGTTTACCCACGCGGCAGTCGATCGAACTGCAAAGATTCTACCTCAAGGGGAATCAACGCTGGTGGATGATCAGAAACTGTCGCCAGTTGACGCGGCGGCAATCCTCCTTAAGTACCTTAAAGATGCCTGGAACAAGCAGCCTGGGCTACCTGAATTTAACGACCAGTCAATAACCATCACCCTTCCGGCGTCATTCGACGAGGCAGCGCAGGAACTGACCCGGTCCAGCGCTAAGGCAGCCGGTTATCCAACAGATGTCCTCCTTATTGAGGAACCACAAGCTGCATTCTACTACTTCCTTGAAGAATATTACTCACTGTATGCACGCAATCTGCTCCCGAGAAGTCCTCTTATAATTCTTGTTTGTGATATCGGTGGGGGAACAACAGACTTCAGCCTCTTTGAAATTAACAAGGAAGAGATACTTGAGCGAATTGATGTTAGTTCTCACATCCTGCTAGGCGGAGATAACATTGACTTGGCAATTACCAAATATCTAGAAGACAAATGTTCCGAGCCGTTAAGCCGCCGACAATGGCATACGTTACTTGCACAGTCGCGACAGAAGAAAGAAAAGATTCTGGGAAACCCCTTGGCAACTCAGGAGGAACACACGATCGTTATTCCTCCCGAAGGGTCTAGTCTCTTCGCAAAGAGTATCCAGTGTTCGTTTCAATCCAGGGAGTTGATTGATCTGGTGCTCGATAACTTTTTTCCTCCATGCAGTTCTAGTACACGAGTAGCACGAAGTGGCCTGCGAGATCTCGGGCTCCCCTATGCAACAGAGAGTGCGTTTACCAGGCAACTTGCAAAT
>JBIIDM010000046.1:0-19873 GCA_044238365.1 Bdellovibrionota bacterium | reverse complement strand
GGGAGTGTTGTCTTGTTCATCATGCCTTCTCTACTTTTTTTCGCTGCTATTTTTTTTCCACACGTATAGTGACTCAACAGAAAGGAGAGATGTAGCCGGTTTTGATAGTTCATAGTAGTCTCGAAAAAAAAAATTGCCAGTTCCACAATTTAGACGAGGAAGACGACGAAAAAGGCATAGTAAATATAATTTAGAGCCAGCTTTTTTTCGCAAGAAGTTAATTGTATAGTTTGCCTCTGTATAGGAGAAAAAATCGTAACTAGCTGAAATTATTAAAAACAGCAAAAATATTTATATCTGTGATTTCAGCTAATTACGATTTTTTCGTGTACAGAGAGGCTTATAGCCATCGTTTAAGCAATGTATCAATTCTGGTTCGAATTAAATCATCAATCCCTATCATCAAGAGGTTTGTAGCATTCTTCTCTGACCTCTGGAAGTTCCGATTCCAGCTGAAAGCTTACCGCGCCAGCACACTCTCCACCAATATGTTGTAGTAAAACAAAATCATTGCGTGAGCTTACTCCGAGGTTCTTTGCAATGACTTCTCTGTTTAGCTCTTCCGGAAGAATTCCCCCAAAAAATCCAAGACACTCATTCTTCTTGAAGATGCCATCCCGTAACGGCAAAGACTGTGACAGCGGAATTGCTAAAGGGTCTTGCAACCAGTTGCTATCGTATTCAAAGGACATGGCTCCATGTTCGTCCTGTCTCAGGGTACCGACTCTTCGATCATTATAATAGACGAACAATGACTGTTTCATTTCTGTCCTGGAGACCTAAATTCAAGTTTAACCCCTAACGTTGCCAACACCCGCAGCACCTTACCGATCTGACAGGTCTCTTTGCCTCGCTCAAGCTCTCCAATAAATCGCAAACCCACACCGGAGGTTAGTGCCAGTTCTTCCTGCGTCAGGTCCAGCTCTTTCCTTACCGTCCTGGCAAGTTGTCCCAGCTGTTTCGTAGTTAATGCCATCTTTATCTTATGGTAAAATATTCCCGTACGGTAATAATATACCACCAGGGTCTTTAGGCCAAGGGAAATATTCCCGTACGGTATTTTTACTAAACAAAGCAAGACGAGGAGTAGGAATCTTCCCGCTCGGGAAAATTAGCCATCTGAAAAAGTTAGAAAACTGAGCAGAATAGGATTACCGGATTCTTCCGAATGGCCAGGAAAGTCAAACACCCTAATTGAAATCATATAAGAAATTTGCTTGGTACAGGTTCCCTCAGAATACCGAGGTACGGAATACCGAGGTACGGAATACCGAGGTACGGGCGTGCGGCATTTTGTTAGTGGTCGTTGTTAACAGATTTTAACGCTCGCTGTTACCTATGCTGTTTTTGTTCTAACGGCTTCGGACCGACCGGGGGTAATACCGCCTGTTCCACTATGCCATCGACCATTTTGACGATATCTTCAAGCCAGAGGTACCCCTGTACGTGGTTCATCCATGCGACGAGGATATATTTTTTGCCATCATGGCTAATTAATGCGCTGTCAGCATGCATGTTGCCCCATGAGCCGGATTTACGGAGTAACTCGGCGTGCGGTGCCACGGCCTGCAGTCCTTTTACAAATTTATGAATCAGCTCTGGCTTGTTTAAAGCTGATTCCATAAAGGGTTTTAGGGGAAGGGGAATAAGGTCGCCACGATCAAATAAATAGTAGAATCGAACGATCTGGATCGCGGTGGCAGCATGGGAGTAGTTGCCGATGGGATCGCGCATGATGGCATTTCCTTTTCCATATTCTTTTCCAATCCAAATCCCCCCCCCACTCTTTGGGTCGTACAACTTAAAGTGGGGAGCGAGGAGTAGATTAAGGATAAAGCGCGGACCTACTAAGTTATAGAGGAAGGTAGCTGACTCATTGGACGATATGCTCATCATCTTTCGGGTCTCTAGAAGCAATTCTTTGCTTAGAGGAATCTCTCCGGTCTCCACCTTTTTGAAGAATCCCCACAGGATCGCAAGCTTGGGTATGCTTGCGGCATAGAATAGGTCGTCCCCGTTGAGGGTCGCCAGTCTCGGAACCATAGGGGTCATATCAAGGACGGCAATACCGAGAATCTTCTGGCGAATTGGCCCTCCCAGCCCAATTTTTCCAATTCCCTGAGTCAGTTTCTCTTGAAAATGCGGGTTGTAGAACTGATGAACCTCCCCGGTGGGTAGACCGAGAAGGGAGGCAGGTAGGAGTAGTAAGGCAACTCGTAGTAGTCTCTTCATTCTTTTGCAGGTTATACCGGTAATGTACATGCGCTACTTTAGGAGATCGTGGTGTCGTGCTTTCATTAGCCGGTGAATTGACCCCCCGAACTCTTTATGCAGTTCGACGGCATTTGTTCTAAGCACATTTGAATGGAGTGCTATCAAATATACTAATTTGGGATTTTCGATTGGGTATTCCACAATTGCAATCGAGTTCATAAGGTTTTCAACATCCCCCTCGTTGTCTGAACAGTTATAGTTGCATTTGAAATTGGATCCAGACTTGTAATACACTGCTGCATCGTCAAGATCTGGATTTGAAGCCAGCCGTGCTCGAGCTTGAGTACTATACATTAACTTCTTAATCTCGGCGCTTGAAAAGGAGTCTACCAGAAGGGCCCGCTCAAGTTGAGTAAGGTATTGAAGTAGTTCACGGGTAGTTGCAGTGCTTCCTCGTGCTGGAATTTCAGATTTGCCCGTCTTGGTAAAGGGGCTTACCTGGTATAGTAGTGAGGGTTTAAGTCCATTGACTACTAGGCTTCGTGTTACGATTGATGAAAGTATTGTTGCTCGTGCGCCTTTAGGGATAGTTTCCCAGACTTGATTCTTTACTTCTGGCGTTGCGCCCGAATACCGAATCCCCAGCGTATCAAGAAGAATAAGTTCCTTCATTAACATTGTCCCTGCTGCGTTAGAGCTGGCTGAGATCATCCAGTCCAAATACATATAAACATTTCCTCGAACGCCAATATCAAGTAACTTATTATAGACCTGACCCGTTTCCCGATTCCACAGTGGTACCTCGTGATGATCCTTTACAATCAATTCATCTGCCTCAATAATTGATTCCTTCAATAGTTTTACCCGTTGTGCGATATCTTTAGGATAAAGCTCCTTGAGCCTCTGAAACCAGGCGAGCGCAACGACTATTTTCCCGACACTTGCAGGGATAAAGTGATGCGTATCGTTGTGCGCAGCGAGTACTGGTTTCTCCGGATTCGTGATATCAAGAATTGAGAAGGCAATCCTCGAAGGATTAGTGCCAAGAGCACGTAGCACGTCACGGGTAAAAGAAGCGCTAGGCGAGGGAGGGGAGAATGGAATATTTCTCAGTGTAAAGATTAGAGAGTCCTGCTTTAGGCGTGCTCCCCGGACAATGGTCTTTTGTCCACTTGGGGTTTGCAAGGAAAACAGATATCCCTCAAGCCTTTGCATTCCGGTATTTTCGAAGCCATCAAGTGGATACGAATAGCAAAAGGTGATAGGTAGGAACAGAAGAAATAACATCACTATTTTTTTCATTCTCTGCATACCGTCTTTACGTTTAAATACGACCATTTGTTGTTCTCAGAGTAAGGTTGCCCCAGAACGCCCTAAATCCGTGTTTATTTAAAGGTACATGTCAACTCTAAAATTACTACGTTCCTGTCCGGGTGCATGGTCCAATGTGAGACCGGAATCCTTATCAAGGCGAAATCTGACCACCATCTGAGCGTTTGCTACAACTGGGCATACACACGTTCATTAAGTCGTATTGCACCCTTGAGGACAGTTTCTGTATCACTTGACTTTGGCTTATCTAGTTCGCGAAGGAATCCAAGCTTTTGTACCCAGCCATTCTCCACAAACGGTCGTATCTGGAAGAGCATAATCTTAGAACCGATGAATCCAAACTCGACGTCAGCAATGCCTGTCCCCTCAGAACGATCAAAGCCAGGAAAATCTTCGTGAATACGGAGTGCCAGACGATTGAGTTCGAGCAGATCAGCTTTCGTTATCAGTGTCCGACGGCTCTTGACAGGTAATTTATTAATGCCCCCCTGTGTGCTTAGAGCCTTCTTCTCATGAGCGCTGGCTTCAGAAAGGAGTCGCACAAGACCAGTCTGTCGGTCAAGCAAGATGCTTTCTGCCTTCTGATTGTCCACCGCCCCACCTATTCCTTCATTAACCGCAATGGTCAGGTAATTAAGGTCGCCTGTGTCGACATCTCCAGTCATCATGACTCCGGAACGGTCCACTGGAACACTTTTCAACAGCAACACCGATACGTAGACCTGTTCGGGCTGCGGCATCCACGCTTGTCGCCAGGAGAAGGCCCGTTCGGTAAATGGCGACGCCCAGACTTGTTTTATAGCATCGAGTATGTTTTCGACGCCAACCACATTTGGGAGTGTTAAGTTAAGACCAGCGCCAGTAAAGTTGGGAAGGTCCTCAATATTCGTATCACTGCGCACAAAGACACCATAGCTTCCATCCCGTCCAAAAGATGTCCTAAGGGTTTCCTCAATTTTTTGGCGAAGAGCTGGAGGGAAGCGCCAGCTTAGAATAAACTGTCGAACTTCTGAGAGGACTTGTTGCGTAAGCGCTATTCGCTCTCGTCCGGGACTCGCCCGCTTTATCCGACCGTAAGCCGTCTTCATCCATGCCTGTAAGGTTTGTTCGCCGGTTTTAGGAGTTCGTAATACTTCGTTAAACATGCCAAAGGGCAGTGCGACTCCCTCGGTTACCATTGAGGGGAACATACTCTTCAACTCTCCTAGCTTTGCCGCTTTTGGCCCAACCCAGCGACCGGAATCATCACTTTTCAGAGTGGTCAGGGAAATGGGTTCTCGCTTGCGTAAATCGAGCTTGTCGATATCGGGTTCTAGCAGGCCAGTGCTTTGCCTGTCCGATTCATCGAATTGTTTGTTCCATTGCGCGCCGTCATTGCTGATTACCACGCGCCCTTGACGACTCGCTGCAATTACCACCTGTTTGCCAACCTTGGTCTGAAGCCTTCCCAAAAGATCCGTGCTTACCACAACATTGGGAATGCCCAGATTACGGGCCAGTAGCTGAACATGGGAGAGCGGGTTTCCTTCATTCTTGGTAAGGATGCCAGCTACTGCCGGTAGGTTAGTGTCAGTTTCCGATACAAGGTAGATACTTTTAGCAGGGTCATGTGGAGGAACATAAGAAGCAGTGGGATCGACTAATATCCCTCGTGCGAGCCCAGGATTCATGCTTCGGATTCCGCTGGTAGTCTTTTCACCAAAGAAGGAATGTTCTTTTCGTGTTAGCGATGCGCTGTCCTTGAGAAGTACATTAAGCAGGCGGCCATAACGTGCTAGCAGGCTGGCACGGAGCCGGTCGTCACTGAATTCCAGAACGATTGGTTCAATCGGAGATAATTTCTCAACCATCGGACCGAATTCATATTGTATGTTCGCTGACGACCACGCCATGACTCTTTGGAGATATTTGAGTTCACTGTCATACGTTGCTACGGTAATTGTGTCTTCTAAAACATGTGCGACAGCGTAACTTAAGGCATGTTGCTCGCGTTCAGAAAGTACACCTATGCCGTAGAGCGCCTTTCCCAGGTGATAGAGGTGCTGTAGAAGGGTGCTGCGTGGTAGGAGTTCTGGTGCGTTGGTCCGTGAAAGGAGCTGAGCTACAAGGAGATCTTCGAGCTTTACACTTAAGGTCAGGGCTGTTAAACGGGCACTTGCCGATGAGAAGCGAGGGAAATAATGACGCAGCTGGTACATTGCATCAAATAGTTCTTCAGATTTGGTTATTGAGAGCCTTGTAGAGCGAATGCTCGACCTGATTAGTTGTAATGTGTCCCTCAACTGTGACGGGGCTGTTTGCTGCTCAACTTGATCCAGTAAAGCAAGGACAGCGCCAGCATTTCGAGTAGTATCGAATACCATTCTCAGCATGTCCGCCAGGCGAGTGTAACGATTTCGTAATGATGCGGGCGCGCGTTCAGCGTAGGCAATAACTGTCTCGATATCCGCGGGTTCTGGTTGATTATGGAGCTTGTTTTTAATTGAGAGGAACCGTCGATCGGAGGACGCCAGCCGAGAACTCTCGGCTCGAACAAAATGCAACGTGCCCTCATCGTAATAGCCAGGCAAGAGGCGCACAGCTTCTCGAAGGAGCAAATAGTGGTCTTCAAGTAGAGCTGAGCGGTGCAGCAGTGTTTCAAGTAGTGTTTTTGCCCCTTTGATCTCATCTTCGACCTGAAACATTCCTCTGATAAGGCGAGCTTTTCTGAAGATCCACCCATCATCGCGCGAGATGAGGTATCGTTCAAGGATAATTCCAGGGATGTTGTCAAAATCATTGACCAGATTATTTGCTGTTTCCTGGTCAATATCAGCAAAAACAGTAGCTATTGGAAAGCCCTGAGACCTCAGGGCTTTTATTGAGGTGAGATACTCCCCGTGCTGTACACCATCACCCCTTGAGTTACAGTTGCCAGCCCGCGGTACTATTATTTGACCATTGTTGCAGAACCACCGCACATTTCCGAACGGCCCCCTTTGGCTTGACTTGAACTCCTCGATCAAGAGACGCTCTTCTGAGGGGATTGCAAAAAGCTCGGGAGATAAGACGCTCAAAATACCGCCGATCATGGTACAATGGCTGAGGTGTTGGAAAAGAGCGCGCTGCTTGGTCCTTCGGGAAGTACGCGCGAGCGATTTACAGGAATGGCGTTTTAATATCATGCAAATTCTTCCTTAAAACGAGAATAATGTGGTTTCAGGATTTCGCTTTCCAGAGGATAGCATTCTTATACAGTTTTTAAAAAGGCACGTTAGACGTCTGCATTTTATATCATGGGCCAAAAAATGTAGGAAGTAATTACTCACATTGAGCGAAGTTCTCAACGGTGCATTTACGTTACAAATACCTTACTTAGTTCAAGTAAGATGACATACAGGCTCTCATTTTAAGATATTTTTTAATGCGAAATCAGACTGAAGTATTTGAGAATGAGCCTTATGAATTGCTCGACAATTTTTAACCCTTAAATTGTATGACTAATGGCCCTATTTTTACACCGTCTCGGTCTCTCTTGGGCAGAAGTGGGCGCGATCGGTCACAGATGCAGGTATCGCAGGATGTTTTAAAGTCAGCGCTTTTGAGGCCCGCCGATGTCTATAAGGATGTTGAGAGTTGCTCAGAGGGACTTTCAGATGTTGAGGTTCAAGCACGACTTTCCCGCTATGGTCCTAACGTGCTGGCAAACGATTCTCGCCTCGGCGTCGCCAGTTGGATTGGGCGGTCCCTGTTAAATCCGGTAGTAGTTTTACTTGGTGTGCTCGCGATCATTTCGTTTGCGACCGGAGACTTCCGCGCGGGAACAATGATGTCGCTTATGATTGGACTCGGCGTTAGCCTGAAACTAATTCAGGAGGCCAAGGCGGACAACGCGGCGACCAAGTTGAAAGCTATGATTTCGTTAACGGCTACGGTAGTTCGTAATGGTACAGCGCAGGAAGTCGCACTATCACAACTGGTACGTGGAGATGTCGTTTCTCTTGCGGCTGGAGATATGATACCGGCTGACATTCGGTTAGTTTCCGCGAAAGATCTTTTTTTGAATCAGGGTGTTCTCACTGGCGAAAGCTTTCCTGTCGAGAAATCTGTGACGGAAACAGGTCCCTCAGAAACTACGCCTGCCGGTCTTACCAGTATCGCGTTTTTCGGAACGAGTGTTGAGAGTGGCTCGGGGAGCGGAGTGGTTGTGGCAACAGGGACAAATACGTATTTGGGTGGTTTGGCGGGGGCGCTTTCGGAGCAGCACGCTCCTACGGCCTTCGACAGAGGTATAGCAAGGTTCACCTGGCTGATCGTTTGGTTCATTGCGGTTATGGTTCCACTGGTATTTGTTATCAATGGCATGACCAAGGGCAGGTGGGGAGAGGCGTTTTTCTTTTCAATCGCGGTGGCAGTGGGGTTAACACCCGAGATGCTGCCGATGATAGTCACCGTCTGCCTATCAAAAGGCGCGTTGGCAATGAGTCGAAAGAGAGTTATTGTAAAACGTATCAGCGCTATTCAAGACCTCGGCGCTATGGATGTGCTTTGTACTGATAAGACCGGTACTCTAACTATGGATCACGTTATCCTCGAGCGTCACTGTGATGTGGCCCTGAAGGAGGATGAAGGAGTGCTTGCGTTGGCATATATCAATAGTCATTTTCAGACGGGTTTAAGAAATGTTCTGGATCGCGCTGTGCTGTCGCATGCCGAGACGCATGTACATGCACGCATCCCAGAATATCTAAAGATCGATGAAATTCCCTTTGACTTTCGCCGCCGCATAATGTCAGTTGTGGTCCGAACGCCCGAAGGCAAGGATCGGATTATAAGTAAAGGGGCACCTGAAGCGATATTCCCGCGTTGCCTATATTTCGAGCTTGACGGTACTTGCTATCCCATGGACCATGCTCACATTGAGGAACTAAAGAGGGAATATGAGCGTCTTTCCTCTGATGGTTTCAGAGTTCTGGCCATTGCGAGTAAGGATGTTGAACCACGTGGTAATGTCGCAGGGGATGATACTCCTTACTCCCGCGAAGATGAGAGCTCTCTTATACTGAATGGCTATGTCGCATTCCTCGATCCGCCAAAGGAGAGCGCAAAGGCTGCCATCGAAGCCCTAGAGGCACTTGGTGTCACAGTAAAGGTAGTTACAGGCGATAACGCATTAGTAGCTCGAAAGATCTGCAAAGAAGTGGGCCTCCCTATAGACTTCACGCTTGAGGGTTCTGATATTGCCCTAATGACCGATGATCAACTAGCCGATGCGGCATTGAAAGCCACTTTGTTCGCACGTGTATCACCAGAAGATAAGCAGCGTATTATAAAAGCGCTTCAATCGCGGATGCATACGGTTGGATTTATGGGCGACGGCATTAATGATGCACCAGCTTTACGAGCGGCCGATGTAGGAATCAGCGTTGATACGGCCGTTGATATTGCGAAGGAATCGGCCGATATGATTCTCCTAGAAAAGTCATTGTTGGTGCTAGAGGCAGGTGTTGTCGAAGGTCGCAAGGTATTTGCGAATCTGCTGAAGTATGTGCGAATGGGAGCGAGCAGCAACTTCGGCAACATGTTTAGTGTGCTTGGAGCAAGTGCATTTGTCCCGTTTCTTCCGATGACTCCGATCCAGATTTTAATGAACAATCTTCTTTATGATATTAGCCAGGCTACGATTCCCACCGATGACGTTGATCCTGAGCAAGTGGAAAAACCTCGCCCCTGGGATATGAAGCTGCTTGCACGCTTTATTATTTTTATTGGGCCTTGTTCGTCTATTTTTGATTATACCACCTACTTTATGATGCTTTATATTTTCGGTTGTTGGAATGTTAGTTCTCCGGACACTGCCGCACATAGTGCAAGCCTGTTTCAGACTGGCTGGTTTGTTGAAAGTTTGATTACGCAAACTCTTATAATTCATATTATTCGCACAAATAAGATTCCGTTTATAGAGAGTCGTTCGTCATGGCCCGTTTTGGTAATGTCGATTTTTATTATATCTGTCGGGATTGGCATTCCGTTTTCGCCGGTTGGACCATATTTTGGTTTTACCCCATTGCCGCTGCTCTATTGGCCTTTGCTTGGTCTTTCTCTCATGACCTATGCAATTCTTACGCAGATGGTGAAGATGTGGCTTTTGAGGAGGATGTGGATTTAGGCCCGATTATTCACGAAATGCGCCTTCATAGCGGGCTCGTGAATAATCTGGGCTAGGCTCGTAGGGCACAATGCGTCTCCGCGCCAGGTTGGTTGTTCTCTTCGTCAAAAGTCTTTTTCCTCGACTTTGAACAACCCTATCTTATCCTGTTTTAGTTGCTACGGCTGAACAAGAATTTCATCGTGTGTGTGTGGCTCACTATTTTTCATGCTGTTCGCAAAGCTTTAAAATAGCGGATCTTCTTCCTCGGAAAGATAGACGTCAGGCTCTGTATCATACAGGTCTGAAGGGAGGTTGGCGACTACCTCTGATCGCGAGGGACCCTTTCCACCGAATTGGAGATCGCCACTGGATTCTTTGACGTTACTTAGGCTGTTGCTCTGAGAATGACCCGCTGCATTGCTTCGATGTGGCGCAGCCTGGCCAGGCTCAACATAATTTGGTAGCTCATCGTCGTAGGCAAGATTGTCGAAACGGGTATAGCTGTTACAAAAGGCGAGTTTGACCATGCCTGTTGGACCGTTTCTCTGCTTTGAGATAATGATTTCTGCTGTGCCCTTATCAGTTGTATCTTCGTTATATACTTCGTCCCGGTAGATAAACATAATGACGTCAGCATCCTGTTCAATCGCACCTGATTCTCGCAGATCGGACATCATTGGTCGTTTGTCTGTTCGACTTTCAACGGAGCGATTCAACTGTGAAAGAGCAACAACCGGCACATGAAGCTCCTTTGCCAGCGCTTTGAGTGATCGTGAAATATATGAAATCTCCTGTTCCCGCGCTTTGGCGTGAGCGGGGCTTCGCATGAGCTGAAGATAGTCGACCACTATCATGGAAAGAGGGGTTTCTCGGTGGAGTCTGCGGCATTTTGCACGTAACTCAGTTGGAGTAAGAGCGGGGGTATCGTCGATATAAATCTTCGCTTCGGCAATTTCGGCGGCGGCAGTCATCAGGTTCGGGAAGTCGCGGGGGCCCAGGTGGCCAGTCCGCACCTTACTGTTGTCTACCTCTGCTTCGGAACAGAGCAGACGTAATACTAGTTGTTCTTTTGACATTTCGAGTGAGAACACCGCTACGGCGCGATTGCCACGGAGCGCTGCGTGTGCTCCTATGCCGAGGGCAAAGGACGTTTTTCCCATGGAGGGTCGTGCGGCGACAATCACAAGGTCCGATGGCTGCATGCCTGCCGTGAGGCGATCGAGGTCGACAAAGCCGGTAGGGGTCCCGGTAACCATCTCCTTACGGTCGAGCAGTTTTTCGATTTGTCTGATTGAGTCCTGAATGATATCGCCAACCGGCATGATGTCAGAGCGGCGATGGGCCGTGGAAAGGCCAAGGATTTTTGTTTCCACTGAGTCAAGAAAATCCTCAACTTCACCTTCCTGCGAAAAGGCACTGTCGATAATTTCGGAGGCTTCGTGAATTACTCTTCTTCTGAGACTAAGCCCCTGAACAATCCGGGTATAATACCCGACGTTCGAGGCACTCGGTACGGATGAAGAAAGCCGGGCGAGATACTCAAAGCCACCAATTTCATCAAGCGCTCCGAATGATTTCAGCGTATCAGCGAGCGTTATAACATCAATGGGAGCTCGCTTTTCAACAAGGTGCGCAATCGCTTTGAAGATCATTGCGTGTGCCGGGCGATAGAAGTCTTCAGCCCTCACAGTTTCCAGTGCGACATTCGCCGCTTCGTTGTCTATGAGAATCGCGCCCAGAACCGACTCTTCAGCCAGGAGTGAGTGGGGAGGGAGGCGCGAAATCGAGGCGTCGTAGCCAGAGTTGTTGTAGCTAGAGTTGTTTTCAGCACGGGGAAATTGCCGCACTCCGCCACTTGTTGATGATAAGTTCATAAGAAGAAACTAAGAAGCGAATAAACAAAATTAATGACAGCAGATCGTAGATCGAGGTGCCCCTACTTTGGCAGGTCCACGGGTGGACTTCAAGGCGTTACACCCATTCCAATTCAAAATATTTGAAACTTGATTTCTTACGTCGAATGCAGGTTCGCAGGGTGCATTTGCAATGTACTATTAGGGACAAAGTCACCTGGGCCGGAGCGGGAATAGCTGACGTCATAGTACATTTAAGAGCCTTAGCGCTCCTTACGCCGGGAGTCCTCTTGAGGTCGGTAGAAATCAAGATCAGTGTGTGCACTTTTGGATCAAGTGCCCTTCTGGATTAATGCACGGACAGGCTTATCGATAGATCGGCGCGTCGCTTAAATCCATCCATTTCGAACTTACTTTTATTAGCTCCGAAGTACCACTGCCCTTAAAATCTACGACCGTAATTTTTACCTCTCGATCGGCAATTAGTCTGAGCGGATATTCCAGGTCGTTCGGTGGACAAATCAGTATTATCTCCGCTTTTTCAGGCGTTCTAGTCTCTGATGGTTTATTTTCTCCCCGCGAGTCACGGGACCCCTCTTTACTGGCAGGATCTGTACTGGCTGGAAGGTCCCTCAGCCCGAGGCCAAATGCTACTATATCAGAGGACATCTCCAAATCGATGGTGACGTTTCGGTTTATACCTTTTGGAGGCAGGCGCTTGACGATTACTTGAAAGCCCGCCCCTTCTACCGCGCCAAGGAAAGAATGATGCCGGGCATCATCCTCGTGGGGAATAACGGTATAATATCGAAGCAATTTCGGTATGCGTCCCTCGCTGATTATCTTCACTAGAAGCTTCCAGTCGACTTTTTTATTCAGCCGTCTTGCAGCTCTGTCAAGACTAACTCCGTCCAGAAACACACCTATTGCGTGGGTTTGCTCCCGGCGAACATACCGTCTATTTGCTTCGTCTTTTACTACCACTACTCGCACCAAATTTTAAAATAGTCCTATGCCCGAATTATTCACGAGCCACACCACCTGAGCGGTTAAGGTGCTGAAGATTTTGGCGAAAATGAGATCTTCAGGCTGACATAGTGTCGAGACACATGTGACATAGTGTCGAGACACATGGAAGTCTGAAAATCTTATTTTCGTCGGAAGATTCAGTGCATTAACCGCTCAGGTGGCGCGTCTCGCGAATAATCCGGGCTAGGGCCCTTAACGCAATCATAGGCCGTGCGGCCAAGACTACTCAATTACGACCGTCTTGCCAAGCTCTACAGCACGCTGAAGTTCAAGGTAGGTCTCTTCGGGCACTTGTACCCCTCCAACATCTTCCGTATACTCCTTGGCGCAGTGGAGCGGTATTTGCAAAAGCGTGTTTAGGGCATTCAAGGGCTGTAGAAAGATAGCACCTATCCCTAGTGCGCCCTTGAGGAAGCGGGGTGCGCTCCCTGCAGGGGGGACTTTTAGGTTACGTCGAGTATAGTACGCATCAGGCGCATACCATCGAGGATTTCGTTGGATTAACCCGACCTTATATGCTCCTGAAGGCACGGAATCGCCCAGCTGGTAGACGAGACCAGGCGAGTCAATTCCACTGATATTAACCGTTGAAGCCTTGCGATTGATAGTGGCAACGAGTTGCTGTGAGACTATGTCTATGTCATTCGTGTCTTTGTCGTTCGCAGATGTTGGTGCAAAGCCGAGCATTCGAGGTTCGGAACCTGACAAACGTGACGATCCGGCTGCAGCATACATAACATTAACCTGAGGCGCGGGACGAGCTATCAAAATCGAGCCTCCTCTGACTCTCTCGGAGATTGCTTTCTCGGAGTGGTGTGCGAGCTGGTAAGACGGTGATTTAGACCAACTGTTCTGTAATGAACGATCGGCGGCGAAGCGTGCGTTGGCCTGTATTGCGTTGGCCTGTATTGCGTTGGCCTGTGGGGCAGATCCCGTAAGGGACCCATTACGAGCGGAGCACGAGCAGAGCATTGACGCCGCAACAATAAAGGCTCCGGTGCACGAGATTTTCAGCGCGGGCACCTTTCGGGTCTTGATATCCCGGTCAGTATCAGCTCCTAAAATGGTCCCAGTAGTGTCACCGTTTGGCGATTCGCTAAACGAGACTGATAGCGGGGAGTGTACTGAGATACGGTTCTTTTCTGACATTAGCGTAGGCTCCACTTGTGAGATGAGACATCTTGACGATATATTTACCTTTTTATTTGATAAATGGGTAGTCTTTTTTAAGAATTTTAGGTGGTTTCATGGATGGCGAGATAAGAATCGGGAACGGCTACGACGTACATCGGACAGCGTCTGGTCGCCCACTATTTCTGGGGGGTGTTTGTATTCCGGCCGGTCCGGGCCTCGAGGGACATTCAGATGCCGACGTGGTGTTGCATGCTTTGATGGACGCGCTATTGGGCGCGACGGGACAGAGCGATATTGGTGTTCACTTTCCCAATACTGATGAACAATATAGAGGAGCATCAAGTGGAGACCTTTTACGCGTTGTGATGTCAAAGCTTGGGGCATGGTCAGTGGTTAACGTCGATTTGACCCTCGTCTCAGAGAGACCGAAAGTGGCGCCCTTTCGCGACCAAATTCGCGCTAACATCTCTAAACTGCTCGAAATTGACGTAAGTAGGGTAGGCTTTAAGGCAACCACCAAGGAGGGGCTTGGCGCAATAGGTAGGGGCGAGGGCATGGAGGCGTATGCCGTGGTCTTGTTGAGAAAATAATGACTGAAATACGGCAGTCGAAAAGTTGACTTATCGCCGCGCTCTGTGGTGTTATCCGAAGGTGGATTACTGACGAGCCGATGTCGCTAGAGTGGTTAAGGCACTGAATCCTTGATATTAAACAGTTTTAAGTTTTAAGATAGTACTTGAATATGAAAAAAGATATTCATCCTCAATACCACCAGGCTACAGTTCATTGCGCTGGTTGTAGTGCAACATTTACCGTGGGCTCGACCGTTCCTGAGATTAGAATTGGTGTGTGTTCTGAGTGTCACCCGTTCTATACAGGAAAGCAGAAGTTTGTTGATGCCGAGGGACGTGTTGATCGATTCCGTAAGAAGTACGGCGGTAGCAAGCTGGTATAGCGCTGCAGTGGTGTGGAATCAAAAACATTGGGTAATTCCGAGTAGCAATTTTCTTGTGGGGGACTAATGCGGGTAACGCCAACAGCTCTCAATTCGATACTGCTGCTTGTGTTGTTTTCTACGGGCTGTCGACCACGTTCTGGGTTAAATCCGGGTGAAGTCGCCCCGTACTTCGCCATGAAAGATCTTACCGGTCGAGAAATCTCTCGGGACGATCTAGAGGGTAAGGCGACCGTATTGTGTTTTTGGGCCTCATGGTGTGAACCTTGTATAAGGGAGTTGCCTGCACTCGAGCGGCTGCACTCGATCCTTACGCCGAGAGGTGGGAGGGTTATAGGTATCGGAATCGACGACAGTCGCGAAAATTTAGCAAAGGTCGTGGCAAAGGAAGGAGTTACCTTCCCTGTGTTGCTTGATGAATCCGGACTAGCCAAGCAGCGTTATCAGGTAAAGGGCGTTCCTGAAACATTTTTACTTACCGATAAAAATCGACTTACGATGTTGGTAGGAAGGGATGGGAAATTAGAGGTGCGTCTCACGGGTCCAAGAGAATGGGACGATCCTCGAACGGTGGGGCAATTGCTTGCAGCGTTCGGATTGGAACGTTGACATGGTTTAATAGTACGAGGCTCTGGTCTCGCCCTTCATGGAGCGTGCCATGAGAAGCGCTATAGAAGCAAGCTATTTTAAATAACTTCCAGCGGTGGAGCTATACTATAGCTGAGAATCACGATAGTCGTTCCAACCACTTTCTGACGTTGAAATTACGGTCTCAAGGATATTCTATCGTCATGATTCCACAGCTATTCCATATCGGGCCCCTACCAATAAATTCCTTCGGTCTTATGATTGCCTTGGCTGTCTTTGCGGGTGTTCCTATCCTTTCGTCAAGCTTTCGGCGTAACGGGATTGATCCGGGGCTCGCTGAAAAGTATGCCGTCGCGGCCGGTATCTCAGGAATTATAGGGGCGCGGATTTGGTATTTGATCGTCAATACTGACCAGATTTTGGAGGACGCTAGTAACGCAACATCGATGGTTCAATGGCTTAGTGCCGTAGCGGGCCACGTCTTTGCGAATGCCGGATTTATTTTCTACGGAGGCTTCGTTATTGCAGCAGTCACGCTTTGGATAATGATGAAGCGCGACAAGATTTTGCCGTCACAATTTGTCGATACAATGGGACCAGCGCTGACCCTGAGTTATGCGATTGGAAGAATCGGCTGCCAACTTTCGGGTGACGGCGATTATGGGGTACCGACAACAAGTTGGATCGGCATGTCGTATGAAACGGGAGTGGTACCAACGCCGCCAGGGGTTCGGGCATATCCGGCACCATTTTTCGAATCAATAATGAGTATATTGGTCTTTGTGCTTCTGACCAGAGTTGAAGAGAAGGGGATGCTAAAGCAACCCTTCGCACGTTTTGGACTCTATCTTGCGGCTATGTCGTGCGAGCGTTTTTTAATTGAGATCATTAGATTGAACCCGCGATTTAGTGCTGGTATTTCTCAGGCGCAAGTTTTTGCGTTGACGTTTTTAGTGCTTGGGCTTGCTTTGATGGTATGGCAGCCGTTACGTCAGCGATGGAGTCGCGAGTAAGCAGCATTAATTCGGCTGAACCGTTTTTTCCTTATGACCTGGTGCGACGTAAGAACTGCGGTTATAGCGCTATACTGCACGCCGCGCGCGCGCGAAGAGTTTTTAAATACCTACAGATATTTAATTTTATTGTGATTATTTTTACGTCGGGAATTGCTGCCTAAAAATAGGTTTTTTTATTCTCAGTGCTTTTTTTCAGGGGCTACTAACTACAGTCTCATAGCACATGTCTTGCATGCCGAGGTCTGCTGTTTTCACTGTTAACGTGCCTTACATATCAAAGGGGAGATTCTAGCGATGAAACATTCACTCTGTTCGTTACTTGCTGTGCTGTTGTTTATTCCCACCGTGGTAGTAGCCGATTCAAAGCCTCTGACGTGCAAAGTCACCTTATGGCAATCCTCAAAGTCAATACCTGAAACACTGAAGCCACGTACCGCCTTTGGAGAGAAATTTAGCTCCTTTTCTCTCGACTTACAGCAGAATCCAGACGAAGCATATCTCCACCAAAATCAGTGTGTGAACAGGAGGGATTTTAAAGGAGGCTCCTTTGAGGGTACTTTGTGTCTTCTTGTAATGACAGCTCGTGAGCTGCCAAGCGCTGACGCTGCTCCAGCACTTTATCTGGATGTATCGCGTCAGGTAGTGTCTAGCGCTTCGGGTGGAAATGGGCTTCTGTCAGGTAGTGGCAATAAATCCCTCGGTAGTGTGCATGCCGTTATTCCGCTCGCTACTGATGGAAAGACGGTCGTTTTCCAACAAAGCTTTGCAACTAATGGCTTAAGAGGTGATCTTGCACAGCTCAACTTTGAGTGTGGTGCATCGTAGGTCGCAAAACAGGTCTGCTTGACAAACACCCTCACTCGAGTTTCCTCTGATAACTTTAGAGTGAGGATGCACCAAGCAGGCTAATCATTTGATTTTACATGAAGTTGTTATGTAAGGCGGTACGTGGCTTCGCTGAGTAAAATCAAATACTTATGAAGAACTCCCTACTCTCAAGTGATAAATTCCGAGCTAAAAAATGGGCTCCTCGATTACTATCAGGGAGAGCCCGTTTTATCGTCCCTCCCAGCCGGAGAATAAAAACGCTAAACGGCGTTTTTCTCCTACAGAGTTTGATTCATCTCAGCAACGGGCTGTTTACGCTTTGGTCCCCGTCGACGTGCTTTGGTACGTACTGTTTGCACAGTCTCGTCAATCCGCTGCTCTTCTTCAACCACGGGGGCCTTTGGAATTGGACGGTGACGGGCTTCAAGCGCTTCGTGGTAGACCCATTCGGTATGTTCAGCCAGGGTGTCCCAGTTGTAAATTGACTCGGCAAGCTGCCGACCCGCTTTACTCATGTCGTGGGCACGCTCAAAGTTGTTAAACATTTCGCATATGCCCCACGCTATCGAGCCGGGATTATCAAAGACGTGGAACCCGTTCTTGCCGTGTGTAACAATCTCCCTCGGACCGCCATTTGGCGTAACTATCACCGGCTTGCGAGCTGCCCAAGCTTCTAGAATGACTATGCCGAACGGTTCGTTGCGACTAGGTACGCACACAGCATCTGCGGCGCGGAAAACGCGGTGCAATTCATCGCCGGTAAGGCCTCCAAGGAAACGGACAGCATGAGCAATGCCGAGCTGATGCATCCGCCGATCAAGATCCCAGCGCATGTGACCATCACCTACGAATACAAACTTTACATCACTCCGGTGACGAAGAACAAACGGAATTGATTCGAGCAGTAGGTCTGGCCCCTTTTGCCAGCTTAATCGCCCGACAAATAGGAGCGTTGGGTCCATTGGGCCAATGCGATAACGCTCCCGAACTTCTTCTACATCGACCGGAAGGTCAAATTTATTGCATCGAATGCCGTTTGGGATTGTCCGGAGTTTCCATTCTGGAACGTGGTATATAGATCGCACCTCTTCGGCCAACGGTCCTGACACAGCGATAACTCGATCAGCGACATATAATCCCTCATCTTCCAGTCGTCTTATGCGCTGCGACATGTTTCCCCCGTGGTGGGAGTTGCCGGAACGGCCAAATTCCGTGGAATGAACAGTCATCACTACCACCTGGTTATGGTCATTTTTTGCGCTTACCATCGCCGGGGCACACATCCAATCATGGGAATGAACTATATCAAACGTCATCCCGTGCTCCCTCTGCCACTTTGCCATGTGCCAGACCAAGCTCCGCCCCATGTTGTACATCTCTGTTACAAAATCAGGGTTTATATCAATTGGAACCTTGTGGTAGGTGACGGAATCGTGAACAGCAATCTCCTCCTGACCATCATTTTTTCGCACAAACACATGCACCTCATGTCCCCTACGCTGCAACGCCGCAGCCATCTCAGTAACATGATTCGCAACCCCCCCCACGGAGACAGAATGGAGACTTTCCCAAGAAAAAAACGCTATTTTCATCAAATCCGTACCCTCCTGCTTTTAGCAAATGGGAAAAAAAATAAATAACACAAAAGAACAATCCCCGACCTTCATGCTATTATACACCCTAGGAAGTGAAAAGTCAGGATGGAGATTTATTTTTTATTTGTTTTTATGCGCTTTCCGTACTATTGAAAGGCTAGTTCGATTGAGGGAAACTTATGAGAGTATTAAGTAAGGGATTGGAGTCAGTTTGTAAGGTGCTGCTATTTATGAGTTCGTATTTTCAAAACCCGATAAGCGTTGCCATGGCTGAGCAGGATGTGAATAAGTTTTATGAATTGCAACCGTTGACCTTGCAAGGTCAGCCGTATCCTTTTGATATATTAAAGGGGAAGGTTGTGCTTATTGTGAACACAGCATCGAAGTGCGGTTTTACATCACAGTATAAAGGCCTGCAGGAGCTACACGACCGCTTTTATAGCAAGGGTTTGGTTATTCTGGGATTTCCCAGCAATGATTTCGGCGGACAGGAACCCGGGTCGAACAAAGAGATAGAGTCGTTCTGTAAACTCAATTATGGTGTAACTTTTCCGGTCATGGAAAAGGCGTCGGTCACTGGCCGTAGTGCGCAGCCTGTCTATCAGTATCTCCTAGGGCAGCTCTCAGATAGTGTTATAAAATGGAATTTTGAAAAGATCATAATAGACCGAACCGGTAAGGTTGTCGCGAAATTTGCGTCTTCAGTTGACCCGATGGACCCTCGAATTGTGGAGCTGATCGAGAAGTAATCTCATAACTATTTTTAAACCTGAGTTTCGTTTTTCTTATCTTTGTTCTTATACGAAACTCAGGTTTAAAATAAATGGGACTTGTGAAGTAGTTTTTTAAGCTAGAAGGCGTAAGTAGGATCGAGCGGTTTCAATCGCTCTTTTCCTTTTATGTAAGGTCCTTGATCCTCTATTGAGTTCATGACAGTATTCGGCACAGGATGCTTATGGCCTGATCTTTTTCTAGTCAGTTATCGTAGTAGTCAGTATCAAAACAGTGGCTCGAAACGTTGACCGCGAGGTTGGGGAAAAAGAGAAGGTAGCCCTGGATAATTATTGTATATTGGTAACTGCTCAGGTATTTTCCCAATCTCTTCGTCAAGTGATTGATTTTGTTCACTGCGGCGTGGAGTACCACGCCTCATTCACAAAACAATCACTTTCCTCGACCTTGAAAAAATCCCTGGCAGT
>JBIIDM010000202.1:0-5907 GCA_044238365.1 Bdellovibrionota bacterium | reverse complement strand
TTCCCGGAGTCAAAAAATTCTCAATAAATACAAAAGAGTACAGCAATATTTTTAAAATGTTTGCGCGCACTATTGTAGCTTTTTTTTAATGTCAGCTCACCCTATGAAAGCTACAACACACTGAATTTACAGGGTGAATTCGCGATCAGCGAAGAGGGACGAAGTCCCTGGGCCCGAGGAGCGCCGAGCGGGGGGAATAGCTGGGGCATCTATGAGGAATCCCTGCTAAAAGCGCCTAATTTTCATACCATTAAACGTTGCGGTCAATCCCAGATTTTCCCGACTAGACTCCGGTACCATCAACGACACTGGCTCACCAGCCTGATTCCTTCCTGACAAGAAGACTCCGCCGCCGAAGTTAAAGCTTGCCCGCGGTTCAAGCACAAGGCGTTCAAGACGATGATGTACGCCGAAAAAAGCCTCAAAAAGACCATCCTTTCTTTTCAGAACAACGATCATGGAATTAGTCGGACCTTCAACAAAACCGATGCAGCGAACTTCAAAACCACTACCACGGGCCTCTGAAATTAACGTTTCGTAGTTTATAGCAGGCGGTAAGGCTATATTTCGGGTGGGAAACTTGGGTCTGGCCACCTGTGGGGCTCCAGCAACGCTAACTACTCTGCCTACTGGAGCGTATTCAGCATCTTCGCTCTCAGCAGTGTTACTTCTGTTACTCATGGTACATCACATCAAAATCGTACATCATTTAGAGGTCGAACCCTTACACCCGTTATGGTGCGTCAGAACGAAACGTTACATAGCAGAACTAGGAAATATTCCCAGGCCTGTATTGTATCAAAGCCCGATTGTTCACTACGAAACACCTTTCGCTGCCAAAGAGCGAAACGATTCAATTCATACTCCGCAACGTAACCAAGGTAAATGGTTAAAATTGTTCGGTGTCCCCAGCTACACCGGTAAAATTACCCGCCCTATCTACCTCGGCCCCAGAAATACCTTGTACTGCCCAAACTCTCCAAAAAGCCGAAGGCAGTCGAAGCTCATGTCTTGCGGCGTATACTTTTTCCGTTCAATCGGACCTAGTACCACATACCTTATGTGTTCACGCCCAAGCAGTTCGGAAACTTCATCACATGATGTTGACTTGTAGACACGCTCAGTGAATTTCTCACGACGCTCGCCTTCCGCGCCGTCCTTGGTTAAAAGATCAACATGGTTCCGCCAGCCCAGAAAGGCAGGCTGTTCTGAAAGAGTGGTGATATGGGAGGACCAGTTATAGGCGCCGTCCTGAGCTTCCAGCACTAAGCCAGGCTCAGCAGCCCGCAATGACCGAATTGCTGCCCGAGCTCCAGGGTAGGTTTCTTCAACCCGACTTAACCCCTCACGGTCCCAACGAACTCCGGGATTAGACGACCGAATGCCCGTCTCAAACGCTATGCGCATGGCACAGACAGTAGTCAAGCCGAAAAAAATCAGAAGCGGAACGAAAATCATAATGCTCGGAACTCTCCTCAATACCTTTAAAGGTCCCTTCCTTACAGCTGAATACACCAGAGAGATAGCCCAAAGGTGAAAAGGTGTCCATACAAACGAGTAGACCTTAAAGATCGTATTCATCCTCTCGTTATCGCCCCCATAAGCATCATTCAGAAACACCACCTCGGGCAAAAGTATCAGACATAGTGAAGCAACACCGAAGGTAGTAGTCAGCAAATATGACACTGCATCCGTTTTTTCCGCCTCAATCTCACCGGTTTCCAACCGTTGCACTACTGCCCAGCAAAACACGAATAGCAGAAAATAGAGTAGCGGATACGCGTCATCACTAAAGAGCGTCCCTACCTCGAAGCAATACACCAGAAATCGATTCAGGCCGCCGCGTACTTGTAGCGGCAGGAAAAGACATACCAAGGTGAGCGGGATGCCCCAATGAAGGAACGCCTCCTTGGTACGGGTCATCATAATGGGTGCCCGAACCCAGGTAAGTTCGGCATCTCCAGCTCTAATCTGTTCTTGCAGCAGCGAAATAATGATGACAATCAGAAATGCTCCCACTACCGCAATTACTGATATAACAAGATCTGGTATTACCGGCGCCCATGAACGAAACGCCCGTCCCACGGGATTTTTTTTTTGGTCTGTGACCCCTTCAAAAATTCCAATTCTTAAGGTCTGATCATTCATGCTTTCCTCACCATTTCTGAGAAATGGTATTCCAGTCACTGCCAATGATCTGATGTACTCCGAATACTGCAGGGTTAGACCAAAAAACAGCGCCGTACACACTACCGCTGCCCACATCGGCAGCTCCCAGGCGTTAGCACCCTTGAGCCAGAAAAAGGTAATAAATATCAAGACACTCGGAAATACAATACGTGGAATCAGCGGAAATTTAGCGTCAGCTATCCTAACCCACACCAGCATTGCTAGCGGAATTACTGCGATATTGAGATAGTGCGGATGAGCATCTCCAAGCAAGAACGACCACACCGGAAACTCATTAATAGCCCCCTTGATGACCCTCGACGGTCCCCACCAGTTCCAACCTTCCTTGCTTGAAAAAAAATAAAATACCCCGGCGACATTTGAGCCTAGAGTGCAAAGCACCGTCGCTCCAGCAGCATAGATCCAGGAGCCGCCAAACACTCTCAGACTTAAGCTCCAGACGACCCCGGCCAAAAGCGCCAGCGGCAAGGAAACCATGGCATGATAAAGGTCCCAAGTATGCCAACCAAGAAAGTTCCCAATCATCGCCCCGAAACGATACCACCAAACATAGTAGTACAGCGGATAGGGCGACGCCCACGGTTCAATCGGACGAATTGGGTTTCGTTCGAGTGCGCTGATCAAGGAATAGTCACGCAGCCTCTCCCCCATGGGAAAAAAGTCTGGCCAACGCATCGAGAGGGAATAACACAGGAGGTAGAATACGATAAAGACCAAGAAACCCGATGCCTGATGAAAGGGTCTATTGTAGAGTGGCCTCCCTAGACACCGCTTGATATAGACCAGACGGTATAAAGCGAACCCAATTACCCCTATGACGGAGGCAAAAATATAGCAATATCGAAGTTCCTCAGGAGTACCGTTCGTCGAAAAGCCGCCTATACCCGCCCCAAAAATTACCGTAAAAAGAAGAAGACACCAAACCCCTTCCAGGACGGGGGCGCCAAGACCTCCCATCATCAACGCAATAGCGACCAGCAGCAGGACTAACTCCACATCAATTGACTCCACTTTGTTTTTAAATAACTGACAACCACTCAGGTACCATCACCACGCCCCAAAAACGTCCCAAGTCGTTGTAACTGAATCGGTCACCCGCGCTTCTCGATGGGTATATACTCGGCTAATTCAGGCCCCGTGTAAATCTGCCGAGGTCGCCCGATGCGATTGTCTGGTTCGGCCGAGAGTTCCTGGGCGTTAGCGATCCACCCCGGCAAACGGCCTAGCGCAAACATCACAGTAAATGCGTTTAGAGGAATACCCATTGCTCGATAAATTATCCCACTATAGAAATCAACGTTAGGGTATAATTTTCGGTCAATAAAATACTGATCGGTAAGTGCCGCTTCCTCAAGCCGTTTGGCAATCGATAGCAACTCATCCTTGCGGTTAAGCTTTGTAAGAAGCGTGTCGCAGGACTCTTTGATAATCTCAGCCCGCGGGTCGAAATTCTTATAGACCCGATGACCAAAGCCCATCAAACGAAAGTTAGAATTCTTATCTTTTGCCAACTCGACAAACTTCTTAACATCGCCACCATCACGGCGAATCTCTTCGAGCATATCAATCACTTTTTCATTTGCCCCCCCGTGGCGAGGCCCCCAGAGCGCACAAATTCCAGCTGCTATGCAGGCAAATATATTCGAACCGCTGCTGCGTACCAGTCTCACCGTTGACGTTGAGCAGTTCTGTTCATGGTCGGCATGAAGAATAAACAACTTGTTAAGTATATCCACGAAAACCGGATCCGGGTCGTACTCGGCATCAGGGCGACTGAACATCATATAGAGAAAATTCTCACAATAGGACCGTTTAATCTGCGGATACACAAACGGTTCCCCGATGGACTTTTTGTAAGAATAGGCTGCAATCGTTGGCAACTTCCCGAGTAAGCGAATGCAATTACGCTTAAACACCTCTCCAGGCACGCCATCTTCGCCCTGATAAAAGGTCGAGAGTGACATTACTACCGAACCGAGCGTCGCCATCGGATGAGCATCACGAGGAAACCCATCAAAGAAGCGCTTTATATCCTCATGTAACATCATCTCGCGTTTGATCTCGTCACAGAACTCATCAAGCTCCGTCTGAGTTGGTAAGTTTCCGTGAATCAGGAGATAACACGTTTCAATAAAACTGGCCTCCCGCGCGAGCCGCTCGATCGGAATACCCCGATAACGCAGAATCCCTTTATCGCCATCAATAAAACAGATCGAGCTATAGCAACTTCCAGTGTTCACGTAGGCCGTATCTAGAGTAATGTACCCGGAATCTCGTCTCAAATGCGTGATATCGATCGCCTTTTCAGCACAGGTACCTTCAACGATAGGCAGCTCAACAGTCCCTTCGGGTAACACAATACGCGCTACTACGGCCCCATTACCATCGGTACTACCATTTAATTGACTCATTTTCGAATCCTCTTCTTTTATATACAACACTATTTTAGTTGACTTTAGTTCACTAAAGACACCAATATTAAGGGCTAAAGAGACTGCCTTGAGACTATAAACCTGTGCTTAAGAATCCACAACAATTAGGATGCTTGTTCAGTTGGTTAGCTCCATTTTTAAATGAACGATAATCAGGGCCGAATGGTAGAATAGTGGTTCGGGAGGCCCGAGCAGAGCGGACTATTCCGAAGGCCCGACTTCAAGGTGGTTAGGCCACACAACCGATTTTGTCGAAAAAGTAATATCAAGAGAACGATTACGCCGGCCTAATCTGTCTTGCGGTACCGCCTCGTAAAGCCATCGTCAAAAATAATGCGGTTTTGAGTCGCATCTCGGCGATGGCTATGTGTTTGTTTTGACTCGCCTCCGCGAGTCGTTATAGTAATCTTTAATACTTTATTATTTTTGAAGATTACTATAAAGAAGCAGGATAGCGAATATCCCGCAAGGTCCCCGCCCTCTGCAAAACCCCGCCTCGCAAAAAGACGTGCTATTATGAGAAACATGCCAGTTAAGATACGAAAAATTAGCCCCTTTGGTTTTCGAGTCGTTGTTCGAATAATCAAGCAACCCGAGACAACCGACGGCGGACTCTATCTCCCAGAAGGCCTCAAGGATACTATGGATGAGAGTGTCCTTGCTCAGGTCATCGAAGTAGCAACGGCCCAAGACGAGGAGGGTGATGATGAGACCAATGTGAGTGGCATTCCGTTGGGAGCCACCGTGCTCATAAAAAAGAATGCTGGGGTCAGGGTCCCGTGGGAATCTGATTGCAGAATAGTTGATACCCAAGAGGTGTTGGCGTTGGTAGAGGAGATGGCCGTAACTTAATCCGGATTATTCACGAGCCCGTACCGCCTTTCCCGTACCCACCAGCTCCACCATCGTCTTGACCAATTCTTCCGCCACATCCGGCGGACAGACAAGCACTGGATTGTTCTCCTTAATCTTCCAATCTTCAAGCTTGGTAGGCGTTCCAAACGGATCCAGCCACACTGCAAAGCCAGCTTCCTGCGCTATCAAGGTTGCGCACAAATCCCAAGCGCACAACGAAAGTTGCAATTGAATATCCTCATACCCCAAAGCCAGTCTACATGAATCATTGGCGAATCCGCCAAATCGATAGGCGTTATCAATAACCCCACGATGCCTCAGCTCATATGCCAGCGTTGTTTCGGTTAGAGAGCCTATATGAAAGAGCATAAGACATTCGGACAACTCCGTTGGCTGTGAACGCCGTGACGTAATTCTAATTACCTCGGCA
>JBIIDM010000201.1:0-5913 GCA_044238365.1 Bdellovibrionota bacterium | reverse complement strand
CTCGGCCAGTTCCGACATGTAGATTTTCGGGGCTCAATACATTCAAGGGCGGCTCTACCCGTTCTCCATTTTGCACCTCGCTTACTCTCCTGACTACGCATCACAGTGCTCGTTGCCGAACACCTAGTATAGCGTTTCATTAAAACGCCTTAAAATAAACTATCTTTCTGCTTTACCAAATTTTGTCCATCTAAATACAACGGGTTGTGCATTTATTTCGTTAATTCCTCGAAGGATTCTCTCCTTCAGCTCCTCCCAAGACTGAACCCGAATGTGCTTGAGAAAAGTCCTAGCCATTTTGCCGAAGAGATTTTCGGCAAGGTTTAACCAGGATCCGTGCTTAGGCGTATGGACATAGACAAATCTATTTGGCTTTAGGGCCAAAAACGCTCGCGTTTCCTTCGAAGTATGTGAAGAATGATTATCAAGGATGATCCTTATAGTAACATCTTCTGGATAGTAATCATCAAGATCTTTCAAAAGAAGTATGAACTCACAACTTCGGTGACGCTTCTCAACTCTTCCAATAATATGCCCATCATGTAGATCCATGGCGGCTAATATGGAGGCGGTCCCCATTCTCTTATATTCATGGTCTCGACCAATTGTAGGATACTTGTTTGGAACTGGGGGTAAATCCGGCGCGGTGTTCGCCAGTGCCTGAACTCCCGGTTTTTCATCTACTACGACGGTAATAATCTGCTTGCCTTGTTCATCTCTCACTCCTTCCTCTGTCGCTAGTGAGACTTCCTCATATACCATTACAACCTCCCGCATCTTTTCCTCAAAGTCAGGATCTCGTTTTTCAAGATAGTATCGAATTTTTTCAGGCCTCAGACATCTTTCACTCAAAATACGGTGAACCGTCGCCTTGGCTGCTCTGGAAAGACAGGAATGCCCTGCCTTCACACAATGGCCCCGAACATGCTCTGCCAGGAGCTTCCTACTCCAAACTTCCGCAGCATACCCGAGATCCTTCGGTTGTTGGCACGCAACGCTCACTACCCATACCTTAGCCGCCTCATCTATCACTGGCTCTTTCGGACGATGATAAAAATCCACCAAGCCCGCATCTATTCCCATTCCAAGTGCTTTATCAATACACTTGCACGCCATATCACGCGAACATCCTATCGTCCTTATCAGCTCACTTATCGTTTGACCTTCTGAGTATAACAGCAAAATTTTGGCTCGACGTATCGTTTGAAAACTCGCAGATCTACTCCGTTGCAAACTTTCAAGTTTCTTCCTATTCTCTTCATCCAACACGAGTTTAGGTCTTGAACTGGTACCTGCCATAGCCTTATGAATCCTCTCTTAATTAACCCAGAGCAGGATTTTATATACAAAATTCAAACAAAAACAAGTGTTTATTTGTGGGTATTTTAATGAAACGCTATACTAGTCAACGCACTTCACCAAAACGGCCTGGCTGCAATTTTGGATATGCATGTGCATAATCACTTTGGCCCTGAAGGATCGTACATCTGGAATTATGGACCACATTTCACGGACGTGTACCATACGCCCTGGGGGGCTGCCAAGAACTATGATCAACCTGGAGCCGAGGGCTCAAGACGCCATATCATCGAAGCAATACGTTTTTACTTCGAGATACTCCATGCTGACGGAATTAGAATGGATGCGTGTCATGCGGTGTTCGATAGCTCGGAAAAACATATATTTCAAGAGCTGCAGGAAGAAGTTGCGCGCTTGGAAGAAAAGCTACAGCGACCTCTCTTTCTTCTCGCTGAATTCGATACAGACGATCCATGCCTGATAACTTCGCGGGAGTTGGGTGGCTATGGATGGCGCGGTCAACTATATGACGGGCTGCACCATAGCTCTCTAGCCTACTTCCATCCGGAACTAGGCGGATACTTCACAGACTATCTCTGGGAAAGGCCCGAATACCCAGTACATCGAATCGCTGAAGTACTACGGAATGGGTATGGAGAACACTATTCGAAATTTAAGGATACGCAAGTAGGAAAAGATATTCCTTCGTCAGTGCCAGTCAATAGCCTGGTCATGCCGCTTAGTAATGTTGACCAAGTCGCAAATTATTTTGGCTTACGCCTTAACCAGCGACTGTCATTCGAGGCATACAAGGCAATTGCCGCGTTGGCCCTCTTACTACCTGGCCCCCCGTTCTTTCTTTCTGGAGACGAAATTTACTCGCAAGATCCAATCTTCTTTTTCTGTAACCACAGTGACCCTGCGGTTATTAAAGCCACCCGTAAAGGTAGACTTGATGAGTTCGGGTACTTTTACAGTGACCGTAGTCAATTCCCTGACCCGCAAGATGAACGGACATTCCTGAAATCTAGACAACATCTCGATATTTGCACCCTAAAACAGCACGCTGTCTTAGGTCTGTTCAAGAAATGTCTCGCACTCCGAAAGCAATTCCCAGCGATACCGATCACCGATCGTGCCGCACAAAGCGTGACGGAATTTTCCGGGAAATCCCTGCTCCAGTATGACCGAGTGCATGGAAGCCAACGGGTGCGCCTTCTGCTTAACCTCGGGAATGACGTGGAAACAGTTCACACTGCGTATCCCATGTGCCGGCTACTGGATACCAGATCAACGCAATGGGGTGGTTCAGCGACAGCCGAACATTCGAACCTGCACTCGACTATTGTGGGGCCTGAATCCTTGGTGCTTCTGGTTGGAGATCTGAACATCCCGGAAGAGTTCTGATACGGCGAACCTACTACAGCCGCACTTCAAAAGAAGTGGACTTAACAGCTCCAAGCGTAGTAATAGGTTATACAGAGGGCTAATTCGCCCATGGTTAATATTGCAAATATCTGATTTATATCAGATAGTTGCTTGCTCTTTTCAAGATTATAGAATGAACAATCAATCAAACGACCCTTCAATCCAGACCATGAACCATACATCCTGCGACCTGGTCCTTACAAAGCTTCTGGAATCTGACGACATTGTAATTGTAAGTCACCAAAACCCAGACTCTGATGCCCACGGGTCGGCCCTTGGCCTGCTCCATCTTTTGCGCCAACTTGGCGTTCCAACAGTAACATATGCCAATGGCTCAAGTGTTGACAAAAAATATTTTGCCCTGCCGGGATCGGACGAAATCGTCAATGCGCTTCCTGCTCCGCGTGGCACTAAACCGCTTTTGGTGTATGTCGATTGTGCAGACCAGGCGCGTGTAGGTCAGGTATTACTGCCTTGGCTGGAGCATTTTCCCGCCACCATCAACATTGACCACCATATATCAAATACCATATTTGGATCGATCAACTGGGTTGACCCAAAGGCAAGCAGTACCTCAGAAATGATCGGCCGACTGGCATTGACTGCACACAGTAGCGGAAACATGAAAATGGCGACCTGTCTACTCGCCGGAATTGTTGGGGATACCGGATCTTTCAGTTATAATCAAACCTCAGCTGATACCTTTGAAATGGCGGCTTACCTTCTCAGGAATGGCGCTGATCTGCAACTGGTATCACAGAAACTTGGTTCACTTCTCCCTAAGCCCGTTTTCTTTTTCCGTAATCAACTTCTTTCCTCGGTTCAGTTCTACCTTGAGGGGGCCATTGCCGGACTAGTGATCCCGAGAGAACGCATGAAAACAATTGAAAGCAGTGAGGAGGCGACCGAGGGTCTCGTAGAAACAATTCGAAATATTGAAGGGGTTAAGGTATCCTTCTTGGCCCGGCAAGTTGAAGATTTGTGGAGGGTCAGCCTGCGCTCTCATGCCTTAACGAATAACGTCAGTGAAGTAGCGTCCCAGTTTGGTGGTGGCGGGCATATCTGCGCCGCCGCCTTTAGACGCCGGGTTGACGACTTTGATGCGTTCCTTCCCGATCTGATCGAAAAAATCTCAAGCATTTCCCTCCATGAATAAAGCGTGCGGTATAGTACTCATAGACAAGCCAGCCGGCATTTCCTCCGCCGGGTGTGTAGGGAAGATACGAAGAACACTTGGCGGCGTAAAAGTTGGTCATGGCGGCACCCTCGATCCGGACGCGACCGGCCTACTGGTGCTTTTTGTGGGCAAGGCGACGACTTTGTGCGATTTGATCATGGATGGCGAAAAGGGCTATGAAGGAGAAATCCTGGCAGGAAAGGTAACCACCACTGATGATCTCGGCGGTGAAGTTATTCGGGATGACACTGCAAATGCGGTAAACATTCTTAAAGAGATCGACTTGAACAGGGTATGCGAACTCTTCAGTGGAGACCTTCTGCAAGCCCCGCCTCAGGTAAGCGCGGTAAAGATCGACGGGAAACGAGCCTATCTTCGGGCGAGAAAAGGGGAAATATTTACCACTACGCCCAAAATGGTGCATGTTTCCGAGCTGTCTCTGACGCGCCTCAACGACGAAAATCCTCGATATAGTAATTCCACTGACCCGACCGCGATGATGAGCCCCGAGGTACGACCCGATTGTATTCTTAAATATCGTATCCGGTGCTCAAAGGGAACCTACGTTCGATCACTCGCCCGAGACTTAGGCGAGCATCTCAAATGCGGCGCTTGCGTCGTCTCGATTAGGAGAACTCTTGCTACCCCGTTCTCGATTGACAACGCGGTGCCTTTGGAGGAACTTACTGACCCGGAGTCGATCAGGATACTCCCCTGGCACTACCCATTCCGGAATGCCCCTCAAATTGTAGTCTGCAAAGACGATCTCAATGGAGCTCTTAATGGAAAACAGGCCATCTTGCACCAGCTAGAGGAGCGATTTCTTGAGGTGATCGGCCATGACCATCGTGATGCTATTCTAGTTTCCGAGGGTATCCCAAAGTTGGAAATTGGGGTATTCTGTCACCGCGCAGGAAAAGTACGCCGTAATTTCTTTTTTCCTGACCATAACTGTTCATAAGGCAAGACGTGATCTCGCTATTACAGTGATGCATTCGCTCGGAATTTCAGCAAAAATGGCCGTTCGGTAAAAATGAGCGAGAATCACGGTGGCTGGACGGGAAAGACTTTTTCTTTAAAAATCCAAGAGACTTCTTTAACTCTCTGTAAAAATTCTATTACGTTATGAGCCAGATAGTTCCTTCTCAACAGCAACGCGAAAATAGTATTTTGATAGTTGACGATGAGGAAAGTATCCGCAATACCCTCTCGCAGGTGTTGCAGGACGAGGGATACACCACCTTTGTGGCCGAAGATGGTTTAACGGCACTGGAGTTCATCGGCACAACCGTTCCCGCTCTGGTGATACTTGATATCTGGATGCCCGAAATGGACGGCATCGAAGTGTTGCGGCAAATAAAGCGCATTGACCCCGAAATAGCGGTCCTTATGATAAGCGGACACGCCTCAATTGCCACTGCCGTAGAGTCCACCCGCTTGGGTGCCGCAGACTTTATTGAAAAGCCTTTCGATCTTGAGGAAGTGCTGGCCGCCGTTCAAAAATTTATAGGCCAACCTCTCTCGAACACGAGCTCAAACACCACAACAAGCGAGCACAGTTCGCCAGCTAATGTCACCTCACTGAAAGACTATTCCAGGAGGAAAAACGGAAAAAATGGGCCAACAATTAACCCGGTCGTTTTCCGAGACCAGCGCTGGAGGGGAGACCTGGTACCACAGAGAACACTTCGTTCCAGTGCAATTCTCTACGGTCAGTGCTTACATTCTGGAAAGAAAAGCGGACTGATCCTTGAGCCTCTTCCGCCTGATTCAGGCATTCACTTTGCAGGGGTTGCCGACAACGAAGCTATCCCGGCGCACGTTGATTTTGTTCGCTCAACCGGATTTGCCACCACTTTGCGGCTGGGCCCATTAAGAGCTGGCACTGTTGAACACCTTCTGTCAGCCTTTCATGCATACGGACTCTCTAACGTATTAATTAAATGCAATGATGAAGTACCGGTTATGGACGGCTCGGCAAAGGAATTCTGCGAACTCATCGAACAGGT
>JBIIDM010000200.1:0-5914 GCA_044238365.1 Bdellovibrionota bacterium | reverse complement strand
ACTTTTCCAAACTCGACGGATGGTTCTTAGTACATAGACCTTAGCAGGCTCTACTACCAGCCTTTCGGTTATTCTCGGTTCGAGTTCATCGTAGCCCTCCTCCAGTCCAATCAGATGGCTTTGATTCAATCTCAACTATCTCACGTCTTAACTGCGACGATAGGTGACCACAAGGAACTTCACAGGGTCGGCATTTGGTAGCTCCTGAGTGTCGAGATAGTCTTTGCGATTAACAGTCTCTTCTTTAATATCCTTTGGGTTCTGACTGTCGGTAGACTGATTGTTCGAGGGTGCACCGTTTGGTTCTCCCTTTTTTCCCTTTTTATGATGTTCACTCTTTCTCCCATAGAGGCGTTGTTTTAGCTCCTCTATGGTCGCCTTTTGGATTGCTATAGTAGTATTCTGATCCTTAATGGTCGAATTCTGACTTTCAATAGTAGCAGTCTGATCTTCAATCGTGGCAGTCTGATCCTTAATGTTGAGTTTAAGCTCGCATATCTGAGCCATTAGATCCTCAATTAGCTTCTCCTGCTCAGGACAGGATTCCTCCAGTGTTGTTTTTTTAGTATCTTCCATGCGACGCACTTTAGCGCACATGGAAGAGCATAGATAGATCTAAAGTAAGAAAAATAAAAATAATCGAACCATTAACACAAGTAACGCTTTCTCCCGGCTTGCTCAAGATCCTCCTTCCTCGCTCCCTCAAGGAGAGCAAAGAACTCTGCTGGGTTAAGTTGACCTCCACTCAGGGTAGGTGAACGTTCCTTTGGTAAGCTTCTTCATCCATATGCAGTAGCCACTTCTATCCCAATACAATACTTTCACTTGGTTTCGTCTTCGATTGAGAAAGCAGTAGCAGTGACCATTGAGGGGATCCTGGTTCATGCCAGAGCGTACCAGTCCGGTAAGCCCACTAATACCACTTCGCATATCACACGGCTCGCTATAGACAAACACACGAACTCTTGAAAAAGTGGGAAGCATCAGAAATTCCCTTCTTTTAGCGTTCGAAGCACTTCCGACAGAAGCTTCGGCGAAAATTCGAGAGAATATCCTTGCATCAGAAGACTTATCTTATCCTCAGTATTTCGTACACCCGGCTGATGGAGTTCAACAAACGGCCTATTGGCCACTACGGAACGGCTGGTCGCCCGACCATCGACTCGTCGACGCATACTATGGAAAGTGCTTACCCGCAGCTGGTGACGCTCACAGAAATCCCTAACTGACAAACCACTAGTTCGTTGTTCCTTGATAAGTCGATGTTGCTCTGCCTCAGGTCTTCTCGGCCTCAGTTTGATCTCTCTTCTCATTAGTACTCCTCATGAAAGTTGACAGTATTTCAGGAGGATTTCTACGGATATCACGCTGGGAATGCAAGAACGCCCTTCTTTCGGCGCTTACCAACAAATTATCTGAAGAATCTGATGATTCATATAAATTTTGGCTTGAAAGCCAAAAACAGGCAGCGGGATTTTATAAGAAGATGGGTTTTATAGCCACATCAGAAGAATACGACCTGTGGGGGTTAGGTATTCTTCACGTTACAATGCGATTACCTTGTGTGGCCTAACAGTACAAGTGTGTATCATCTAAAAGATCGCAAAATCTCTGTGGGTCTATATTTGCTCCACAAACAATAATGCCAACATTTTCCCCTGTTTTTTCAATGGGAAGGCTCTCTATTAAAGCAGCAATTGCGACCGCTCCAGCTGGCTCTACGGCTAATTTGGCACTTCCAAATAATATTCCCATGCCTCTTTTTATTGAATCATCAGATATGCATATAACCTCATCGACGAAATGCTGACATACCTTAAAGCTGTATTCCAAAGCATAGGGAGATCCAAGGCTATCTGCGATAGTCTCGACCTTTTCAAGGTGTTCAGGTTGGCCTGAAGCAAAGCTTCTTTGGAGTGAATTGGCTCCTGTCGGCTCAACTCCAATTATCTTACAGCTTGGATTGAGTTGTTTGACGGCAAGGCTAATTCCCGCACAAAGCCCACCTCCTCCAACAGGTACTATTACCGAGCTAAGGCTTTTAACTTGCTTGATAAACTCTAGTCCTAGCGTAGCTGTCCCTAAAGCGGTGTATTTCCCATCAAAGGGATGAACAAAGAATCTTTTCTCCTCATTCTCTACTTTTTTAACCATCTCAAAGGCTTTTGAGATGTCATCCGCAAGAGAGATTTGAGCACCATAGGCGCGGCATTTTGATAGACGGAGTTTGCTTGCGGTTTTAGGCATAACAACATGAGCTGATGTTCCTAGTATCTTCGCTGAATAGGCAACAGCCAGGGCGTGGTTGCCAGCGCTTACACAGGTAACGCCTCGGGCCAATTGCTCCTTGTTTAATTCCTTCATTACACAAAGAGCCCCTCGTGGCTTAAAGCTTCCTGTTTCTTGTAATAGCTCTAATTTGCAAAAAACTTTTCTTTTATTGCCAACTAGTCTGTCTTTATCTTCTCCTTTCCATTCCCATACGGGGGTCTCTACTAAAAACTTTTTGTTTTCGCAGAGGGCGGTCTCAATAATTTCAAGGGATGGAATTTCTATTCCACTTTCCAAGTATTTCCACATTTATGGCGCTCCAAAAATTACAAAAATAGTAGGACATCAACCGTTTAAGTAGACATCCCACCAAGCGTAAACCTTAAGACCAGAAGACTATTGGACTATCAGCGTCTTTGATTCCAAAGAAGCTGCTGGCTGATATTCTGGGAATATCGCCGTCGCTCGGTAGAACTTCGTGATAGTTGCAGGGATTAAAAATAACCAGTCTTCCAACGCGAGGTTCAAGGAGTGTTGCGGATGCATTAGATATCACATCGTCCTTATATCCCATCATTGATTTTGACTTGTGTTTATATTTCTCGTCTTCTTCTAGCCAGGTTTTATCGTATATTTTACCAGTCCGCTACTGTTGTCGCTTGGTGAGCGGAGATACAGATTCCAAGTAAATTGACTGGTAATTTTACCAATTGACCAAGAGTAAAAATCACGTGGAGCCCAATCATTATGTAGAGGAGATCTTTTTACGGCTCTCATTATTCCAGCAAAATAATGCTTGCCAGATTCTTCTGCTACTTTTACCCCTGGTTGCCAAGCTTGGTTTATTAACCTCATTACTAGCTCTAGTGGGGTTGGAAATACTTCATCTGGTGTGGTAAAAACAGCGCGAACTTCTGAAAACATATCGGGAACCTTTGCAAAATACAACTCCGGTTGGGCTGCTAATTCAACAAGGGAGTGTCCAAGATATTTTGTTGTCACATTCGCCTGTTTGTACTCTAAGAGATCAGAGTGTGCTTCAAAATTACTACTTGCAATTTTGCAGTACTCCTCATCAACGAAATTATCAATTACCACTGCTGAGTATTTGTTCTGAGCGAGATCATAGAGATGCTCCTGTTTGAAATTTTTGCTAGAAATGATGCAGGGTGTCCATTTCATGGTCGTGAAGACCTTTTAGGTATAGCGAGCAAGATTCTAACTAAAAATAACAGCGTTCGCAATAATATGTGCGACTTCTATTACTTCTAATCGCTATAACCTAATGACAAAAAAAATATATTTCTTTGATAATTCAGATAGTTATGAATCTTGTGTTACAGAAGTCTGTTCTCTTGAGGGAAGGATTGCCATCATACTGGAAAGTACTATTTTTCATCCTCAAGGTGGGGGGCAACAGTGCGATTTGGGTGATATTCATGGTTTTCCTGTTGTCGCTGTAAAGAGTGAGGGGGAGAGGGTGTTGCACTTTGTTGAGGGGGAGGCTGAACAGGTCAATGCCGGAGACAGGATTTCCCTAAAAATCGACTCGTCAAGAAGGAGTTTGAACTCTCGGCTCCACACGGCAGGGCACTTGATTGGAAATGTCGTTGAGAGAATACATCCTGACTTCAAGGCGGTTTCTGGTCATCATTGGCCCAAAGAGGCGCGGGTCGATTTCGACATAGGATCTTTCGATCTTCCCTCTGATTTCAAAGCCATTATTCAAGAAAGCGTATTGAAGGTTATCACAGATTCGCGATCGGTAACCGCAGCAATGATCGAGCCCAATTTAAGGACTGTAACAATCGAAGGGGAAACCCCGATTCCGTGCGGTGGGACTCATGTACTCACAACTGATCAAATAGGAGAGATTGCGCTAGGGGATATCAAGTTAAAAAATCAAATACTTAGAATTAGATACTCGATTGCATAAGATCCGTTTTTTCTTATCTGTATGCAATATGAGCTGAGGTCGTTGATCATCCCTCCCGTCTTACGGTAGCCCGTGAGATGTTAAGGGCGCGGGCAATTTCAGCCTTTGAGGTTCCTTTGGAAAGAAGTCTTTTGATTTCTTTCCGCTGATCTTCGGTGGTTACTCTCGGCCTCCCCCCAACTCGTCCCTCGGCCTTTGCAGAGGCAAGGCCAGCCCGTACCCTTTCTCTTAAGATATCCCTTTCAAACTCAGCAAAGACGGCAAGCATTCCAGCTAACGCGCGCCCCATGGTGGTGGTAAAGTCTAGCGCGTCTCTAACTGATACAAATTGAACGCCCATCTCCCTAAGCTCCTGGAGCGTTGTAACAAGGTCAGTCATTGACCTTCCCCAACGGTCGAGCTTCCAGACGATAATACAATCAATCTCCCTGCGTCTTGCCATTTGCAATAATTCTTCGCGCTTGGGACGAACCTTTCCGCCGCTTCCTACCTCTTTTACCTCTGTGATGATTTCCCACTTACGGCCTTGGGCGTAGTTTCTCATCTCGTCCATCTGGTTTTTAAGGCTCTTTTGGTCGGCGGTTGATACTCTGGCGTACAGGGCTACTTTCATAGGCGTGGGCAATAGGAAAAGAATGGTTTTGTGGTTTGTCGTTCTGTTTGTCGCTGTAGCAACCCTTGCATGGGGTGCTCGGGTCAAAATAGGGGTGGTCAAAACCCCCCTCATTTTTTGCCTTCAAAAATCGCAGGTTTTGGGGTGTTTTTTAGCACAATTTGGGGACGACCGTAAACTATAGTTTTTGACCATACTATTTTCTTTTTAAGGTATATATTGTATATTGACAGGATGTATATACATAATATATAATGGTGATATGAAATTTGAGTGGGATGAAGGCAAGAACTCTAAGAACCAAGAAAAGCATGGGCTGTCTTTTGAGTTGGCTATTGATATTTTTAAAGGGGCATGGATCTCACGGGTCGATGATCGCTTTGATTATGGAGAGGAAAGGCGGTGTGCTCTTGGGATAGTCGAGGGTTTTGTCCTTTTCATAATTTACACCTTAAGAAATGGGGTGTATCGAATTATCTCGGCTCGAATGGCAAGCAAAGAAGAAAGGAGTATTTTTTATGGCACTATCGAGAGAGCAGCAGTTGAAGATCCTTGGGGCTATGAAGGAGAGTGATATTGATTATTCTGATGCTCCAAAAACCAACGCTGAATTTTGGAAAAACGCTGAAATAAATCTTCCGCCAGAAAAAACCGTTATCAGCATTAGAATTGATAATGATGTTCTTTCCTGGTTCAAGACCAAACAAGAAAAGGGTTATCAGACTTTTATCAATCTAGCCTTAAGAGACTATATGATGAAGCATCGGGGTTCTGCTGATGGAAATAAATAATCCTGACTGACAATCTGTCTCGTTGGAATGGGCAAAATGGAAAAAATTAAACAACAAGCAATAGAACTTGTATCGGAAGTAGGAGAGGTCTTTTTTGACACCTTATTAGAAGAGGGAATTTTAAAAGACATGCCAGTTATTGGTTCATTAGCAAAGCTTTCAGGCATAGTAAGTACACTTAAAAATAAGGTAAGCGCCGATTGAAGCGCGTTATTGTGCAGAGGGTAAAAATACCCGTATTCTGATTGGTGAATGTTCGCCGGTGTGCGAATCTGAAAGGTTTTAACCGTATTCTTGACGATA
>JBIIDM010000045.1:0-20172 GCA_044238365.1 Bdellovibrionota bacterium | reverse complement strand
TATTGGTTGATACCAGTGAGTTAGTTATTATTTCTGGGAGTTGGAGGTTAATGACCGTAATGGTTTCTTCCATACCTTCCCTCAAGCTATCGGCAGCATTTGATAAAAGGTTTGAGGTGCTTGAGTTGTTGCTCACTAAAGGCGCAGATTCATCAGCAACCACGGATGTTAAGAAAAACGGTGCCCTACATCTATTGCTGATGGGATTTGACAGCGCAACTGCAGATCTTTCAAGCCAACAGCAGGTCGAATTTACGAACAAACTTACCACTACTGTTCAGAATCTTATGAACTCAGGAGTAGCGGCCGGACCAAATCAGAATGGCGATGTTCCAAGTACTATGGCGCGTGATAGAGGTCTGTCGGACTTAGCAGGTGAGCTCCTAGAGTATGAGAAACGTAAGAACACATCCAAGAGCGTTACAAAGGAAAGACTCTAATAAAGGGCCCCGCCTAATGATAGACTGAGCGGACGCCACAGTTAGGTGTTACAGTTAGGTGTTACAGTTAGGTGTTACAGTTAGGTGTTATTTGCAGTCGTTTTAAATTACGCTCCAGCATGAAATGCAAAGGCTGCCAGTTCCTTTGCTAGCTTGTACACTGGAATCTGCATAGTGTCATGTTGTAGTTGTTGCTGCGCACCATCAAAAGTAACCACCCAATTAGAAACTGGAGAGTTATCTTTAAAACGACAACTCGGTGGTAGTATGTATCCTTTTGCTGACTGAGCTGCGAACTTAGCCTCGATTGCAATGAATTTGATTCCCTGCTCAGTCTCAATTTTCAAAATAAAATCAATCTCATCGTGCTCTTTACTACGAAAATGAAACAGTTCTAGGGGAATTCTTAAATGGTCTCGTGCTTTAATTAGCTCACTACAAACAAGACTCTCAAAAAGACCTCCGATGGCAGGACTAACAATTAGCGGATCAAGCGAACGCCAACCTTGTAATCTTGTTGCAATCCCGACGTCAAGAAAATGAAATTTCGGCGACTTGATAGCCCTTTTTGAGAGGTTGGTTGAAAATGCTGAAATTCTTGATACCAATCGGTTCTGTTCTAACAACCCTATCCAATCCGAAACTGTTGTAACTTGCACACCAATATCACCGGCAATTGATGAAAGATTAAGAATCTGTCCGGTTCTTGCTGCAAGCAGACGCAGGAACTTATCGAACGCACTAAGCTTCTGAACGCCAGACAAGAGTGCTATATCTTTCTCTATAAAGGACCGAATATAGTCATTCAAAAAGTGTACAGGGTCAACGTCCGGTTGCTGATAAAGAAAAGGCCACCCGCCCTTCAGGAAAACTTCTTGACTGAATATTCGAGCATTCGCTAACTCCTCTGCTGATAGCGGGTGTAGCTCCAGATAGCTGGCCCGACCTGCCAAAGACTCCCGAACTTGAGTATTCATTAAGATTTGATGCGAGCCGGTTAGCCAAATTTCAGGTAACACACTTCCACTAAATCTTGCTTCATCAATTCGTCGCTTAATCTCAGGAAAAATGTTTGGTGCATACTGGGCCTCATCGATTAAAATCGGTTGTGTAATCTCTCCGAGTAGCAACGTAGGATCTTCATTAGCGAGCGATCTCGTTTGAAGATCATCTAACGACAGGAAACGATAGCCCCCAGGTCGTTCAGAGAGTAGATGCCTGATGAGAGTTGTTTTTCCACTCTGACGAGGACCGGTCAGGATCGTTACCGGTTGTTGGAGATGGGGAAGTATGGCAGTGGTGAGTGTGCGCTGGATCCAGTAGGGCATGGTTTTAAGGGGTTTTACTATTCTAATTAGGTACTTGACTAGTTTAGTCTAATAAGCTAAATTGGTCAAGTGATTAAATCTAGCGAATAAAGTCCCTGCATCAACATCAAAAAATGATTGAGCGTTCTATTATGCAGAAATTTATCGATCAGCCCAACTCGCGCTGAGACAACAGGTGGGCGAACGTTCTCTTGATTCGCTGCTTGAGAGTAAGGAGGCGCTCAACAGAGAATTGACCGAATTAATAACAGCAGAACTTTCTGCCGCTGGCACTGTTGTGACACGCGCTGGCATCAAGGACTTGATCCTTGCCAGGCGAGATGAGGATATTGCTGAATCAGGTGGTTGAAGCGGCTGAAGCGCAGAATATCAGAAGACGAGAAGAGACTGCTGCAACTCGTTCTCTTCTAAACACGGCGAAGTTGATGGAAAGTAATCCCGTTCTGCTTCGTCTAAAGGAGCTGGAAGCAGTCGAACGGATTAGTGAAAAGGTTGATAAAATAACCGGTTACGACGGGTTAAAGGGTGTTATCGACGGACTGCTAGTATACCCCTACAAAGAGCAGTTTCGCGGTCTAAAGCGGCTCAGCTATCTGAACTTACTTCGAATTTAGCGATTCCCTATTTCTGTTAACTTACCAGCGTTCGATGGTACATCAGGTCAAGGCAGAGGCCCGAACATCGTTGTGATCACCCGGAAGGTTGGCTACAATCGAGGTATTTTCGTGATAATTCTGATAGCATTCCTCCCAGTCACATTCGAACCGTTCATGGTACTTCAATGATATTATATAGCGTGGTAGCTGGCTGTCGCGACTTCGATACCCTTTGGAGCTAAGGTGCTCTTTGACAATATCCCAGTGCAACGTTGCTCTGGAAGTAGTGTTCACATTGAACATCATCACGAAATATAACTTTTTGTTGCACGCTATTTTTTATTAAGTCGTATTATTAGCTACTTATAAATTTGCGGTTGTTGGTTGTTATATAAAGTAGTTTAAATGCCCCATTTCGGGTTGTATCCACTTAATTTTTCTGGTACTTTTCAGCGACGTAACGGGTTTTTTTAAAATGGTTTCAGGAATTGAAGATCTTCGTACTCATGGGATGAGAGATCTGGCTATAGGTATGATCCGTTGGTATCAGAGGACTATAAGTGTAAAAACTCCTCCTGTTTGCCGGTATCGACCCAGCTGCTCGCAGTATGGGATAGAGGCGATTTATGAGTGGGGTTTTCTCAAGGGCATTCAACTAACTTCCCAGCGTATCGGTCGCTGTATTCCCCCCAACTATGGCTACGATCCGGTACCCCTGAAGTCTGGGCGAAGTGATATGGGCCCGCAAGTGGTGATCAGTAGTGCATCGGCAGTTTCGCCGATATCTCGGGGATCTTTGTCCGGTGGTAAGTTTGAAATGGTCTCAGACCGAACCCCACCTCGGAGTATTCAGGAGTATGACCATCAGTTCAAGCTGATTCTTGCCTATCCACTGAGCTGCGAGTTTCTATCCTATGATGATCTCCGACAGAAGATTGCGGAATTTAATCGAGAGATTCTGGCGGTGGAGCAGTTCGCCCTTCTGTTCGCGGTACAAGAAGTTCAGATTGGCGAAATTGGGAATTATTACCTTCTTCGATTTTCCGGTACCATTGCTGGTAGCTACCTTGAAACTCAGGTTGATGAAGTAGTAGGCCTACTAACTGCTCAGCTTGAGGGATTTTTTCTTGATGTTTCTCATAAGGATTTTCGTCCACTTTACTTTGAAGTTGATGGGCAAGTCATCTATGAGCCTCAGGCTGACGAAGAAGCTCTTCCTGCTGGATATTCTCGGGAAGAGAATCTTTGGGTCTACACCAATAGTCCGGATGTTTGGGATGTCTACTGGGATAACTTTATTGTAGATGCTCTAGAACTCCTGTCGGATATCGCCCCTAATGACCTTCTCGATTCATTTGCAGTTGTCGATTTTGGTGGGGCGGCAGTGCAGGGCGCAAGCGATGTAGCTGACGCGGGCAGTGGACTACTTGATGGAACTCCTGACGGCTGCAATCTAGGCGGCTGTGACGTAAATCCATTTGATGGCGACGGCTGTCAGTTAGATGGATGTGATACCCCCGGTTGCGATCTTCATGGTTGCGATCTTCATGGTTGCGATCTTAACGGCTGTGACTTAAGCGGCTGCGATGGTTGTGGTTCATAGGTTCTGTTTTTAGTGATCGACCGTGAGGACTTTGTTAAGAAGTCCGCACGGTTTACTTGAAAAATAGGTGTCTCGCTAGATAGTTATTCTAGTTGGGCTTATCTTTGGAAAATTAGCGAGTAACTATTTGGCTGGTGTCGATGAGGGTAGGCTGGAAGATATATTACTCTTCGGTTTAGTGGGGTAATTCGCGTAGTTTTGCGTGATGGTCGAATGTGATCTGATTGACCTGAATAGTTGTCTTTTCCCTCCGGAAATCCACTCTCTGAGGTGGGGGAATGGAAAAATTGCGTATGTATCGCATTGCGGCTCTCGTGGTTTTGGCTTTTACCTTGCAGAAGCTCAATTTCGTGCGCTCCAGAGTTTCTTCGAAACCTGGAAAATCCCACTGCCCGGCGGTGACCGCGAACTGGTGTATGCTCCGCTTGGCACACCAGCGGCAAACACTTATCTTGACGATATGGCACTAGCTTCGAACTTCTCTACAATGAATCACCTCCTGATTAATGCTCTTGTGCTGGAAGCCTTTCAGGAAGTCTTTCCTGGAGTAAAGGGAGACCTTGTGTACTTTATCAGCCATAACATTGCACGGAAGGAAATCCTCGACGGCAAGGAACAATGGGTTCATAGAAAAGGTGCTACCCGGGCTTTTCCGGCTGGTCATCCCGGGCTCAAAGGAACCCGTTATGCCGAAACCGGGCATCCTATTCTGCTTCCCGGGAACCCGGTAGCAGGATCAGCCGTGATGGTAGCAAGCCAGGGAGCTGAATTGTCGGCGTACAGCGTGAACCACGGTGCAGGCCGCGCTATGAGCCGGACCAAGGCATCTAAGGAACTCGATCAAAGTACCATCGACGAGCAGTTTGACGCAGCTGATATTCTAAGTAACTGCAGGAATTATCCTATTGATGAAGCACCGGCAGCATATAAGGACTTTCTGGAGGTCTTACGATCCGTTGAAACCGCAAACCTGGCTACGACCGTTGCAAAGCTTTCGGCGCGCTTTGTTATCAAAGATGGGGATAAGCAGAACGGTGGAAAGGCGTAAGGTCTGATTTTTGATCCTATGCCACGAGCATGTACCTCACCAGAGAATACCGGCGTCATACAGGAACTACCTAACAACCTCAATCTGACTCCGCGTCATGCAAACCACCGAATCGTTCATTTTCGGTTTTTTCCAGGGAACTCTTTGCTTGATTGCCAACATATATAACCCTGGCGTGACATCCACCACGTGACCCTTCCCCTCAATACCCGCCCTTACAAATGATTTATTGTTGAGGTGGGTCGCAACGTCCTTGCGATCATGTCGGGACATTGGCAATGCATAACGAGGTGCCAGAGTTGTCGGGTCAAGTAGTAGTACTTCGGTGCCTGTCTCAGAAATCACGTCATGCTTTGTGTCTACCGCCCACCCTCGAACGCTTAGTATGTGCTTTACCCTGATTGGCTCGGCTGAATTCAGTATGCCATTTACCTGGTCAATAATGCAGAGCGATGATGATTCGTCTGTCTGCATTGGATCCAGGCCTGTCAGTGTGCTAAGGGGCGCATAGCGGGCCCGAACGAAGTTCTGCAGGCTCTTTGTTCCTCCCGTCAGAGAGTTGCGTGGGCTGCCGGTGCGACTCGCGCGCAATGCGTAAAACTGCATGGGCATAGCTGGATCATCGACAGGCTGTGGGTCCTCGTAAAATAGATCAAAGCGAATATCTTCTGTTAATGCTCTCTCGAAATGCCAGATTGGGTTATGGAGTAGCACTACCTTGGGCGGGTTTTCGAAAAAATCATCGTTGTATCGTCCTGTAATATACTCGTGATTGGAGGATGCAAGACCAATCAGGTCAATCATCGTAATAGTAGCTGCATAGTAGCCTGGAGTACCAACCTCAAGGGCTGCTAAGGTAGAAGCATCCGGATATTTCGTTAATACGGCATGGATCGCCTTCTTGTACGCTTCATTTCGGGGATCCATTCGAGGTTTCGCATCTGCTTGCAAAAGAGAGTAACCACTGTGACCTGTAAGTATGAGCACGCTGACCAACCCCCATGTACGTTGCCAATGGGGCGACAGAAAGAATGTATCTTTTACCATCCGTACAATTTTTGCTGCAACGAGCCAGCCGCAAAGCAGGGCACAGAGATCGTCGTTGGCATAATACCAATGGTACCCTGGCACATTCAGAAATGCATAGGCAGTTTCGCGAATGACGCAGAATGCAATGAGCAATCGGATGGGATTCCGAGCATGCCATGCGTACCATGCTCCTACTGGAGCAAGCAGGTACGATGTGAGCGAAATCCACGAGGCGGCTTCAATATGCTTCCATCCTCCCCGTAAATATATCCAGCCCTGGCCCCAGTAGCCGGAACGGCCTTGCCAGATTTTATTTGAGAGAGTGTCAGGGAAGGGTTTTCCAAACTCGACCAGCGAGAAGATAATCCAGGGGATTAGTGGGAGTGCAACTAGGGCAAGATATTTAATTGAAAATGGTTTGCGACCATAGTCCAAGGCTAGTTTACACGGAACTAGCAGTAATGCATCGGGTCGTATCAGGGCAAGTACGCCAATCAGGAGCCATGTTGAGCGATTTTTTTGTTCCAGCACCATCAGCAAGAGCAGGCCGCAGGCAAACAGGTTTGTTTCCAGGCCAATACTTGAATTTCGAGCAAGCAGCAGGGCAACGGTATAGCCAGCAAGGGCTCGTAGGGCTGGAGGTTGCTTTTCAAGTAGCAGAATTGTCAGCGTGCCCGACATTAGAACGCAGGCAGCCCAGAGAATATGGCTTGCCAGAGGAATGGCAAAACCAGCTTTTGCAATGCTTGCGATTAAGATCGGGTTAAGGATCGAGGTACTGGGATTGTGCTGTTCGCCGATGTTATAGGCCCAGATGCCTTTGTGGAGAATGTTTCCAACCATTCGGTAGACAATCATGGCATCGTCAAAGTCCCAGTCGCGCCACCTGATAAATTCCGCGACGGTTAGCATCACAAGACTTAGTAGCCCTGATGCCATAAGAACTAAGGTAAGGAGTGAAATCACAGGGGCCCCCCTTGTGTGGACCGTTACAGGCCGAGCACCGTGCGCCCCCGTGTCTTTATCGTCTTTGGGGTCTACCGGTAGTGCAGCGTTCGACATAGGTCCTCATTACAAAGTTGGCTTGTGAATTGTCCGGGCTAAGGCTCGGTCAGATTATGGCATTGACGTAGGTAGCGTCAAGTTAACTCAAATGAGTTGCAGTTGCCGGGACTATAGTAGAGAATACGCCACTATAGTGGGTAATGTTTGATGGATTCGTGCCTTTTGCCGGGGATTTTAACAGCGTTACTTCCGATTCGCGATTGTCTCGATGTTTTGAAGTTATAAACCGCATTTCTATCTGATTCTTATGGTAAAACTTGAAACGCCTGTGTGTGAATTTGGTAAGGCTGCACCTGATTTTGCATTACCTGGGGTCGACGGTAAAACCTGGAAGCTGGCCGACTGCCGCGGCGACCACGGTCTGCTGGTCATGTTCATCTGTAATCATTGTCCCTATGTAAAGGCTATCCAGGAGCGTCTGGTGCGCGATTGTCGTGAGCTTATGGCTTCCGGAATCGGGTGCGTCGGTATTAGTGCCAATGATCCTGATGAGTATCCAGAGGATCGCTTCGAGCTAATGCAGCAGGTGGCGCGGGAGTGGCACTATCCGTTTCCGTATCTGTGGGATGAAACACAGGAAGTTGCCAGGGCTTATGGTGCTGTGTGCACGCCAGATTTCTTCGGTTATAACAGGGGCCTTCAGTTGCAGTACCGTGGTCGCCTTGATGCAGGGGGGCGCAATCCGTCGCCACCAGAAGGTCCTCGAGAGCTCTATGAGGCCATGGTTCAAGTGGCTCAAACTGGGCATGGACCTAGCGATCAGACCGCCAGTATTGGTTGTTCGATTAAGTGGCGGAGCGGGCAGTTATAATGAAGAGGCTAAGCTAATTTTCACTAGCATAGCGAAAATAGGAGTGGCGTAGCATAGTTTCTGTTTATTGCCATCTGTATTATAATTGTTATACTGTCCCTCAGTAATTTGATGAGTTATTCTGTTATACATAGTTTCTTTTTTGGTGGAACTGGTCCGAATATCCGTTAGTTCTTGAAATACTATACAACAAACTTTGGGAGTGACTGATGGAAGCTGCTACAGATCAGAATTCTTTAGACCTAGATTCAACAGGGCGTAATTTTAAAACGCGTGAGTCTGGGGCTCTGGACTCGTTAGATTCAATTTATGGGCGGCGGTTCGACTCAATAGTGGACTATCGAAATTCAGTATGGCAGAGGCTGTGTAAACAATTCTTCATTCGATATGTTACCCCTAAGGACGTAGTCCTCGACCTTGGATGTGGGTATGGCGAGTTTATAAATAATATTCCTGCTAAGCGAAAGCTCGCAATGGACCTGAATCCGAATGTTCCAGGTCGGCTGGTTTCAGGCGTTGAATGTTTGATGCAGGATTGCTCTGAAACCTGGGCGATTCCTGACGGAACGCTGGATGTCGTGTTTACGAGTAACTTTTTTGAGCATTTGCCCACCAAGCAGGCCCTGAGTGCCACTCTTAAAGAAGCGGGTCGCGCTCTAAAGCCTGGTGGCTTACTGATCGCGCTAGGTCCGAATATTCGGTATTTAAATGGTCAGTACTGGGATTTTTACGACCACTATCTGGCGCTTTCGGACCTTTCGATGGCAGAGGCGCTCGAAATTAATGGCTTTAATGTAAAAGAGCGGATAGATCGTTTCCTCCCCTACACCATGGCCGAACGACAACCCCCGCTGATTTTCCTCTCGATATACCTCAGATTCCCAATGCTGTGGAAGTTCTTCGGCAAACAGTTTTTAGTTGTTGCTGAAGCAACTGGCCAGTAGTTTCACGCTATGTTTTGGCACGGAATGTTTTGGCACGGAATGTTTTGGCACGGAATGTTTTGGCACGGGTACTATTGATTTTTAATAGTAGTCAGATTGGTGCGTCTAGAATTGTAATACAAGTACTCAAAATGTCTAAAAATGTTGTCGTTCTGAATTCATTACGGTCCCCACTCGTTTGGAAGCAGGAGGCCTTAAGCTGGAGTATCATTGGTATACCTCTGGTATTGTTTGTCTGGACACTATACGGTTTGGTGCCCACGGCTCCTTTTGTCGACGACTTTGATTCCATTTTGAATTTCTTTATAGAATTTAAAGACCAGCCGACGACGCTCGGAAAATTGCAACGGATATTTGCCCAACATAACGAACATAGAATCATTGTAACGCGCTCTCTCTCGGTGTTTCTGTATACCTTGCGAGGAAGCGTTGAATTTGATCTTTTAGATTATTTCGGGATTGGATTTCTCGTGGGCTTTGCGATCCTGATATATGCCTCCTTTAGACGAACTAAAACTCCTTTGATTGCCGCCGTTGCCAGCCTTCCCTGTTTTTTGATGATATTTCAACCACAGCCCTTGGAGTGCTTGGTCTGGTCAACGGTAAGTGTTGCAATTTGTGGTGTGCTATTATTTTCGGGTCTTACGCTATGGTTCATCACTAGTAATTATCGGTGGTATCTTCCGTTGTCGCTAGTAACGACGGCCATCACTTTGGGTTCATTGGGAAATGGAGTTATTATTTTTCCTAGTGTAAGTTTTCTACTGTTGCTGTCGGGTCGATACCGAGACCTGTTGGTGTGGGGTGCCGGGTGTCTCATTTTAATTGGGCTTTATTTTTGGGGCTATATTCCTAATCCCGGCCATCCCAGTGTTCTGGAGTCGCTTCCCGAGGTATCGAGGAATTTTCTGTATACCCTTTATTTTATCGGCAGCGCACTCTGTTTTGGCAATGCGGATACCGCTATGTGGTTAGGAATTCTCGCCTATGTGGCTTTAGCGATATTATTGGTAATACGGTACGATCGGGAGAATCCGGTAGTGTTTGGGATGATACTTTTCCTTTTTGGAAGTATCTGGGTGAATGCGCTCTCTCGGTCCGAGTATGGCATTATGTACGCACTCAATCAAAATCGTTATGGGCTTTACTCCGCGCTAACGGTCGGCCTACTAGCAAGCGCCCTTTGTAGTGTAGCGAGCGGACTGCCTAAGCAATATGCAATGACCTTGTGCTCCGGACTAATCATAACAACTGTCCTTTTTTCGTACTGGTCATATGGTCAATACACAGAACCCTTACGGCAACATAACCGCAGGTTGCGGGCAGGTACTCGTCAGTGGGCTCAAACAGGAGTCGGCCTTTCCTACCCTTGGGCCGATCGAGCCAATTCCATTATGGAAGAAAGTGTAAAGCGGCAGATATACGTATTGCCGCCTCGACTGGAGAAGTTATGGAAGCGCAGAGTTACCACACTTAGCGATTCTTAGTATTACTCGCAATGCTGAAGGTAAAACAGTTAAACCAATCGCTGAATACCAGATTGCTTGCGTTTTCACACGGTGAACCTGCGGCGTTTCCGAAAGTCAAACTCTCAAGGCTTTGTACTGAGGAAACCACGGATCCTTGATTGCAATCTGCGGTAAAATAGACCGATGTGGCGGTTGCTGGTGTACTGGATCCACTTCCTTGTCCTGTTTGAGACTGTAGAGTTTTGACTGCAAGTGTCAGTTTTTTTATCTGAGTCTTGCACGCTTTTTTCTTGGATCCAAAGGCTTTTTTACACACTAGTTTCTTTTTTGCTAATTTTTTCTTAGCCGCAGTAATTGCTGCGCTATTATTTGTTGGTTTTGGTGCTGTTGCTGGCTTCCCTATAAACCGCGGTACGGTGGTAGTTTTGGCTAAAACAATATTCGTGCCTATTGCGCTAGCATCACTATTGCCATAGAAGTAGGTAAAGGGTCCTGCCGCCTTTGATGCCGTTCCGATTCGAACAAGAGTGCAGTTTTTGGTCCCTGTGATCGTGTAATCAATCTCTTCGCCTGACGTAGTAACGCTCATGTTCAGCCCGGTGCCCACAGAGTTATCGATCAGGTTGGCAGTGCTGGGAGTTCCACTTGGGGCAGCGTCGGTGACAACAGCAGGATCAGAGCATCCGCTCGGTTTGGTGACACTAAGGGAGGTAGTGGCGGTTCCTCCGTCGGGTGCATATGCTTTCAGTTTAATAACGTGTGAGCCGTTGGCTACCCCGCGGATATCAACCTGCGAGTTGAACCCTGTATTGCTCGAGTCGGCCGTCGGATACTCAGCTACGGCCTTCGGGCTGTAGAGACTTGGGATGATTGTGGAGTAATAAACGTCGTCGACAAACACCTGTACTGCGGCAACATCTTCATAGCGCTGACTAATTAATGAGTACCCCTTTACCTGCATTGAGCTACAAATTGTATCGTTGGCTTTAGGTGACTCTATAGAAAGCACAGGATTTGTGGTTGTTGGAGTGCTATTATCAATTTTGATCCGACCGCTGGCCATTGTCGTACTGCTGTTTGTACCATCACTTATCCTCGCATACAGATAATAAGTACCGTTGGTCACTTTGGTCGTATTCCAAATGCACACCTGTCCTTCGCAGTTTAGGTCGCTGGTGGCTATAGCAGTGCCACCGGTAGTTGTATTGGCGGTGTTGTAGTAGAAGGTGGTGGTAAGGGTAGGGGAGTCGGCATCGCTTGTGGAATAGATAATTGCGAACGCTCCTTTGGCAGTATCGTCCTTGCGCAGTTTTAGGTAATCCAGATAATAGGTCGCCCAAATGGGGTTACCTATCGGATTGCCCTTGGCATCGCAACAACTATCAAGGTGGAACTCATGCGGATCGACCCTGAGGTAATTTAGGTCGCCGCTCCATCGTCCAGTTTCACCCTTCTCCGATAGGTGAGTAGTCAGATCGGAGCAGTACTCATACCATCGGGTACCCTCCCAGCGATCATAGATTGTGCCCCAGGCATCTAACTCCTCAATTGCCCCATCTGCTCTGCTGAAAACTAATTTAGTTACAGAGCCGAGCGTGAGGTCGAAGTCCCGATCAATATTCATCCTAAGGCACATGTTTCTGTACTCGGATGCGTTTATCAGGTAATTGTTTGTAGTAGTGAACTGTGGAAAATTTAAATAGTCATTTGGGTCGTCATTTCCCGCTATGTTTGTGCCTTTAAAGAAGTCTCCGCGAACCGAATCAACAGTTCTAACATCAGGCAGATAGCCGCTTAGCGGTTCGCCTGGATGAAGCGTATCAGCTCCAAGGTTGAGATTTACCTCAAACGCGGTATCTCCGGCTCTAAAATTCCAAGGCTTAAAGGCCTCGCCCCCCTTAATATCAGGTTGCACTATTTTAACTTGTGGAACCGCTGAAACCGTGAAGGAAGTGCCCGATGATGTCGTTGGACTCGTATCAGAGGTAGTATAGCCCCGCGATCGGAGTTGTACAAAGTCAAAGGTAAAGTTTGTCGCGGCAGGGAACTGCGGAATAAATATCAGGCTGCTGAGTGATCCACTCCATGCAGGTACGTTTGATAGATCCACTGCATACACGCCATCGCCATCTGGGTCCGCTGAAGCGGCAAAAACAGTGGTAGCACCACTTCCCCAACCTAAGACCAGATCAACACGGGGAGACATTTTGAATGAAAGAAATTTGAAAATTGACGTATTTATTGGTTTAGTACTATCAACGTTTAAATAGATTTGAGGACCAGCTGCACTTGCTGTTCCGCTGAATATGCCATTGGAGTAGGTTGGATTTGTAACGCTCCCCAGTAAACTCACATCAGTCGACTCTGTAAAATTCCAAGGGTCATCGAGATTGAGCGTGGCGTAATCTCCGTCTTGTACGCCCACAATCTGGTAGGTTCCCGGTGCGAGTCCAAGTGAGTTGATCGAGGCACTGCTGCTGCCGAGTGTACCGCCGCTTACTAGCTTCTTATTAAAGCCGTTGAACGGGTTGGTATCGTCGTCAACATAGAGATTAAAATAGTCGTTGGTGCCAGAGGCGGTCACTGTGTATTGCACAGTGCCACTGCCGCAGGACGTCGGGTCCTCTAATCTGACAAAATCAACGCTTACATTTTGCGTGGTTACTGTGGGGAGGATCCCGATACCCTTAATATTACCCGTTGACCAACCTGAGGTATCGTCTGATGACGCGTCAATGCCGACAGTATTAAAATTAACAGTATAACTGCCCCAACCGGCCTTGGTGGTCGTATTGTTTGTAAAGGTAAGGTATTTGCCATAATCTGACCCACGATTCCATACGAACCTTAGGCCTTGCCCAGCATCCAAGCTCGCTAACCCCATACGAACTGTCATGGTCGTGTACTTTGACGTATCTATAGGCGTGTTATTGCCCCACCGCCCGCCAACAGCTTGTGTTGATGGCAGTGGTGGTGCTAGCAAACGAAAGGTCCCGCCCCCGGTCAATGTAGTCCCGAAAGTAAAGAGTCCAGACCCAAAAGCCGGACTTGAGAGAAAATTCAAATCGTTAGAGGCGAAGTTTACCACGTCAGCGGTATTGCTCATATCCCAGGGGTCGTGCAGGACGAGGGTTGCAAATTCATCGCACGGTGTAATGCTACTTGTTGCATTTAAGCTGAAATCCGCTTTCACCTGTAAGGCTGACAGAATTACCAGAAAGACTAATCCAAAAACGTATTTACTTCTTTTTCGAGTGCGCATGGATAGAGTTTTCCTTAATGATTATATAGTGCTACAAGGATAGCTGGAGTTGACGGAAAAATAACTTTATTTCGACGTCTAGTAGTGTTTCGGAGTTGATGATAAAAATCTCAAGGGATTCGAGTCCTATTTTTAAAGCGGTATATGTTACCAGACAGGTAACTTCTCGCTCTTTGTGATGTTGGTCGTTATTTAGAGTAGACGCCGCAATGAACAATATCAATCGTTTGTCGATGAGAGTGGGAACTAGCTAGAAGTTAAAAATTGCTTTAGCTGCCATCGCAAACTGATTATTTCCCGTTATAGCTACCTCAATCCCCTCAGACGCGGGGAGATCCTTCTGGAATTGAATCTCAACAGTTAGTTTTTGGGTCTCTTTCTTCAGGGTATTTTCAGGTGGCGGAGGACTCGTTCGTAACGTCACGTTTACCGAGATACGGCTTGAAAGTCTATCAAACATTATGTAGGCATTAGCGGTACCTTCGGCTATTCTGGAAGCGTCCTTCTTCATCAAATTAAAGATAATTTCGTCGGACTCAAGCCGGGTAAGCCAGGGGGGTTGCTTGATGCCGTTTGCCCGATCCTTTTTGGAGGGCATCTCCGATTCGACCCCTTCACCACTTACTTTACAGTTGACCAGTCCCTGCTCGGACGCTCCACAGGTGGCTTTTAAACTAAAGGTCGGATTTTTTGATTGTAGGATAACTTCCTTTGATACCGTCTCTTTAATGATGGCCAAGTCGGGATTCAGCGGCGCAGCAGGGTCTTTAATTTCCTCAATCATAAACTTTTTAATGTCGGCATCTGTGACCGGTGGAATCATCGTTCCACTCTCTTCGCCATTGTTAAGGACGAAAGAAAAGAAAATCCAGTTTCCTCCAATAATGACTGCAAGCCCAAGTATCCCATAAAGAAGAGAGTCGAAGAGCATCGCTTTTCTTTCCTCGGCCTGTCGAGCAAGTTTTAACTGAGTGTTAAGATAGGCAACCGTTGGTTCCTCATCCCCATCATCATCGACAGGGGGTTCATTTTTCAACGTAAACCCACGCGTTTCAGCAGGTGACGCTTTATTGGGGTTGTTTGTTGAAATGAAGGATGGTGTAGATTTTCGTTTGGTGTTTTTTTCCTCGGGGGACGCTTTTCGAGGCTCTGATTTTCTAATTCCCTGCTCGGGATTAGCACTAAACGTTGCCGCGGTGTCTATGTCTCCGGCTGGTGGAACATTGCTATATCCCAAGGAAAAGGGAGAATCGTCCTCGCTCGCCTCCCTCGGTTCCTGCTCCGTTATAGCGATGTTGTTCTTCTGGCTCTCAAGGTGTGGAATCAAGTCATCAATGCTCTTGGCGAAGTTGGTAAGAACCGCAGATTCACTCGCGCTGGCAGCTAGAACGGTGCTTGACTTTGGTAGTTGACTGGATTGCAGATCATCAAATGCTAAATCATCTTCGTGAGCAAAGGCTTGTGACGTCAGAGTATCGGAATCCGGCGTTTGTACATCGGTAGTGAGGGCAGTGGCTACAGGGGGCGGACCAGAGGGGACCTCGTCCTGTACGTCGTTTATGTCGATTAAAAGAAGATCTAGCTCGTCTTCGGTGGGGGGAGCATCTTCGAATGCATTTGCTTCATGATCCTCGTGTATTTGAAGGTCGTAGTTCGGGTTGGAACGGGAGACCGAAGGACTAGGTTCTTCTTGATCGTCGTCAAGTGATAGTAGGATAAGGTCCAAAGGATCTGTTGTTTCTGGAGGCGGGGACGAGGTAGGGCTCGATCTAACTGGGTCCGCATCGGCCGTTACAAACGAGAATCCGTCATCTTCTAGTTCACCCCCTGTTTCTGTCTCGGGGGCGACTTTATGGATCTTCGCTGAGATTTCCTCTGGAGCAGGTGTCGATACTCTCTGTGGTGGAGCCACGTCATTATTGATCGGTGCAGCACTGACTCGCTCATTCAGGATTGCATCGCTTGATTCATTAGAGGTAGCTATAGGTGGCAGTGCGGGGGCCCGTTTTGGAAGAAGGTCCGCAAGTGAGGATTCATCTTCATCATCCTGATCGAATGAAAGTTCCCAAACCTTGGTATTTTTCGCCTTCTTTGTTCCCGCTAACTCGGACAGATCAATTTCAAAGGAGAAGCCATCGTCCTCTTCCTTCGGGTCCGAGTGAGGGTTGTCTGAAATACCATTTTCGACGACTTCAACTAATGCTCCCGCGTTTTTAAGGGTTTTCAGCACTGCCTTTAGGTCATTTTTCTGGTCAGCACTGAGAATGCTGCGCGGAGGATTCTCAAGAATTTCCTGAATCTCAGGTATAGGTAGCTCGAGGTCCGAAACGAAAGCTGTTTTAACTCTCCGCAGCGTTGTAGGATCCTCATCTTTGAGTCCCGTAAACAGCAGTGAATATTTTCCAGTATTCGACATGAAAATAGGCAACAAAATTTTGCGATCTGTAACTAGAGTAATGAAGGCGAATCACCATTAGGATGCAGATTGGTTCGACGGGGGTAGTTTATAAACTGTCAGTTTGTTTTTCTAGGATGTACAGTATGATGATGGAGGTGGATTCTTCTGCCGTACTGGCAGTATGTATAGGAAGAATGCCCAAGGCGGAGCTAAACAAATACCTGAGTAATTTCGGGATCGGTCTACGGAATTACTCCTCTATTATTGGCGCAGGTTCAGTCGACGACCTACTTAAAGGCATCGGAAGCTTTGAGCGAAAATCGGCAGAACGTGATTTGGAAAAATGGGCTCGTCTTGGCATTCGATGGTGTACAGTGGAATCGCCCCACTTCCCCGATCAGGTATCGAAACTATCGGATCCTCCCGTAATTCTGTTTTACCGGGGTAGTAGCCCCGCCGCGGCAACGCTGGAGCGATCGGTATCCATTGTAGGTTCTAGAAAGGCATCTGCTTGGTCTTGTGATTTTGCGGTTCAGGTAGGGTTTCAGGTGGCATCTCATGGAGGCGTGGTCGTGAGTGGGTTGGCACTCGGTATAGATGGCGCGGCTCATCGTGGTGCCGTAAAGGCTATTATTGAACATGGAGACAGAGGGGGGCAGACGATCGCCATACTGGGAAATGGTCTTTCATCGATTTACCCCGCTGCACATCGGGGGCTCGCTTATGGTATTCTTGATAGGGGCGGTGTGCTCATTTCCCAGTTTGAGCCTGGATGTTCGCCGTTGCCGCATCAATTTTTAATGCGAAACCAGTTAATTGCTGGTTATTCTACTACCACTGTGGTGATAGCTGCGGCTAGGAGGAGTGGTGCTTTAAACACGGCGCGGTGCGCGCTTGATCTTGGTCGGGAAGTAGTAGCGGTGCCCGGAGCGCTTCAGGATAGTGGGATGGCTGGGTGTAACCTTCTTCTTCAGGATGGAGCGCACATGCTCTTAGGTGCTTCGGAAATCCTGCCATTTTTTGCTGCGCGTTTCCTAGACGAAGTCGGCGATTCTGAAAGGCGACCTTCGGCGGAGCTGCATAGCATCAGCCGTGTCCCGCAAACCCTTAAGGATCGGGTGTTGGCGCTCGTCTTGTCTGAAGGTACAGTGTCTCATGGTAAGGTTGTAGATACCCTGGGGAGCGAAGCCTGTGTTGTCATCACTGAATTAGAGCTTTCGGGTGTGCTGCGGTCTTTGCCGGGGGGAGTGTTGGTGGTAAGAACGTAGGCTCATGATACGTTATGATGGGAAGTTAAAGAGTTAACAGATTGTCCCTGCCGGAGACAATTCCCAAGCTCGAGAGATTGGGTTGGTTTTCAAATAGAGCGTGACATCTTCGCACTCAGTAAAATCAATCTTTTGTCGAAGGGTTTGGGAAGTACATGCTAGGGCCATGAAAGAGAAAATTTCTATGCGTCTGAATACGGAAAATACAACGGTATCAAGACAGCTACGATACACGATTGGATGTCTCCTAACGGCTAACCTATTATTTTCGGGGTGTGCTTCCGTACGCCCGGATGCGATCGGGGATATCTCGCACTCGCTCGCGCATAAGGCAGAAAAGGATGCGACTCGACGAATGGTGGCATACTCGGGCGCCTTACATGGGTTCATCGTCGGATCGTTGTACTCAAAGTCCGGTGAACATGAAAAGGCGATTGAGTATTTCAATAAGACCAACGCACTTATGGGAGAGGACGTCTCACCAACTGTCCTTTTGCAGTTAGGAGAAGTGTTACTGGCGGCAGGAAATGGTCAGGAGGCTTTAAAGTTTATTGAGCGGGCCCATGCCTCCCATAAAGATGATTTCGATCTGACCGTTCTCTACGCAGATTTGTTGCATTCGCAGGGAGCGGGTTCTCAGGCATTTGCAGTGCTCGGTGAGATACCGTTGACTTCACCACAAGGTCTTGAGGCAGCATTATTACGGTGTGCAATTATTTCTAATCAGCGGGATATTCATACGGGAATAACAGAGCTTGGACTCTACACATATCGGAATCAATCTGACGATAATGGATTTTACTTCCTATCAATATATCAGGAGATCGCAGGGTTACTTGATGATTCGGAGAAGAGTCTGAAGCGGGCGCTGAAGATTAATCCAGTTAATATTTCAGCTCGTATGGCCTATGGGCGGTTACTATTAAAAGGTGGTCGCGCGAAGGAAGCATTGCAGGAATATCGTGCGGTACAGAAACAGGTTCCTGAAAATACTCAGATTGGCGCTGTAGTTTCTGTGTTGGAAGAAGGGCAGGGTGATATTGCTCGGTTACAGGGGTTGCTCAATGGTGCTGAATCAGAGCTTCCTTCTACTGTTTCAATTCGGTACGCCTTGGCTGAATTTTTGCTTGAAAAGGGCCGGATTGGGCGTGCACTTCAGGAGCTATACGTGGCTCTGCTTGAGGATCCTGATTTCCATAAGGCGCGATACCGCATCGCTCTGATTTTTTCAAACCTTGGAGCTATCGGTGACGCTGTTCGTGAGGTTGAGTGGATTCCAGAGTCTTCTGAACTTTACGTAAAATCAAGGGTGTTTGCGTCCGTTCTGGATCGGCAGATTAAGCAGCACGAGGATGCCGAATTTCATATTAAGCAGGCCCTTGTTAAGGAGAAGGACAATTTACAAATACTCGTATATCTCATAACCATACTACGGGATTCGGGGCAGTATGGTGAAGCGGAGACGGTGATTGCCAAGGCGTTGGAGACAAATCCTGAGAGTGCGTCGCTTATTTATGATTATGCGATGTTGCTGCATGTGATGAGACGTGAGAAGGAGGCTACGAAGTTGATGGAGCGATTAATTCGGGTGGATAGTGAAAATCATGCCGCTATGAATTATCTTGCGTATACGTATACTGTGCCGCCTGTAGATAAGCAGAAGTTGGCAGGGGCGCTTAAAATGGTCACGACTGCCCTGAATCTCGATCCATCGAACGGATACTATCTCGATACAAAGGGCTGGATCCTCTACAATCTAGGGGAACATAATGCGGCCGTGCAGACGCTTTCTCGGGCGGTTGAGCTGGTGAAGCAAGACGGATTGGTATTCGAACACCTGGGCGATTCCTTACTTAAGGTCAAAGAGCCGCAACGAGCCTATGATGTTTATCGCTCTGCGCTGAGTGCTTACGAAGGTCAGCGTGATAGTGGGACGCTTCTGGACCACGAAGCTATTGGCCGGGTAAAGAGTAAGTTGCATGGATTGGGTGTTAGTGGACAGAGCAAAGGGTAGTCTAGACGTGAGGAGTGGGATACTCTTATTTTGGTGTCTTTTGCTTGCGGGATGTCTACCTGCTGCGATTAAACCGATTCCGATTGCCGGTACGTTAGAGCCGGGCATTCGTGTTATTCAGGAATCTCAGGCCTGGTCAGAATCCATCAAATCCCTTCGTATGCTAGGAGGGCTCGTAATCGATTCAAAGGACGGTCGATTTACTGTTCGGCTTGCGGTTGTATATAGGGCACCGCAGATGATGAGAGTTGAGCTGCTGCCTCTGAATTCAACCGTGTCGTTGGGGCTGTTAGTTTCGGATGGCGCCGCCGCCACCTACGTGGACTTCCAAGGGCAGCGAGCCATAAAGGGGACGTTGAAAACCCTTCTGAGCTATTCAATGCTTACTGTTTCAGCAAATGAACCAGAGCTCCTTTCGCTTCTTTCAGGACGGATCTTTAAGGGCACGCTCCCTTCGACGGGGGTTCAGGTGTATCATGATCAACGAGTTGGTACTTACCAGTTTGTTTCTGATCGTGGCATCTGGATAATTGATGATCGCACGAACTATCTCCAAAAGGTTCAGCTGATGGGAGCAGCGGGTGGGCCTATTCAGCTTAATGTAGACTATGTTGAAGGTAGTACAGGTAGAAAGGCGCTGATTGGTGTTGCTGGACGCAAAGAGGTCTTGGAGTTTTCTTTGGACAGGATGAAAGTAGATACAGAGATTGCCGATTCGTTATTTAGGATAACTATACCCGAGTCCTTTACGGTATATTGAGGCGTAAAGGTATAGCCATCGTCAAAAATAATGCGGTTTTGAGTAGCATCTCAGCGATGGCTATGTGTTTGTTTTGACTCGCCTCCGCGAGTCGTTATAGTAATCTTTAATACTTTATTATTTTTGAAGATTACTAT
>JBIIDM010000199.1:0-6000 GCA_044238365.1 Bdellovibrionota bacterium | reverse complement strand
TCTAAAAGAGGCACCTTGGATGAGCTGAGAGGATCGCTAACTACTTGATTTTACAAGTTATATCGGATAGAAAAAGCCCGCTATAAAAGTGCGGAATGTAGGTTAAAAGATCCCTGTGAATGAAATATGGCCTTCTCTCTGCACCCCCGAATCAATAGCCAAATCACCTATTGTGTTCCATACCGTTCAAGGTATATATTTTGTCTATACCTTGAACGGTATAAATCATACTTATACCCTCGGAGTGATAAAAAGCGACGACAATGGCCTTGCCATCCTGAACTCTCACAACCATGAAAAACACAATCTACACACCGGAACAGCTCGGAAAGGTACTGAAAGGACAGCGCAAATTGCAAAAGTTGACTCAGTCTGAGCTAGGTAACTCAGTGGGACTGTTACAGAAAACCGTTTCCTTATTAGAGACCAATCCCAAAGGTAGCACTATAGAGAGTCTATTCAAGGTGCTTTCTTCCCTCGGCCTCGCCCTCGAGCTGATTCCCAAATCCGAACTCATAACCAAAACTGACAGCGATAACTGGTAATGACTATGACAAAGGGCACATCGCTTGAGGTCTGGATGAACGGTGAGGCTGTTGGTACCTGGTCAGTTTCTTCAGGTGGAAAACACGAGTTCTTTTACCTAGACTCCTGGATGGTGTCACTAAATAGCCGACCGGTTTCATTATCAATGCCACTTCAAAGTTACGAGAATCCACACAGAGGACACGTAGTTGAGGATTATTTCGATAACCTGCTCCCAGACAGCGCTCTAATCAGAAGGCGTATTCAGAAACGATTTGGCTGCAGCAGCAGTGCCATTTCCCTTTTGTCAGAAATCGGACGAGATTGTGTCGGTGCCTTGCAACTACTACCTCAAGGCGTCAGGCCCGAAGATCTGAAAAGGATAACAGGCACCCCGGTTAACAATCAGGAAATCGGAAAACACCTTCGCGTTACAGTCAGTGACCCAACTTTAAGACTTGATAATGATGCACCTTTTCGTATCTCCATCGCAGGTGCGCAGGAAAAGACCGGGCTCCTGTATCACAACAGTCAATGGTATATTCCGGACGGAACCACTCCCACCACTCATATATTCAAATTGCCCCTTGGAACCGTAACCAACTATGAGATCGACTTAAGTACCTCAGTTGAGAATGAGTGGCTTTGTCTCAAAATAGTAGAGCTCTATGGGTTGCCAGCGGTTAATGCCGAAATTTTGACTTTTGAAGGTCAGAAAGTACTGAGCGTAGAGCGCTTTGATCGGCGGCTTGCCGCAGATTCAAACTGGTTTATGAGACTGCCTGTAGAGGATTTTTGTCAAGTTTATGGAATCAGCGCCGAGAAAAAATACGAAAGTGATGGTGGCCCCGGTATTCAGGAGATATCAAACACATTGCTGGGATCAGTCAGGTCAAAAGAGGACCGCCGAACCTTTTTTAAAACGCAAATTATCTTCTGGCTGCTCGCTGCGACAGATGGGCATGCGAAAAACTTCAGTATCTTTATTGAGCGTAACGGAGCCTTCCAACTAACGCCTATCTATGATGTAATCTCAGCCCTTCCAATCATCGGTCGGGGCCCCAACAAACTGCCCCTACAAAAAGTCAAAATGGCCATGGCAGTAAGAGGAAAGTCAAAGCACTACAACTGGAACGAAATAACAAGACGGCACTGGTTGCACATGTCAAACCTCTGCGGCGTAGACGGGCAATCGCTTCTTGAAGAAATAATTGAGGAAACACCTCACGTCATCTCAAAAGCAGAAAAAATTATTCCACAAGTTTTCCCAACATTCGTTGCGGAATCAGTGCTAACCGGCATAGTCAATTCAGTCAAACGATTACGGGCATAGTACTCATAGTTGATTGAGGATAGTTGCTATGTAGAAGGGGTACACATAACGCTCAGATTTGCCCTAAATTTTGGATTATACCTATTCTGATTATACCTGATTATACCTATTCTTATACCTATTCTCTCTGTACACGACAAAAAAACGTAACTAGCTGAAATTACTAGAAACGGCAAAAGTACTTTTATGTGTAATTTTAGATAGTTACGTTTTTTTTGTCGTGTACAGAGACCTATTCTAAAGGAAGCTGTACTTAAATGACTGCCCCTATGCACTTATTATTCGACATCTGCCCATCACCTTAATTTTAATAGGAAACTTTTTTCCACCCACCGCAATATTAGGAACTAGCAATAAGTTCTTACGACAGGAGGTGTATCGTGGCAGGCGTAATCAAACCAGAATTCCCAAAGGACGTTGTCTTTATAACGTCACGAACCATTTCAAGCCGCCTATGGTTCAAACTAACACCACAACTATGCAACTTCTTTCATGCTGCCCTCGCCCGCTATCAGGAAACCTACAGCGTTGAGATCTATGCCTTCTGCCTTATGGGAAACCACTACCACCTGCTCGCTCGCTTTCCAAAGGGAAATCGCGCCCGCTTTCAACGAGATTTTAACAGCATTATTGCACGGACGCTTCCTCGATTGGTGAAAGGATTTGGAGGGGCAAAACTCTGGGCAAGGCCCTACAGATTTCAGATTGTTCCCCGATCGGAAGACATCCTAAATTGGTTTCTCTACACAACACTAAATCCCGTCTCATCAGGTATCACCACCGAGCCCACCGCCCTAGGACGCCCGAATGCATTAAGCATCATCAATGAGGGCGGTGAAAGAATTTGTCGTTGGTTTAATCGAACCGATTATGAGAATGCAAAGCGACAAAACCCGAAAGTCAACAAAGAGCGCTACTATACAAATCATACGTTAAGAATCTCTAGGCTTCCTAGTCTGCAGAATCTTACCAATGTCCAATACATCGCCAGAATCAAAGAACTGGTTGCTAACCGTCGAAGCACTATTCTGGCGGAACGTCGCGCAGCAGGACGTGGATTTCTTGGTGAGAAAAATTTACAATCACAAAAGGCGGGCGTAAAACCTGCCTATACGAAAACTTCAACGCGACAATCTCATAACCCCCTGGTGCTATCCCTCTGTCATAAGACTCGAAAAAGGGTAGTAAAGCTTTACCTTGATATTGCGAACCTTTATAAAGTGGCATCCCATATGTTCAGGAATAATATCAAGGGATTTATATTTCCCGAGAATACCTACTTGCCTCCTTGTTGTCTGACCTGAGTTTCTAATGTAATTACGCCCAGAATTCTAGCCATCTCGCTCTTCCGCATCGCCGGAAACGTACACTCGTACCCTATGGTTGAATTCAAGTCGCCTCTTCCGGTGATTTGAAGAGCTGAAGCTCACAGAAGCTGAGAAAAGACCACCAAATACCAAAAGAAAGACAATAATCAAATTTAGCTTGAAGGAATCTGGTCGTGCAGGGAATTTGAGATGTACGACGTCCTTAGGAGTACCGGAGTACGGGGAATTTGAGATGTACGACGTCCTTAGGAGTACCGGAGTACGGAACGTCGCGCAGCAGGACGCGGATTTCTTGGTGAGAAAAATTTACACTCACAAAAGGCGGGTGTAAAACCTGCCTATGCGAAAACTTCAACGCGACAATCTCATAACCCCCTCGTGCTCTCCCTCTGTCATAAGACTCGAAAAAGGGTAGTAAAGCTTTACCTTGATATTGCGAACCTTTACAAAGTGGCATCCCATATGTTCAGGAATAATATCGAGGGATTTATATTTCCCAAGAATACCTATTTGCCTCCTTGTTGTCTGACCTGAGTTTCTAATGTAATTACGCCCAGATTCTGGCCATCTCGCTCTTCCGCATCGCCGGGAACGTACACTCGTGCCCTATGGTTGAATTCAAGTCGCCTCTTCCGGTGATTTGAAGAGCTAACCCGGATTATTCACCATTAATGAAGAAGATAGGTAGATAGCCCCCAAATTATGTAGTATATTCAGCTTGTTGAACACGAAATAGGCTACATAATTAAAGGAGCTATCTGTGACAGAGTGTAACACGAGTTTTGAGCTTTTTCATCCTGGGAAAAAGAAGGTAGTGGTGGATTTTTCAGGTGGAGATTTGAGTAGCGATGGGGGCATTGCGTTGCTCGGCGAGTTGGAAAAGAAGCATGGGTTTGTCGAAAGATTCTCATCTTGTATAAGCGACCCGAGAGATCCGAGTCGAATAATCCACAGTCAGGAATCCCTGATACAACAGCGAGTATTCCAGATCTGTGCTGGGCATGAAGATGCCAATGACAGTCAAGTTTTACGACACGATCCGATATTGAAGATTGCCTGTGGAAAACTTCCAGTAACTGATGGTGCGTTAGGTAGTCAGCCCACGATAACGCGTCTTGAAAATCGGGTAACCGGCAATGATTTGAAGAGGGTGAGGAATTTTTTTATCAATGAATTTATAGTGAGCCTTGGTAAGGAACCTGAGGAGATTATTCTTGACATTGATGGCTATGCAGATGAAACGCATGGGAACCAACAGCTATCGTTTTTTCATGGCTTCTACGATCACCATATGTATCATCCAGTTTTTATTACTCATGCACCAAGCGGGTTTCCGTTATTATTGCAGTTGAGAGCAGGCAATAGTCACGCAGGTAAGGGCGTAAAGGCAATTCTTAGATGGATATTTTGGAGGCTACGAACAGCTTTCCCCAAGGCGCGCATTATCTTGCGAGGTGATGGTGGTTTTTCGTTACCTGAGATTATGAATGTATGTGAGAGACAAGGCATTGAGTACGTGCTTGGCTATTCACGAAATCCCGTATTAGAGCGCAAAAATGCGTTTTTGCTGGAAAGTGCAAGGGTTCAATTTTGCCGTACGGGTGTTAAAGCAAGACTATTTGATGACGTCTTCTACATGGCGGGAAGCTGGAAGGCGCCGCGGAAGATCATAATGAAAGCCGAAGTAATGGAACAAGGAGGCAATCAAAGGTTTCTTGTTACCAACATGGATGGAGATGCTCAAAGTATTTATGATGACGTTTATGTAATGCGAGCAGAACACTCCGAAAACCGGATTAAGGAATTAAAAATAGATCTAAAAGCAGACCGCCTAAGTTGTACCGATTTTAACGCGAATCAATATCGCCTTCTGCTTCATCAGTTGAGCTACCTTTTTTTACTTACTGTACGTAGTTATGCCGAAACCACAGAACTCTGCAAGGCGCGATTCAGCACCATTCAAAAAACCTTAATTAAAATTGCGGTTCGTGTCAAAGAGACGTCACGACGAGTGTTTTGTCAGTTTTCTTCATGCTGTCCTTATCAAAACCTCTTTCGAAAAATATTCGCGAATATAAATTACGCTACCTAGCCACTGCTATTTACAAACATCTCGTTAATATCGACAAAATTCAGCCACCCTGTCGGCGGCTTAGATATCGGTCTATCTAATTTCCACAATATTTCCTGAGCCTAACTTCAGAATACGTCTTTTTCCAACCACCACACGAGCTCTTGGTCCCATTTAATCCGAAAAGCAAGATTTCTATACTCGGGATAAATACTCCCGCTCAATTTTCTGCACATTTTGAACCTTGGTGAATAATCCGGGCTAAAGCTCTCAGAAGCTGAGAAAAGACCCCCAAATACCTAAAGAAAGACAATAATCAAATTTAGCTTGAAGGAATCTGGGCGTTCAGGGAATTTGAGATGTACGACGTCCTTAGGAGTACCGGAGTACGGGGAATTTGAGATGTACGACGTCCTTAGGAGTACCGGAGTACGGGAACGTACACTCGTGCCTGATGGTTGAATCCAATTCGCCTTTTCCAGTGATTTGAAGAACTGAGGCTCTCAGAAGCTGAGAAAAGACCACCAAATACCCAAAGGAAGACAATAATCAAATTTAGTTTGAAGGAATCTGGTCGTTCAGGGAATTTGAGATGTACGACGTCCTTAGGAGTACCGGAGTACCGCATTATTGCACGGACGCTTCCTCGATTGGTGAAAGGATTTGGAGGGGCAAAACTCTGGGCAAGGCCCTACAGATTTCAGATTGTTCCCCGATCGGAAGACATCCTAAATTGGTTTCTC
>JBIIDM010000198.1:0-6007 GCA_044238365.1 Bdellovibrionota bacterium | reverse complement strand
AAATTTAAGGGCTTCATGAGATTTGTCTGTCTTGTCGCGGGAACGCCCATAGACTAAAGTCTCGGTTTGAAGATCGCTCGGAGTTACTCCCTCCACGATTGAGGCAAACTCCTTCCTCGCAGCCGCAACGAACCCGTAAAGGATGACGTGGTCATACTCAAGGCCCTTAGCCTCATGAACCGAGAAGATAAGAGGAGACGCAAATAATTTTCGAACGTCGTCTTTCTGATCATCGGCAAGCACGACAATTGCTGTTTTTACCGATAGGCGCGTCCGTTCATTGAGCTTCTCAAGAACCACCGGATCGGGGCGAACAACGCCGACACTGCCAACTCGATTGGTTGCAGAAGTTACTAAATAGTTGCTCTCTTTGTCTATCGAGCCAAATCTTCGATGTTTTATGCGCAAGAGTCGGTTAGATATCTCTGTTACCGTCTGAGAGTTGCGAAAGTTCGTTTGAAGAATTCGAATGATATCGGGAGCATTATCTCCTAACTCTCCCTGGTAGAAAAAACTTTTGACCTGAGACCATGAGAAAAAGTTTGGGTGCACAATTTGATTGGCATCACCGCAGATCAGAAAATTACGAGTATTTTTGAGAAATCGAAGGATAAAAGCCAACTGAGCGACGGTGAAATCCTGTACCTCATCTGCCACCACTACATCATATTCAGGATGTACCTGTGTCTGGTAACGGGTAGCCAGGATACCAGGGTCAAAATACTTGCCCTCTTCGAGATAGGAGACATACCGCCGAAAGAGTTCGTATACATCCTTTCGCTCATCTTCAAGAAAAATGCTCTGCTTTACTCCGAGTGAGTGGTAGTCCACTTCAGAAAGATATTCTTTGCCAGTTGCAGAACCGGTTATTACCCCCCGGAACTCTTCATAGAGCTTTCGAGCATGTTCGCGCTTAAAGGGGCTTCTTTGCCCTGATAGCCAATCCCGAAAGGCATTATAATCGATTTCTTTTCCCGAGGGCAGTCGCACCGATTCCAGCAGCTCTCGGAACGATAGGAAGTCAATCTCCTGATTATCCCTTTCATATCCGTGTGAACCGACTAACATTCGGGCATTCTCTACCAAATAAGGAGAGAGCGACGTATAGAGAATCTTCCCCGGAAACGCTTTCATCTTCTCGAGTGTTAACACCGTCTTGCCACTGCCAGCAGACCCGACAACGATAGCCGGTAGCGAGTCCATCAAGATCTCTGCCTGCTCGTTATTGAAGGAAATGACTTTGTCCAGGAGGTGGAAGGTGGTCGAGCCAGGGTTGATATATCGGAGCCTCTCAATTGCTGCTCCGTCTGGCAGTTTGTCGGTTGTTGTTTCGATCTCAGTGGGGACTTCAAAAGGGACGAAATCAGACTCCTGGTAATGTCCTCCTCTGAGAAATCTCGACTTGGCATAGTCGTGATTCAGAACGACTTCAAGTACCAGCAGTACAGATTCAGTTCCAAAACGAGCGATCTGGAGTATTAGTCGGTTGGTGTCATCGAGTTTTGCCCGAAGGTATGGCGAACCCTTCAGTTTTTTTAAATCAACTGCCTGAAACTCGCGATTAATTAGCAATTTCATGGTCTTCTGAAACTGTTTTTTGACGCGTTCCATCCGAATTTCTGAATATACTAATATGCGCATGAAGGGTACCCTGTTTTTCTCGTACTTCGGATTATTGGGCTTCGGATTGTTAGGCTTGTGGGGCCAGTAATGCAGGCATCAACTGCCGAAATGCGATGAACTGGCGGAACTCTATCCTGGGCCAAGGGATAGCCACTATTTTTATTAGAACGGGACAGACTATATGCCGGGTATTGAGGAAAATCAATAGGACCCATTCCGGCAAACAGGAGTCTTCAGACATTTATAATCTCCTCACTAGTGGTATGAGCGATCCATAAATCGATTTCCTAGACCTTGATAGGCCCTGATTTTTTCTCTTGTTCAAAAGCGTTCGCCAGTGCTTTCTTTTTTATGACTTTTTTCGCTGCAACAGATATACTCAACCACCTGCACGGGGTTGCCCCCGAAAACTCTTGAATCCTGCCCTCGGAGCATTTTATGGCTGCAAAAAACACCACGACGAACAATCAGGCTCCACTTCGGGAGGTGTCCCACGGTCTCTATACTCGTGCGGTCCATGCTGGACAACGGAACAATCCATTGACTGGAGCCGTCGTTGAACCGATATCCCAGTGTTCTGTCTACGCACAGAAGTCACCCGGCGAGTTCGCCTATGACTACGGTCGCTCGATGAATCCAAACTTCTATCCTCTTGAGCAGGCGCTGGCTGCGTTGGAATATGCAGAACATGCGACGGTGGTGTCATCGGGCGTCGCCACAATGACGGCGTTAATGACTCTGATGAATCCAGGCGATCATGTTCTGATTCCTACGGATCTTTATGGCGGCACCTACCGTATTTTCAAACAGATCTTTGAACGTTTCGGAGTTCGCTTTACACAGATTGATATGCTTGATCTTAACGGTATTGAGGCGGCTCTAAAGGGCGGAGTCAGAATGTTGTACATGGAATCTCCCACTAATCCACTGATGCAGATCTACGACCTTGAACAGTTGGCTGCCTTGGCAAAGAGGTATGGAGCACTTTCGGCGGTAGACAACACCTTTGCAACGCCTATTTGTCAGAATCCAATTAAACTGGGTTGTGATATCGTCTTGCATAGTTGTTCAAAGTATATCGGTGGTCATAGTGATATAGTGGGCGGCGCATTGATGACGAATGATGGCAGCATCCGTGAACAGTTGGCCTTTGCCCGGACTGCGATGGGCCTTCATTGTGATCCAATGACTATGTTTTTAATGCGTCGGGGCATGAAGACTTTGCCCCTGCGGGTTCATCGGCAGCAGGAAAGTGCATTACGCTTTGCTAGGCATTTTGAGAGCCATCCACTGGTAGAACAGGTAATTTATCCGGGTCTTGAGAGCCACCCACAACATGACATTGCGAAAAAGCAGATGAATGGCTTTGGGGGCATGCTCTCAGTGCTCTTCGCCGCAACGGTTGAGGAGACCATGAGAATTGTAAGTTCGTTTCAGATCTTTACCCTGGCGGAGAGCCTTGGGGCTGTGGAATCACTGGTTCAGCAGCCTGCTATGATGAGCCATGCAAAAATACCGAAGGAAATTCGTGAAAGGAACGGATTAAAGGATGGGTTGATTCGAATCTCAATTGGCATCGAGGATGTGGAAGACCTGATTGTAGACCTTGAGCGGGCAATTGACCAGCGGCACGGGTAATTCGAAGTGACTATCTGGGTACTTTGGTAATACTGCGTGAGTCTACTGAAAATCATTATGTGGTTTGACTTGAAAATAGTCCGGCCCAAGATATTGCGACTGCTATGGTGTGCATCCCTTCCTACTTTCTTTATCAATACATATGAGTAATCAAACAAATACACATCTTTCCTGGGTTGATTTTTCCAAGGGAATTTGTATCATCGGTGTTGTGGTGATGTATGCCGGGATGAAACTTGGCGACGTGGGATGGGTTCAACATATCATCGATTTTATGAAGCCCTTCCGGATGCCTGACTTTTTTCTTTTGTCAGGGTTATTTTTAGGGCGGGCTATGGATCGGCCATTTAGCGCCTACGTTGATAAACGTGTGGTGCATTACCTTTATTTTTTCTTTCTCTGGACCGTTATTTTCTTCCTTTTCAGAGTGGTAGCAGTTCAGATTGGCTTGTTCGTTGCCACTGATGGCGAGGACTCGCTGCTCTATCGGTTACGCGAACCGTATGCGATGCTCTGGTTTATACAGTTACTTCCGGTGTTGTGTTTGGTAACCAGAGCCAGTGCACGTGTGCCGACCTGGTTGATGGTTGTGATTGGGGTGCTCCTTCAGTCCTTCCCTTTGCACTGGGACGGTTGGGGACTTGTGGCAAATTTCTGCGAGCGCTTTATTTATTTTTACTGCGGGTATCGGTTTGCACCGTTGTTCTTTGTTCTGGCCCAGTCAGCGCAGGAGAGGGTCAGGCTTGCGTTTGGGGCTTTATTCCTTTGGGCGTTGGGTAACTTTATTGCGGTTTGGTCGGGCGTGCACGAGTTACCCTTAATTTCGATAACTCTAGGCCTTGCAGGCGCGATGGCAACAGTCGTGGCTGGAAGCCTGCTTTCCAAGGTGGCCATATGTCAATGGTTGCGATATCTCGGGCAAAATTCATTGGTCGTCTACCTCGGTTTTTACTTGCCTATGTTGTGTTTTATTCCCGTGATTAGAAAAGTTCAGGGGCTAACGGCCAGGGTCGGGTTCTTGGACCAGGGAACGGTCGCAGTGCTTGTTGGCACTTTGAGTGTTGTAGCAGCGCTTGTTCTGTATTGGTCCACTAGAAAGGGAGTGCTCTCCTTTCTGTTTAAGAGACCCAGTTGGGTTTCATGGGGCAACAACCTGAAGTCTTGGAAGTAAAGTGTAGTCAGGTCCAGGAAGCGTAATGATTTTAGATTGTTATGTTCTTCTGTGGTAGTAATGTTCCTAAGCGGTTGAGCGGGTGTTAACGAGTAGCGCTGGTCCCTTGTGGAAACTGTGCTGTAGAAAACCACGGTGCCCTTTAATTTATGACTTTTTCCCGGAAAACCGCTATACTCATGGCTCTTGTATAAACCGAGTACAGCCCTCTAGCCCTGTTCTTATCCGAAACTCAGGACAAAAGGGGTGGGTTGATCGTTTAACTTTATCCAAAAAAACATTATTTTTGAAATGCAGGTCGGCTGATAATGAAAAGTTCACGCCCAGTAATTACTCTTTTGGGAAATAACTCAGGTCGAAATTTAGGGGATGCTGCGATTTTGTCGAGTATTTTGAATTCCTTTCAGAGTGAATTGCCGAACGCGGAGTTTCTTGTTCCATCAATTAACCCGAGTTTTATAGATGAAAATTATGGCGAATATTTCAATGTTGAGGGGGTTGATGTTCGGCCTTTGACAGGAAGCGTCAGATTGTTGGGGATACCCACGGTCAAGGCGCTTGCGAAAAGTGATATCGCGATGATCTGCGACGGGATTATTTTTGGCCGAAAATTATTTAGCGTCCACAATTTCCTTATTACCCTGATCTTTCTGGTACCGTTCGCCCGCTATTTTAAGTGTAAAATTGTGGCATATTGCTGCGGAATTGGGCCGTTTCCTTCACGGCTTAGCGAGCATATGGCGCGGTGGCTGCTGAATAGCTGCGACATGATTATTATGCGTGAGAGTGAGAGTAAGCGGGTTGCTGAAGCTCTAGGGGTCACTAAGCCGATTGAGATTCGTGGCGATGTTGCATTTCTTAACCCGATTAGTCCGAAAGCGGAGGGGGAAAAAATCCTGGCAGCAGTTGGCATAGATGCAACACGACCGATTATCGGCGTAAATGTTACTCCGTATATTGATTCGTGGCTGCGAAAGAGCGAACGGCTGGCGGATCCTGAGTCGTTTCTTGATACCGTTGCTCAAGGGCTGGAGTTTGCGTACCGCCGCATTGGCGACCAGCCGCAATACGTGATCTTCTCGTGTTCACCGATGGATGAAGAATATTCACGTATGTTGGGTCGTATGATTGATGCGCCGGTTGTCACCAATAGTGATTACCTTAGTCATGATATTCAAAGTGTGATGAGAGAATGTCAGCTATTTGTCGGAATGCGTTTTCATTCTCTGATTCTATCGTCGTCTGTCGGTGTGCCGATAGTTGGGATGGTCTATGCTCCGAAAGTACGCGATTACTTTTCATTTCTGGATTGCACTGATGTCGCATTGGAACTGATTGATATTACACCAGAAGTGCTCGCAGATACGGTGGTCGTGTCATGGAATAATAGAGCGCATCTTGGAGAGCGGCAGACCAGCACCGTGGAATCATTACGGGGAGCGGCGGCGACAAGTGTGAAAGAGGTTGTGCGGCGGTATTTTCCGATGCTGTATAGAGCGAAGAAGCCGGCGAACGGGAATAGTAAGGACGGAGTGCAGATGATGAAGGGGGAGCGGAAGGAGAAGTTTCGTGCGG
>JBIIDM010000044.1:0-20352 GCA_044238365.1 Bdellovibrionota bacterium | reverse complement strand
TGCAAAGTAATTTGCAAATGGACAAAGAAGTTACGCAAAATTCGTAGTGAAAATTACTTTGCAATAGAAAGTGGCTTTATGGAATAATGGGATATCAGTACTATTTAGGTGTCAGAAAGAATGGATCCAGTCGAAATTCACAATGCATTACAACAGGTACGTGAAGTGCATTCACGGGTAGTCGTGCGACAGAGCTTTCGGGGATATTCCGGTTATGGGCGAATCGCGGGTGGAGTGGTCGCGTTGCTCGGTGCAGCGGCTATTTCGTTCGTTGGTCATGGCTGGAGTGTCGGGGGAATTGTCTGGGCATGGTCTGTCGTATGTGGCATCGCAGTGATAATAAACTGCGTCGGTGTCTATCGTTGGTGGACGCGCTCATATAAACGGGGCTTGCGAGTTCTTACGCCGATGCTTGATCTGGTAGCACCGCTATTTGTCGGCGGAATCTTGAGTGTCGCTTCTTACAATGCCGGTGCCCCGCAGTTGCTGGTGGGAATATGGGCGTGCCTTTTTGGTGTGGCAAATATTGCATCCAGGCATTGCCTGACCGTTCATGTATGGCAAATCGGCTGGTATTATATAGTTGCTGGAATGCTGCACTTTGTGTTCGCCTCATCGACATCACTGCTAAACCCTTGGCCAATGGGGATGACGTTTTTTTTAGGTGAGCTCTATGGTGGACTAGTATTTCTACGTTATCGTGAAGAGGAGTTGGAGTAATGAGTGATAAGAGTACAGTTGATGGCAGTGCGCTTGAATCAATTGAATCAGTGTTTCATCAGCCGCGGCGATTGGATATAATGAGTGAGTTGTGTGGGGCTGAAGGTGGACTCAGTTTTTCCGACCTGAAGGGGCGGTGTGGGCTCACGGATGGGAATCTCAACAGACACCTTCAGGCACTCCAGAAGGACGGTGCGATTAAAATAAAAAAGAGCTTTATTGGGGTAAAGCCGAACACGCTTGTCAGCGTAACGGTAAAAGGGCGGCAGAGGTTTCTTGATTACCTTGCGAGCCTTGAAGCCGTACTGAAGGCAGCGGCGCAGAAGGTAAGTGGTAAGGTTGATAAGGAGGTTACTTCGTCTGTTGCTGGAGTAGGACTTCAGAAGGCCTGATATAGTAATTCTCAAAAATAATGCGGCATTGAAATTCTAAGGAATTTTTGAGAATTACTATAAGTGCTTGCTTTGACTCGCGTCCGCGAGTCGATAGTGTTTCTCAAATGTGGAATCAAAACCGCATTATTTTTGAGAAACACTATATATCGTACGTAGGAGCTGTCCAGAAATAATGTGGCTTTGACTTGCTTCCTCGAGTCGTTACAGCAATCTTTAATGCGTTGTTGTTTTTTTGAAAATTACTATAGCAGCATAACCCCCCCTGTCAGCGCAAAACTAAATTAGCTTGTAAGAAAAAAGTAGCATACAGGTGTTTGGGTATGATAGTCTGTTTAAGCTCTGTAGTGCAAAGTACTCTCTCAAGAGGATTTTATGGACGTATCAACTGCAAATATCAGGTCATTTCATCAGCTATCTGTTTTAGAGCGAATCGAGAAGCTCCGTATTGACGGGGCATTGAGCGAGGCATCAGCCCAGGCACTAATCACGCGGGAGTCCGGACTTTCGGCCGATAGCGCGGATCGAATGATCGAAAACGTCGTCGGCACCTTTTCGCTGCCAATTGGTGTTGCCCAACATCTGCTCGTCAACGGGACCGAGGTAATAACACCGATGGTGGTGGAGGAACCATCAATTATTGCCGCGCTTTCATCGGCAGCGAAACTTAGTCGTGCTTCGGGAGGCGTAGTGAGTATCCAAGAGGGAAGTATCTTAATTGGGCAGATTCAGCTCACGGATCTAAGTGACGTTCAGCACGCGGTGGAGAGACTCAATGAACATCGAGATCGCGTTGTGGTACTAGCAAATCAATACATTCCCCGGATGGTAGCACGGGGGGGCGGAGTAAGGGGCGTCGAAATTCGGCCAATTCCCGAGGCGCAGATGGTCTTGGTCCAACTGCTGGTGGACACCTGTGATGCAATGGGAGCGAACGTGGTGAACCGGTTGTGTGAAAATATCGCTGACACAGTGGCAAATTTGACCGGAGGCAGACCTGTTCTGCGAATTCTTTCGAACTTGACAGATAGGTCTTTGGTTACCGCCCGGGTTCAGATTGCTGTAAATACGCTTCACAAGGATTGCGAGCATTCTCAAATAATCGCTCGCAATATCGTTCTTGCAAGTCAATGCGCAGAACTTGATCCGTATCGGGCAGCTACTCACAATAAGGGGATCTTTAATGGCATCGACGCGGTTGCGTTGGCAACTGGTAATGATTGGCGGGCAATCGAAGCCGGAGGTCATGCGTTTGCCGGCACTGGGCAGGGGTATAAACCCCTGGCGATCTGGCGCATGATCGATAATGAGCTGCACGGGAGGCTCTGTATGCCCTTAAAGGTAAGTGTAGTGGGAGCTCAGATCGCAGCGCACCCGACGGTAAGGATTTCGCATGAGCTACTTAATTTTCCCACCGCCAAACGATTAGCGGAGGTCATGGGTGCGGTGGGACTTTTACAGAATCTCGCAGCGTTGCGAGCTCTATGTTCAGATGGAATTTGTAAGGGGCATTTGCGTCTTCATGCTAGGTGTGAAGAGTTGGCAAGGCACTCTACCGGAGGCCTGCGATGAAAGTCGGGGTGGCTTCTGGAAAGGTTATTCTATTCGGGGAACATGGCGTTGTGTATGGTGGTGATGCCGTGGTCGTTTCGTTGCCGGGTATGATGGAGGCCCGGGTAAAACTGAGCAGAGGTGAACGCAATGCAGTGATTCTTAATGAAAGCGTCGTATCGAGCGGGAATTCTTTAGTTGCTGGGTTATCTGCCCTTTTGGAAGCGGCGGGTTTAGGTGGCTCACCACGGACGATTGAGCTTTCATCCACGATCACACCCGGTATCGGTATGGGCTTCTCGGCGGCCTGTGCAGTAGCGGTCGCTCGTGCAGCACAAATTGACTCCCGGCTCGACCGGGTGTTGGAGCTGGCAGAGGTCAGTGAACGGGTTATTCATGGGCGCTCATCAGGAGTAGACTCATTCGCTGCTGCTTCAGAGGGACTATTTAGGTACAGGAGAGCAGAGGGAGGAGCGCCATCTGAACGTGAGGTATTGGGTACTTCTACGTCGCTTCCACTACAGCTGCTTTCTACCCATGTTACTGGCTCGACATCGGAGATGTGTAACAAAGTTGCCTCACTGGAGTTCGGAAACAGAAGCAGGCTGTTGGAGGAACTGCAGCGGAGTGTTGCGCTGGGTCTTAAGGGGTTGCGGGCCAAAAAATTGGAGGTGGTCGGTCAGGCGATGAATTGGAATCACGACGTTTTGCGGCGGTTGGGCGTTTCCACCACCGCATTGGATGATCTTGTACTTACAATGCGCCGTAGGGGGGCTTTGGGGGCAAAGCTAAGTGGTAGTGGAGGAGGTGGAATAGTTGTGGGGCTTGTGCATGGTCCTGATTTATCTGATCCAAAAGCGGGTTGGTGAGAAAAGGCAGTACAGGCCAATCGAGCGTTCCTAATGGTGGCGAGCTGCCTCGTTCGTGCACCACGGAAAATTATTCAGGAGTTGGTCCCTTTAACCTAACAAGAGCAGTTGAGTGGGATAAAATTGTTTTCTAGTGCGACAGTCACTACTTTCGGGATGAAGGCGCTGACTGCTGGTAATTTTTTGATGTTTACTAGTCGACCGTATTAATCTGAGTTCGACGTAAGAACAAGGGTATTAGCCGTGCGCCAGTTCCTGAGCAATTTTCAAGATTTCAGCATAATTCGGTTCGCTGGGTATTTCTTGAACATATTCTACATACCGGATGGTTCCATCCTTTCCGGCGACGAAGACAGCGCGAGAAAGTAGTGCCCATTCTTTGATCTCCACACCAAAGGTTTCGCCGAAGGTTCGATATTTGTAATCGCTCGCAGTTATTACGTTTGCAATTCCCTCGGCGGCACACCAACGTTTCTGAGCAAATGGAAGGTCACGGCTCACTGCGAGGATAATGACATCGTTCAGTTTTGCAACTTCTTCATTAAACCTTTTTGTCTCGATAGCACAAACAGGAGTGTCGAGACTGGGGACCGATAGAATTATCGCTACTTTATTCTTAAGGACGTCGTTTGTAACATCTGTCATGCTATTGCTTGTCAGGGTGAACGGCGGTAATTGTTCATTAACGGCTAGCTCATTTCCGCTGAGTGTAAGGGGGGTTCCTTGAAATCCAGTAGTGCGCGTCATAGTAACTCTCTTTAAAAGGGTTGGTTTCTAATCCGGAATATACCGGGTCCGCCTCAAAAAGTCATGGAAAGGATCGGTTTATTCGACAGGACGTGATTCGAAACTGGGGAGTGGAGATCTTTATCATTAGATAAAACCTACCAAGATAGAGAGCCGCGCTGTAGGAAAACCTGCAGGTTACTGCGTTTGGGCAACCAACGAGAGGAACAAGCTTACAGCAATTCCGTTATGTACGGCGTGGAGAAGGGTGACCATTAGGAAGGGATAGATAGAACGCCGGTACCATGGGCCTTTCCCTCTAAATCGCAAAGACGTGCCAGCGAGAATAATCCCTATAGGTATCATTGAGAGCGCATTTATTAGGCCCTCATCGTAATGCAGGTACGAAAAAAATAGAGTCGAACCAATATTGATCGCTACTAGTGACTTAGTGCACAGGGATAGAAGCTCGATGGGCAGCAATTGTGCTATGAACGTTTCAGCAAGCGGTGCGACGATTACGGCCGTAATAACTAGGAATGTTGTCCCGTGCACGGCAATCTGTTCGGTTGTGGTGCTTAAGGCTTTCGGAGATGACGCTGCGACTAGGAATGGGGCAGCCACAATAAATACGGCAGTCTTTGAGAGAAACATAAGGAACGTCATCTCAAGCATATAGCGCCAAGTAGAGTACTGGGCGCAGCGGTTCAGGTACCATCTCAATAATTTTGGCATCTGGTTTCTTTTGATATGTGTTTATAGGATAGATAGGTTAACATTTACTATCCCTTCACTACAATGCTTGCTGGTTCTGGGCTTGCTGGTTCTGGGCTTGCTGGTTCTGGACCGGTTTTGGTTCGTTGATCTGCTGCGGGGTTTTCTGGTTAGCCATATGCGCGCCTTGGCAAATCTATAAACTGCAGTTCTTACGCCGAACTCAGGTTATGAACACTATTTTACCTTCCGCTCTCATAGAGTTTTCGCCCGAACGTGTCCTACTATGCGAGGAACTTTCCAAATCCCGTCACCACTGTTTGCCATCGCTTCCGTACTCAAGTGCTTTCCGGTATGTACGTACTTTAATCAGATGAATTCGCCGAGTTGGGAGGCGCTCATTTCTTTCGAAGATGCGCAATCCTTGACAAGCAGTATTATTTAAACGGCGGTACTTGGGTAGATGTTTGTAACGCTTTTATAGCTACTCAGATAGGGGAAAGGAGCATTCACTTTACACTATTATGACGCCTCTTCTCTTGGAGTTTCGCGACAGGTGTGTATGCTTTGCAGCGCTCTGTTTCTCCCGAATCACCCGCTATGACTTTTTGGGTAGGAATCGGTATAGTAACCTGATTTCGACGTAAGAACTGGTTAGTAAGTCCGGTGTTTGATCGAATTCGAAAGACTATAGTAAACGCGCGAGGAGAGCGGCTTTGGTGTCCAAATATCTTGATAGTGCATCCACTGGTGGAATGGAAAAGTGTGTAGACCCTCGCCACTTTAAGGCGGGTCCTTCGTGCTTGGGAGGGGTCGGGCTGTTTTGCGAACTGGATTTGGAACCCGGTGATATCTGGTTTTTACAGAACCCAGCGGACCAAAGATATATTTCTCGCACGATCCGAGTTGACGGCAGTGTGACAGATATTTCCAAAGATTGGTTCGACTTGAATGGGGTTAATCCAGTGCTTTGGCATTATGACTTTCTTTTGGGCTCTCTGGTTTCTTCTACGGAACCGTTCTGCAGAGTGAATCATAGTATATTGAAGCAGAATTCTGATGAAGATGATCATGGAAATGGTTATATGCTTTACCGGCTTCCCGCAGGGGAGGAGATTCTTGATCCCTATAACTATGAGGCGGTCTTTTCTTTGGCGTGGAAATTTGGGGAATTTAAGCAGCTAGTGTGTGAAGCTGGATATTGGTCTGATGACTATCTGCGATTGCCTGTAACTGAAAGTAAGCTGGCTGTGGATTTTTTGGGAACCATGTAGTCGGTATTTTTAAAGAGACAGTTCGTTGCGGTCTAAAGTCGAGTCGCCAGATCCCAGCAGGCATGCCGAGTGTTGAACCCCTAGAACTCGAATGATTTCATGAAACAAAAGAGTCTGGGGGGCGAGCGCGGCGCAAAATCCGGGAACGCATACAATCTGGTAGGCTGACCCTTTCAAATCATAATGTATGAAGCTACTCCTAAGATGAAGGTACTGTTAAGATGAAGGTACTATGGATTTGCACTGTCTGGCCGGAACCTACCTCTTCAGCCGCTGGGTTTCGTACTCTTCGTCTAGTGAGAGCGTTGCAGAAGAGAGGGCATTCGCAGTGCGTGGTCTCGCCCGCGAAAGATAACGTTTTCAGGAACGAACTTGAGCAAAAAGGCATTGAGACATATAACGCCGAACCTAATGACTCGGCCTTTGATCAGTTCCTCCTGGAGCGGGTTCCTGATGTCGTTATTTTCGATCGTTTTATGATGGAAGAGCAGTTCAGCTGGCGGGTGCGATTGCACGCCCCCAATGCCACGAGGATACTCGATACTGTTGATTTACATTCTCTTCGCCGTTTACGTGAAAGGAGGTTTAAGAAAGGTTTGGACGAGAGTGAGACTCTTGAACGTGTGGATATGGCTGATGATACGTTGAGGGAACTTGCCGCAATCTGGCGCTCCGATCTTTCGTTGATAACTTCCACTACCGAAATGAAATTGTTGCAGCGTACCTATGGTGTTGCAGCTGATCTCCTGTTGCTGTGCAGTTTTGGGTATGAAGTTCAACCGATTTCCCTAGGATTCAAAGAACGAAGTAATATTGTATTTATAGGCAATTTTAACCACAAGCCAAATGCTGATGCTGTACACTTCTTGCAAAATTCATTGTGGGGCCAGATTCGTAGTGCGTGTGCTCGTGTCGGAATACCTGATTGTGAATTGCACATATATGGCGCATATACCCCTCAGCAACTGCGTGGTAGTAACGGTATAAGAATAAAGGGATGTGCATCAAACGCCTATGAGGTACTTTCGCAGTACCGGGTGAATCTTGCCCCGCTCAGATTCGGCGCGGGGATAAAAGGGAAAATTTCGGATGGATGGTTTGTCGGTACTCCTTGTGTAGGCACGTCATGTGCTGCCGAAGGAATGCACGATAATCTGGAGTTTGGAGGCACTGTTGTGGACAATCCTGCCGAATTTGCCGAGGCAGTCGCACAATTGTACGTTGATGAGATTTCCTGGGCCCAGGCCAGCGAGCGAGGTGTTACTATAATTAACACACTCTTTTCGGCGGAGGCGTACGAACGAAGTTTTGTTGATGGAGTGGAGCAGGCTCATAGTACTCGGGAGGATCGCAGATCCAGAAATTTCATCGGTGAGCTTCTTTGGTATGAATCGAATCGATCTACCGAGTACTTTTCGCGCTGGATTGAGAGCAAGAATAGAAACTTGAGTTCGACGTAAGAACTGCGGTAAATGTTTGAAATTACTTCATCCACTTCGTTGCTCGTGAATAATCCGGGTTAGCTTCTAACGATCTGGGCTATTGACAATTTGGGCGCAAACACAATCTTTTTCGAATTCATAATCAGATAGCTACATGACTTTTTGACTTGATTTCAGTATAAGTTACCTTTGTTCTTACGTCGAACTCAGGTTAAAAGCCCTGCCAACATCTCAAAATCAATATCTCTGGGCCTTCTCACAATGACCGACGCCAAAAACAACGAAAAGACCCTCACGATGTGGCAATGGTTAGCGAATCCGCTGCGCCGGAGCGAGGCTCGACTTGAAGGTGAAATCGACCGACACCTCAACAGTTTTCCGGTTCCCGTCTTCTGGTTGATTGGGAAGGCTCAGGCTGGCAAGTCCTCCATTGTTCGTACACTGACCGGCTATTATGGCTCAACGGATAGAGCTGCAATTGCAATTGGGGAGGGATATCGTCCTTGTACCACAAGGTCATCAATGTATGAATTTCCGTCAAGCGCGGCGCCTCTGATAAAGTTTCTCGATACACGGGGGCTTTTTGAGAGTGGCTACGACCCCTCCGACGATATAGCAGTGTGCGAGGAGAGCAGTCATTTGCTCGTAGTTGTGGTTCGAGTAGATGACCACGCGACTGCAACACTTCTGGATCTTCTTGAGAAGATTCAGAAGCGTAAGCCACAGTGGCCTATGCTTTTGGTACTGACGTGTTTGCATACAACCTACCGTACCGGAGAGCACCACGTTGAGCCGTATCCTTATAGTGAATCGTCAAACCCGCTCGAACATATTCGTACCAGAGAACACATAGAATTACAAAAAAAGACCTTTGCTCGTTTTAATCCTAAGGTTGTTCCGGTTGATTTCACCCGGGAAGAAGATGGCTATCCTCCGGTTGACTATGGTAGGGAGTACTTCTTGTCCGTAGCCGAATCGTTGCTCCCGGAGGTAACGTGGAATGTTATCAGGGAACTCTCGGGCAGTGCCTTGGCGACCGAGTGGGTGCGTGCTGCTCAGCCCTTGATTTTGGCGTATTCCCTGGCCGCGGGGTCGGCAGCAGCCTTGCCCGTTCCATTTATTGATATTCCTTTGGTAAGTGGAATCCAACTGAAGATGTTGCACGGCATCGCAGCGCAGTTTGAGCAGAAGTTGGATCGAAGGACGATAACCGAAATTGTCAGCGTTGTGGGGACTGGCGTCCTGTTACGTCTCGGCGCGCGCGAATTCCTGAAATTTGTGCCCGGCGGCTCTCTGATTAGCTCAGCGTATTCAGCATCGGTGACGTATGCGCTCGGTAATGTATTTGTAACCTATTTTACGTTGGTCAGGCAGGGGCACAAACCGAAACCCGAAGAACTTCGTCGTATATATAATGAAAGGGTGGCACGAGGACGGACCTTATTTGCGGGGCATCATGAAAATCCCTAGTTTATTTGACGGATTCTATGGAAAGGCCGTAATTGGTACATTTCTCATAGCGCTGCCATTTGTAGTAATGACTGTCGCAGGGTTGATCTATCTGGCACAGTCTGATCTGCTGTTGTGGTGGTTGGGAGCGTCGGTTATTTGTTATTTTTTTGGAACTCGGTTGTGGATCCGCGCCTCATCGACCGAGATACGTAACACTGCTGGTGAACGGCAGGAAGTTGCGCCTGAACCGTTCTGGAACCAAGCGGACATGTCTATCTGGAAAACTGTGTTAGAGCGTGCAGCCGAGGTTGAGCGGGGCGCTCGGGTGATGGATAGCATGGAAGTCGCCAGAGCTGATCTCGAAGATCTGGCGAAAGGCATTGCGACCGCCTATCATCCGGCTTCAAATCAGCCGCTTCTGGAGGTACGAGCGGCGCATTTGCTGATTGCCGTCGAACAAGTGAGTCGTGACTTGCGTGAGGGCTTTCTTGAGCAGGTTCCCTTTCATGAAGTTTTAACAGTAAATGAGTTAATCAAGGCTAAGCGAAGCGTAGATCTGATCCAGATGGTCTATAATGGCTACCGGATGGTTCGCCCCATGGTTAATCCGGTTTCGGCCCTGGTGGGTGAGATTCGCGGACTAATTACCCGAAGAGCCATAGACAAAATTTCAGTTAACTCAAGTCGTTGGATGAAAGCCCGCCTAGTTGAGTGTGTTGGGAAGCATTTGATTAATTTATATAGTGGTCAGGTTCGTTCGGATGACGACTTGGAACAGGCACTTCGCCAGAAGGGTACGGTGTTGCTGGTGCCATCACCAGCCGAGAAGCCAATCCGAGTGCTGCTGGTTGGCGAGGTAAACGCGGGAAAATCCAGTATTATAAATGCAATGGCTGGCCGGATGAGAAGTGTCAGTCACTACCTTCCTGAAACCAGGGGATCGCTCGTGATCGATGTAGAAGTTTCGGGAATTGGCTCTGTTCATTTGATTGACACGAGTGGCTATAACTTCGATCGAGCCCCAGATGAGGGTCTCAAAGCACTTCAGGGTATTATTGAAACGAGCGATGTCGTACTCCTTGTCAGTCCGGCAACGAGTGCTGCTCGAAGTCTCGATGTACGAATGGTGGAGATCCTAAAAGCAAAAGGAGTGCCGATCATAGTCGCAGTTACGAAGGTTGATTTGCTGCGACCGTTGCGGAATTGGAATCCGCCGTATAACCTGATGGAACCTGATTGTCACTCTGAAGAATCGTCAAGGGCAAAGGCTCGCACAATTTGTAATTGCATTGAGCATATCGCCCGTGAGTTTGGGTTGCCAATCGAGCATGTTGTTCCAGTGTGTGTTGAGACCAGTGAAACGGCCTATAACCTGGATGGCTTAATTTGTGCGCTGGACGATGTTCTGCCCGAGGCGCGTCGTAGGTTACTTCGGCGTTTGCTCGTTGATTATCGGAGCGAGCAGGGATACGAGGAATTCAAGCGGTCTGTTATTCAAAGTGGGCGGCTGCTGGTGAGGGCTGGGGTTGAGCTGTTACGCGGATAGCTAAGCACCTAAGACCCAAAAACTTTTGCTTAGGTACTTAGAAAAGTGATGGCGTTTTCCAGGATAGTTACCGAATCTGGCGTTTTAGGAGTCTAATACTCTTATCAATATCTGGAATGCCGCACTGAATTGCTTCATAGGTGTCAAGAATTGTTGAAACGGTGAACGGGCGGACTGCGGCCGCCAGTGAACGAATCGTTCTACTATCGATTCGGGGCGTGGCATTGGTCGTAGTAAGTTTAGCGCGAGGCTTTAGTCGTTCCTTTCGTGAAATTAGTGAAGTTGAGGTTGCAGGAAGAGTCGTGGGCGGACTATCCGGTGGGTTGATAAGCCTATCAAGATAGATTAGGGATGATATTAGTTTGGGAAAGTCTTTTTTCAAGGTCGGATGTTCAAACTGAAGGCTGTGCATAAACTGATTTGCCTTGCGGCGAACGGTAGTTTCCGCTTTGGCTGGATTCAGTGCAGCTTCCGCGTGATAGTCGCTCAAAAATCCATCCCACAGCAGTGCACAGTACATTTCTCGGTTGGCGATGTAGTGGTCGTTCATAAGATCGTTGGTGAAAAGTAACGCTTGGACTCGATCAATTCGTTTGAGTAGTTTTGACCAGATTTCGGAGGCATCAGGGCGAAGCGGATCGTGTACCATCGGAAAGAGGTTTTTAAGAATTCCGGTGTGAAGCATAAGTTTTAGTGCGCTAGAGGCCGGCTTTCCTAGAAAGAGAATTTTTTCAAGCTCGTCCGCGATTCGGCGTGGATGGATTTCCCTAAGGCGATCCTGCCCTACCAAATCCTGAATCACTGATATCGTTTCTGGGGTGGGCACCAGGCCAAAGCGGGTGTTGAAGTGGAGTACTCTAAAGGCGCACAAGGGGTTAAAGTAAAAATTGCGCTCATCAAGAACAGCGAGACGATTTGCTAAAAATTCCTTTCGGGCATCAAGGAGATCAAAGATTTCTCCGGTAAGTGGATCTGCCTGTGCTGAATTACAAACGAATTCCTTGGAGCGAATTGCCTGTTCGGGTGTTCTCAGCGGGTCAGATGCAAAATACGAGCGGCGATCCTCATCCCAGCGAGTTCGCGGCATATTTACTTCCAGTTTACATTTGTCATGAGTTAGTATTTGAAGGACTTCGTAACTCTTGCCGAGTAAACGAACGTTACCTGGAAATGTATCCTGAAGAACCGCGTACAGTTCTAATGGGTCGGTACCGTACACTTCAATATCGATATCGAGGGAATCAAGCCCTAGGAGAGCATCCCGCACGAAGCCACCAACAAGGCGGGCAGTAGGGGGATTATCAGGGTAACGGGTCGGAATCAAGGCAACCCGGCCCGCAACGATTTGCGCGATGCCGTATAAATCAGGGCTCTTTCGGATAAGCCGTTCCCGCCATTCCTTTTTATCTTTCGCAAGATTTATTTTTGGTCGCGACATGCGGTTTTTAAGTCGGTAAGGTGTCTCGAGGGAGTTAGTATGGTTGGACTTCCATGCTGGTTGAGGCGTTCACGTATCGACCAGAACTGATAGAGTCGTTCACGTGTAGATGGGTACTCTTGATTAAGATGCTCAGTTCGGGTGTATAACTCCGTAAATAATTTGTAAGTATTTTCAGTCCGATATCCGGCCGAAACCAGTGTTCTAAGGGCGATGTCATCAGCCTGAAGTTCTTCCCTCGCCCCAGGCCGGTCAAGAAGGTAGTGTTTAAGTGTCAGGTGAGCGGCTTCGTGCGCGAGCACAAAGGCGAGATCGGCATCGTGGGCAGTTAGTGCAATCAGGCCACATGAAATAGCGACTCTACTTGCATCGATCAGCAGAGCGAACGGTTCGTTATCTTGAAACATTAGAACTGATGCACTTGGTTGGGCTGAAAACCGTTGGTATTGGGCATCAAGATACGTGTGAAGGCTAGGGCGGATATTGAGGAGCATATGGTTTTTAACGAGTCTTCTCCCTGTTGGTGTGGCAAACATTGGCGGTGAGTCAGGGCGGTGCGTGGCGGAACACGATATGAGCACGAGCGCCATAGTGAACAGGATAGATCGGAGCCGTGGGTGCCTGAAGGTCGAGATACTAAACGAGTTACTTGACTCTTGGGAATGGGGTATTGGCGGCAGGAGCATCATGGTATGTATCGTTGTTCAAATTTTCGTCAGGAGAGCGATATTTGGGTAAAAAAAGCAAGTCTTTCTGATTATAGTAGACCCCTCCCGCGGGCGCAAAAAATTCTGTTTTACTGGATCTTGGCCATTATTTCTGCTACGTTGCGTTTCCTTGCAGCTGCCTTGGGGTGGGTAACTTTAAGTCTCAAGGCACTACAGGAATTTAATAGTAGCTAACGAGATCGGGTTTTAGCGAATGATGAGGGAAGTGAGGTGTGTTTCGAACAAGGTGTCAGAGATCGGGATCAAATATTCTGTAGCTGTTCTCCGTAGTACGTAGCGATTCCTCCACTGCCCCGCAACTGTGATTCCGATATGGAACTGATTGTGCCTCTTTTACCTTATTTAAACCGTGATAACGTAGGTTTTTTTAAAGTGTATCAGGGAGGGGGCCACTTAGTAAGAAAACAAAGCTTACTTGGGAAGGCCTATAATAGTATCTGTAGGTGACGATAAGTCAGGATACCTCCATTTGTTGACAGAAGTATTTTGGTCGTTGACAGAAATATTCTGGCTCCGTTTTCCTAAAGAAAATTGAAGCGATCCGGTCTCCTCTCGAGGGATATAAGAGGAGACATTTAATGATAGAAAGTAAAATAGCTGCGGTCGGGGATCTCCGATGCAGGAAATGTGAAAGTAGATGGAGTCTGGGTCTAGTAGTAGTTTTTGGGTCCATCCATGGGCTATTGGGTACAAATGCTCAGTTGTTGGCTGAGACTGAAACTAAGGTCAAGAGTAAGGCCGAAAAGATTGTTATTTCGCCATACCGGCGCCAAGGAACAGTCTCTCAGAGTGGAAGTGCAATAAGTGTTATCGATAGTGAGATGATCGACCGAACGGGGAGTCGAACCGTTGCGGAGTTATTACGTCGTGTGCCGGGTGTTGAGGTCGTACAGGTTGGCGGAGCTGGCAGGACGACTACGGTTTTTCTACGGGGTGCTGAGTCAGACCAAACTCTGGTTTTAATAGATGGCGTTCGTGTCAATACTGTTGCTGATGGTTCATTTGACTTCGCAGATTTGAGGGTCGAGAACATTGAACGCATTGAGGTTCTAAAGGGACCGCAGAGTGTGCTTTACGGTTCTGATGCCTTGGGTGGGGTCATTAGCATCTTTACGAATAGGGCCCATGAAAGTACTGGCCTTACGCTTAAAGCTGAAGGCGGGAGCTATTCAACGCAGGACTATAGCATTCGAGGCGACGTTCACGATGAGCTTCTTACCAGTTCAACGGCTTTGTCATTTCAATCGACCCAAGGGATCTCGGCGGCGGCTCCGCGTCTTGGGAACACGGAAGCTGATGGTTATGAAAATCTGACGTTATCATCGTCAAATGAGCTACAGCTAGGGAGTGATTGGAAGGCCAGTTTGAATGGGCGTCTGCAGCGGGGCGACACGCAACTTGACGGCTTTGATTTTTTGACTGGTCCAATCGATGACCTGAATTATACGCAGCGTCACCAGTTAGTAACTGGCCAGGTTACGATAACCAAGACCACAGGCGTCATTCGGCCTAGTCTGATGCTCGCGTATATGCATGATCAGTTGAACGGTTTCGATCTGGATACAGTGTACAATACCTATGATATACAGAATTCATCGTTGAGCCCGACGTTGCAAGTGGAAGTTGTTCCTACTGACTGGAGCTTTACGACAGTTGGGGTGAGCTTTGACGATCGCAGTGCTGCTAATCCGGGTAATTTTGATCGCAGCCGGTCTATTTTGGGTACGTTCCTTAATCAGCAGTTCGATATAGGTAAGTTCCTCTCTGTTAGTGGTGGTGTACGGTATGATCACTATTCTGACTTTGGTGATCAGGTGACTTACAGAACGACGCTTTCGTCCTCTGTTGATACGATTGATTCACGACTTCATACCAGTTTTGGGACCGGATTCAAGGCGCCGACCTTTAACGAACTGTATTTTCCACAGTTCGGAAATGAGAATCTCTCGCCGGAAAAAAATCAGGGCTTCGACATCGGAGTCGAAACGAAGTGGTGGGATGATCGGGTTGTCAATGACGTGACGTTTTTCAGGAGCAATTACACAGACCTGATTAGTTTTAACACAGCTGATTTTACCGCACAGAATATCGAGTCCAGCGTTGCTAAGGGATTTGAGGAGAGTTTAGAGGTAATGGTATGCGACGCACTAACGGTGACATTCGGGTATACCTATACCGATTCGGTAAATAACAGCAACGACCAGATGCTCCCTCGACGACCTCTGCATCGGTTTACGACCGGAGTAGTACTCAAGCCGATTGACGATCTTACCGTCGACCTGTTGTATTTGATGGTAAAAGACCGAATCGATTCAGACCTGACGAAAATGGATGATTATGATCGGGTGAATGCAACAGTGCGGTACACTGGAACTAAGATTAAGCCGTATGTCCGGATTGTAAATTTTTTTGATACCCGGTATGAGGAAATTACTGGGTACGGAACGCCGGGGCTGTCGGTCTATGGCGGGGTTGAAGTGCCGTTGACATAAATAGGTGCTTCGGTCAGGAGTAACCTTAGTGCTTCTCAGGAATAGAGTGGTTTTAATGCCAGCTGAGAAGCACTATCTCAAGAGATGGAGGTGATGTCAGAAAAGGAAGTGATCTCCTTTGAAAATTGCAATAGTATCGGATAGGGTAAGACATCTTCTCTCCGAAGTAACAGTGGTAGAGCTGCTGTGCAGTTATTTTCTTTATAGGGTTGCTTGTCGCATTCTACGCAAATAAGGGAAGATTTATGGGTAAACTACTAATCGCCATTGGCGGATGCATTTTTCTGGTCGGTGTGGTCATAACGTTTGCTCCAAATGCCCTGAGCTGGTTCGGCAACCTTCCCGGTGATATAAGATATCAATCAGAGAATTCTTCGGTGTTTATCCCAATAACTTCGATGGTAATTCTGAGCCTGTTACTGAATTTTGTGCTGTTTCTCCTCAGAAGGCTCTAAGTGATTCACCTTGAATTAGAATGGGTATACCACCATTTCCCGTTCTTCTTCATAAAAGGAATCCGAGCATTGTAGCCAACGTGGCTAAGAAGATGATCGAGGCGCCGAGGAGGATAATAAAGCACATTAGAAACAGGGAAAGTCTTGGGGGAAGTCTGGTTGCCACGTTCTTGTACCTCACGAGAATTTATAACTTTTTTGTTGCCGCAGGTTTGACATGGGAGCCATGGTATATCACAAGATCTTACGGCTCTACTATTGATAATGGGTAGTATTGTCTTCTATTGGGCTTGTTCCAGGTTACGGAGTAATACAGGTAAAATGTTTTCACTTATACAAACAGGGATAGACCTATGGTATCTTGCCCAGAAGAGCGGCGCTATACTTACGACAGAGTACGCTCGAAAAATTTAACAACAACGAACACCTCATAATGACACACGACGTACAAGGAAACACCAAAAGTCTTACGGCCACACAACTTAAGCAGGTAGAACGACTTTTTGCTCGCCATGTTGATAGCGCCGAACTTGTTCCGTATCCCCTAGCCAAGGAGATGTTGGATCTTGCCACAGCGCTTCGCCGGATGGTTGGTATAATTGTTTCACGGGAAGGAAAGATAGTGGAGGTGGTTCTGGGTACCCGGACCATTATTTATCTTCCCGATCTGGGACGGTACCGACTTACTGATTCGCGCCTGCGACGTTTGAGGTTAATTGTCACAATCTTTCCAAAGGAGGGAGCCGAGACATTCCTTACACAGGATTTGATCACGGACCTGGAAAAGTTGCGACTGGACGCCGTTGTAGGGCTTGCCTGGCGGAAGGGTAAGATTGCTGCGGAGATTGCAACACTCTCAGCGGTTTCGAATCCATTGGGTGGTGTTGTAGGGATCGCAGCGCAGCGCGAATTAATTCCTGACTTCCTTGTCTTTGAGAGTAATTTTGCCGAACGAATCGCAGAGCTTGAGACTGAATTGAGTGGGGCTCCGGTCTCCGAGCGTAATGGTAAAACAAGAGCCATCGTTGTACATGTTTCTCCGAAGTCTAAAAGTGAAATTGAGGCTTCAACGGGTGAGCTGAAGGAACTGGCGCGATCGGCTGGGGTGGAAGTGGAAGAGGTCGTCGTTCAGGCGCGCCAGCCCGACCCTAAGACTGTGTTGGGTAAGGGTAAGCTTGAAGAAGTGGTGTTGAATTGCTTAAGGTTCGGTATTGGGCTGGTCATCTTTGACTGTGAATTAAAACCAACACAGTGGCGAAATATCGTCAATCTGACAGAGCTGAAAGTGCTTGACCGGAGCATGGTAATTCTGGATGTATTTGCGCAGCGTGCTCAGAGTAACGAGGGACGGCTACAGGTTGAATTAGCTCAGTTAAAGTATAATCTACCACTATTATCGGATCGTGACTCTGGTTTGTCTCGTTTAACAGGAGGAATTGGAGGAAGGGGACCGGGCGAGACAAAACTTGAGTTAGAACGGAGGAGAAGTCGTGACCGCATTACCGCCCTAGAGAAGCGAATAGAGCAGCTTGGCGTGCAGCGTGGGGTTCGCGAGGCTCGTCGAAAAGACGCCGACATTCCGCTGGTGGGCCTCGTTGGTTATACAAATGCCGGAAAATCTACGTTATTTAACAGACTCACTGGTGCAACGGTATTTGTTGAAAATGTGATGTTTGCCACGCTTGATCCTACAAAGCGTCGAGTATTCCTTCCCCCGGAAAGCGAGGAGGATGTCTATGACCGCGGGCAGGAGGTTGTGCTGAGTGACACGGTCGGTTTTATCCGCGATCTTCCCGATGAACTTAAGAACGCTTTCCGAGCCACTCTCGATGACCTGCGCCATGCACAGGTACTTGTCCACGTTGTTGATTGTGTACAGGATGGAGTTCTGCAGCGCATGGAGTCGGTACAGGAGATCCTCGCTGAGATGAAACTTCCCGAAGATCTTCCAATCATAGTAGCGTATAACAAGTGTGATTTAGTTGACGAAGAGCAGCGCAGGAACATGGAGGCGTCGTATCCTGCTGGGGTTTTGGTTTCGGCTGTAAGCGGAACAGGGGTAGAGAGCTTGAGAAGGGAAATTCGTGCACGCCTGATTGCGGGCAAAGTGTTGGATGAGTAGGAGCAGAGTTCTGAAGAATGGGAAGAGGCGGGAGCAGTATAGATACAAATAAGCTCAACTTCACTCACAGAAGCCTTGAGTGCATCCGATGGAAGGACAGAAGGTGCACAAGATTGTTTTTCAATTACAACCATATAGTTAACCCGGATTATTCACGAAACGCGCCACTCTGGAGGCACGTTTCGTGAATAATCCGGGTTAAGCAGCTGTTGATAAGCGCGTCGTAAGTATCAAGTATTTGACTGGATTTTCTGGCAGAAAGAAACAATTCCCCCTTATGATCTTTGTCATACCGCACTAGGCCTTCTTAACCTTATCCTTGTCAGCAGAGAACTTTAGAAGGTTAGCTGTGAGCAAAAACAAATAGTTAAAGGAGACGCACTATGGCTCAGGAACATTTTGAAACCAATAGCCCAAATGATTATAAACGCGAAGGTCTGGGAGACAAAAAGACGGAAGGTAAGCCGGGGCTAAAGAGCGAGGTTCGACATGTAGCGTCGGAGGTTGAGGGACAGGCAAAGTATGTAGGCTCTCAGGTGGCTGGGACTGCCGATACAGTGCTTTCGTCTGTGGGACAGGGGCTCAATTCGCTTGCAGAGACGATTAGGGATTATGCTCCTTCGGAGGGTGCCGCAGAATCCGTCGCAGTAGGGTTACAATCGGGTGGAGACTACCTTGTGCAGCATGGGGTTGAAGATATTGCCAAAGACTTGACTGATGTGGTCCGTAAGTACCCTATCGCTTCCATGTGGATTGGTATGGGAGTGGGCGTTTTGTTGGGCAGTGCCTTGTCACGGAAATGAACTAGGATGGAGCGATTATGCTTGAAGAGGTAAAAAAAGAAATTCGGACCTCAATTGTACCTCTTTTGGGAGGTATTATTGAGGATCTTCAGATATTGGTCCGTCAAGAGATTTTGCTGCTGAAGTTTGAAGCTAAGCAGGAGGTATCTAAGGCGAAAGTGTCGCTCGTTATGTTTCTTATAGCAATGGGTTTCTGCCTAGTGGGTTTATTCCTACTCTGTCTTGCAGCGGCCCATCTTTTGAACACCACTTTTCCCCAGCTACATCAGTGGCATTGTTACGCCATAGTCGGGGCTTTTATAGCCCTGGTTGGAGTGATTGCACTGCAAAGCGCGGGGGAGCCAAATAAAAGAAAGTATAGAGCGTCGGTTCCGAGGGGCCGGCGCGTATTTCGGGAGACTGTCAATGAATCACGACGATCAATCAATTGAAAATAGTGTGGATGACATCGAGCAGAGCATACAAAAGACGAAGGAAGACCTTGCAGAGAAATTGGACTCCTTAAGGAGCGAAGTAGAAACGTCATACGAACACGCGGAGGAATCGGTGCGCGAAGTGGTGGATGATGTCAAGCGCGTCTTTAATTTTCGGTACCAAGTGGAAAAGCATCCACTCATTTTTTTCGGAAGTTCACTTGCCGCCGGATATGTGATTGGAAGTAAGGTTTTCTCGGGTCGTCGCACCGAGAGAAATAAGCATCTTACTAAATACGTTGAGGGCACCATTAAACCGGCCGAGTCAAATCTTTCTCCTCGATTTAACGAGCGCTTGGAGCCTGCTCCCGCTGCTCCCGCTGCTCCCGCTGCTGCTGCTGCTGCTGCTGCTGCTGCTGCTGCTGCTGCTGCTGCTGCTGCGCCAGTTTCCCCGAGCGTGTTTGGGGGAGTCGTCGGCAAGGTCGGCCACGAGGTAAAGAATTATAAGGGTGCGTCAATCAGGGTCCTTTTAGGTACGTTACGAGAGCTTGCAAAACAGTCCGTACCGCGACCATTGTCCAGAACAATCGATGGAATCTTTGATGTCTCAGCCCAAAGGTTGGGGGGAGATACGTCAGGCCGGTTCGGTGGCGTACGTTCTTTCGGCCCTTAGTCCGGATTATTCGCAAGACGTATCTCGTGAATAATCCGGACTAGTTCTAGTAACTCACTAATATTGCTGCTTTTTTATTTTTTACCCCCTATTCAGCTTGAATGTACCTGGCTTTTGAAGCTACTTACTATTAACACAACGTACTTAGAACCTGAGTTCGACGTAAGAACTGCGGTAACTGGCTAAAATTACTTCATCCACTTCGTTGCTCATGATATAAAATGCTCGACGTAGCAAGCTGTCAGCCTGCGCTTTTATATCACTGCACGCCTCTCGTGTCTAAAGCAATTTCAACCATTTACCTTTGTTCTTACGCCGAACTCAGGTTTAGAATACTCCATAACGTAGTAAGAGTACGTCCGTTAACAAGTTTTTTTGTAGTAAGGTACGTAATTACTCATTAACCCGGGGCAAGTCCTCATTAGCAATTGTAATATCACACGCTAAAAGGTCTAAAGAACGCTGTGAAAGACTATGCTCCAACATGTAAGATCGCGCTACATCATCAACCGTGTAGCTGGAAGAGTCTGAAGCTTGTAGTA
>JBIIDM010000043.1:0-20430 GCA_044238365.1 Bdellovibrionota bacterium | reverse complement strand
CTATGTGTTTGTTTTGACTCGCCTCCGCGAGTCGTTATAGTAATCTTTAATACTTTATTATTTTTGAAGATTACTATAATAAGACAACCAAGCGGCTGATTTCATGGATTCTGGTGATTACGAAGGAAAGAACAGAAACTACCTCGAAGGTCAAGAAATACGCCCTCTCGTTTACAATCGGCGCGCTTTTGCGTCAGGAATCAGTAAGATTGGCGGAGCTGTACGTTGAGCTAGGCAATTGGGATCGTGTGCGAGAGGTGGCGGTAGCCCAGAATCTGCTGCAAATGAGAACGACAAAATCGTCCGTGCGGCTTTGTCAGGAAATCTGCTCTAGGCTAAAAACCTTGAATGACAAAGAGCTGGCGCTTTTAATCGAGGGCTCCGTGCAAGATCGAGGCTATCTTCTCTGGCTGGTAATGTGTCGTCGCTACTCCTTCATACGTGACTTTGCCGTAGAGGTAATCAGAGAAAAACTCTTAAGTCTTGACACAAAACTGGACTACACCGATTTCGAGACATTTTTCAACAAGAAAGCCGAGTGGCATCCCGAGTTGGATGCCCTTAAAGGGGTAACGCGGGTAAAGGCGAGGGGGGCGCTCTTCAAGATGTTGCGCGAAGCCGAGATTTTGCGCGAGGACAACAAGATTAGTCCGGCAATGTTGAGTCGTTCACTGCTGAACGAAGTACTTTCTCGTGGTCAAGGAGAGCTGTGCCTCTTTCCGGTATTAGAGTCGCAAATTATGGGAGGGAGATAATGGGGGTAGATCTAATAACACGGCCACTTGAGGAGCGCTTTAAACATCTTCTCTCGGTTATTTCTGGCGAGCGATTCCTCAAAAAGCAGGGCCTCGGCAATGAGGTACCCTTCTTTATCTGCCCTTACAAACCGGAGGAAGCGGTAGCGATGGAGGGGATTCGAAAAAAACTTACGAAGAGCCTTAAAGAGGCCCGGGTGGGCGTCCTTGAGATCAACCTCTATGACCTGTCGATAGAACTCTTACAGAAGCGGGGTATCTGGGATCAGGTCTTAGAACAAGAGTCAGCCGTTACTAAAGAGGAACTGAAAGAACTTCTTCAGGGGGTTCTTGATCCCGAAGCCCATTTGATTCCGGCCATTACCGAAAAAATTGCCAGTACCAAGTTTGACGTGATGTTTCTTTCAGGCGTAGGAGACGTATTTCCCTATATTCGCTCACACAATGTCTTGAACAACTTACAAAGAGCCGCCAAAGATCAGCCTACCGTCATGTTCTTCCCCGGAGTCTACACCCATTCCCTTGAATCTGGTGCATCGCTTGACCTCTTTGGACGGCTACGCGACGACAAATACTATCGGGCATTCAATCTATTTCATTGCGAAGTTTAACCTCTACGGAGAGACCACGATGACCTTGCAGACTATTTTTACTAAACCGATCGACCGCCCGATTGAAGGGGTTATTAAGGCAGATGATGATGCTGGGCTTACGGTTGAGATTGAAGAGTACGTTCTGACTAACGAAGTTGCAAAACGTCTCGAACAATTTCTGGGCGCGTACAACAATTACGAAGGGGCCAACGGGGTATGGGTATCGGGGTTCTTCGGATCTGGTAAGTCACATTTGCTCAAGATGCTCGCGCTGCTTCTGGAAAATCGTGCGGTTAATGGCAGGCCGGTGCTCGATTCTTTTCTTCCTAAATGTGGCGATGAGATTTTACGTGCTGACCTCAAGCGAGCGGTTTCAATTCCTTCCAGGAGCATCCTGTTTAACATTGATCAGAAGGCCGACATTATCTCCAAGAACCAGGTGGATGCACTTCTGGCGGTCTTTGTAAAAGTGTTCGATGAAATGTGCGGCTACTACGGCAAGCAGGGGCATATTGCTCAATTTGAGCGTGATCTCGACAGCCGTAGTCAGTACGAGGCATTCCAATCTGCCTACCGCGAGGTAGCCGGAAAGGCGTGGGAAATGGGCCGGGAGCAAGCGCTTTTGGAATCTCAGAATATCGCTGCCGCCTATGCCAAGGCCACTGGAAGTGACCTTTCAGCAGCGTTAGGTATTCTCGACAAGTATCGGAGCCAGTACAAGGTTTCAATCGAGGATTTTGCCGAGCAGGTAAATGCCTATGTGGAGTTGCAGGCACCAAACTTTCGGCTGAACTTCTTTGTGGACGAGGTGGGGCAATATATTGCAGAGAACGTCAAGCTGATGACCAACTTGCAAACCGTGGCCGAGAGTCTTGCCACCAAGTGTCGGGGTCGCGCCTGGGTCATCGTTACCGCACAGGAAGATATGGATGCCGTTATCGGAGAAAAAGGGCAACAACAAAGTAACGATTTCTCGAAGATTCAGGCGCGTTTCAGTAATCGCATGAAGTTGACGAGTCAAGATGTGGCGGAAGTCATTCAAAAACGGCTGCTTACGAAAAATGATAGCGGCATAGCCTTGCTCTCGACGCTCTACCATGATCAATCTAATAATTTCAAAACTCTCCTTGATTTCACTGATGGCTCGCAGACCTACCGCAGTTTTAAGGATCGCGATCACTTCATCCAGAGCTACCCCTTCATTCCGTATCAATTCGCCCTGTTTCAAGCGTCCATAGAAAACCTCTCTAAACACAACGCCTTTGAAGGTAAGCATAGTTCCGTAGGTGAGCGCTCGATGTTAGGAGTATTCCAACAGGTTGCCATCCAGATTAGCAACTATAGTGTTGGTCAATTGGCTACCTTCGATCTCATGTTTGAGGGCATCCGCTCTGCGCTAAAATCGAGCATCCAGAAAGCGATTCTGCAAGCGGAAAATCATCTTGATAATAAGTTTGCGTTGCGGCTCTTAAAGGCACTTTTTCTGGTAAAGTACGTCAAGGGGTTTAAGGCCACGATACGCAACCTCTGCGTCCTCATGCTGGATGGCTTCGTTAGCGATGTCGTGCAGCTTCGTAAGCAGGTCGAAGAGGGTTTGAACATTCTGGAGCAACAAACCTACATCCAACGTAATGGCGAGCTCTATGAGTACCTAACGGACGAAGAGAAAGATATTGAGCAAGAGATTAAGAACGTCGAAGTGGAGCTGGCGGTTGTGGCCGACGAGTTAGCAAAGCTTGTGTTCGACCACACCCTTAAAACAAGCAAGATCCGCTCTGATTCCAACGGGCAAGACTACCCCTTTTCTAAAAAGCTTGATGATCGTCTCCACGGTCGTGAAGCTGAGTTGGCAATTCACGTTATTAGTCCTTTTAACGATAATGCGGAGAAGGAATCTATCCTGGTTGCACATAGTATGGGCCGTGACGAGCTTTTCGTTGTGATGCCTCTGGACGATCGGCTCATGCGCGACCTCCGGATGTACAAGCAAACCGAGAGATACATCAAGCAAAACTTCACTATTACTCAGAAGGAATCGGTTAAAGTGATCCTGACGGATAAGGGTTCGCAAAATACGCAACGCTACGCCGACATACAACAGCGTCTGAGAACGTTGCTCGGTAAAGCAAAGCTCCTTATTCAAGGAAGCTATCTTGATGTTGGGGGGGATGACCCGCAGAACCGTATAGTAAAGGGGTTTCAACAACTTCTGACCAGAGCTTATCCGAATTTGTCCATGCTTCGGGGTGTGACTTATACGGAAGGAGATCTGGAGAAAGCATTGAGTCAATCCAATGGATTACTTTCCGATAACCTTCAGGAATCTGAAACTGAAACGCTCGGATTCATCCAGAACAATAAGTACAAGGGTGTCAGGACTACTATTGAGGCGCTTACTAAAAAATTTGAGTCCAAGCCTTACGGCTGGCCTTACCCGGCAATTCTCTACACGGTCGCTTCTCTCTGGGCGCAGGGCAAGGTGGAGGTGAGTTCAGATAGCAACGTATTGGAGAAGGAAGGACTTCACAAGGCCCTGAATAACTCCCGTGAGCATAGCAATCTTATACTTGAGCCGCAGATCGAGTTCACCGCCTCGCAGGTACGTGCCTTAAAAGATTTCGCTACCGAGTTTTTCGATGCCGCGCCCACTACCGGGGAGGCAAAACTGGTTGGCAAGGAGACTGGAGAGGCGTTTGCTAGTTTAATCGCCGAATTACAGAAGATCGCTAACAGAAACGCACATTATCCATTTCTAGAGGTGCTTAACAAAGCAATTGCATCGTTAGAGACGGTGAAAGGAAAGCCATACGCCTGGTATCTCACTGACTTACGGTATCAGGAAGACGAGCTTTTGAAGTTGAAAGAGGAGATTATCGATCCAATTCGCACGTTTGTGAATGGACCTCAGAGTGAAATCTTTGAGACTGCGCATACGTTTTTGCAAGAACAGAAGGACAATTTTATCTACCTCGAAGGAGATGAGCCTGAAAACTTAAGAAGCCTTCTGTCGGATGCGCAATGTTACAAGGGCAACCACATGCAGCAAGTAAAAGCCCTGGTAGATACTTTGAAGTCAAAAGTTACTGAGCAGGTGGCGCTGGAGATAAGTAGGGCCAAGGAGCTGGTCGCCGCCCTCAAAGAGCGCCTCTGCTGCATGGTTGAATTTGGCGCATTGAATGGCGAGCAGCAGAAGCAGATTACTCACCCGTTCAACCTGTTTTACGCCACTATTGAGCTTCAGACGTTGATTGCTGTCATCTCTGATACCGTGCGCCGATTTGAGGAAAACGACTACCAGAAATTACTTTCGCAGATGACCACTTGGGCGCAACCGGCACCAAAACTTGATTCTGCGCGAGCGCCCGGCGAAGCCGCCACACCGGAGGAAGGTGCGAAGTCCACGCCTGTGACTAAACCGGAACCGCGCATTGAGTATGTAGCCAGCCGCTCGGTAAAGGTCTCCTTCGACAAAGCCTGGTTGGCCGACGAGACCGACGTGGAACGCTACCTGGAATCCATGCGCAAGGCGCTGCTGGATGAAATCCGCAAGGGGAAAAGGATTCAAATTCAAATTTAGAGGCTATGATCAATTTCCTGACCTCAGGAAATTGATCATAAGGAGATATCACCATGAAAACAGAAACTATTCAGATTCTTCAGCATCAGTTTGACGCAATCAGCCAACGCATTCCCGGTGAGGATTTAGAGTTTTGGTTCGCTCGGGATTTACAGGGCGAACAGGCAATTACCAGAGAGCACATACAAAATCATGTGAGTGTGCGCGATATGCTCGGCCAGCGCGGCATCAGACCAGAAAAGCTGTCGCCGGAAGAAGATATCAAGAAGCTGGAGCGTCGGTTAAAAACTGAAGAAAAGAAACTTGAGAAAAAATCTGGTCTCGCCTGCCTGAACCAAAAGACGAATGATGGAAACACTAAAATTAAAGCGATTCGCTCAATACACCCGACGTTCTCTGATTGGACAGGTAGATGTCAAGCTGAAGCTTGTGCTGACCGAGAGCAGCGCCGCCCGGCGTGAACGTGCCGAATCCGTTAAGAAACTCGAAGAGGCAATCAAGGAGCTTGGAAATGAACAGGTGATCGAGCGCGTGGCGTATATCTGGTTCAACCGCTTCTGCGCTCTGCGCTTCATGGATGTGAACCGCTATAACCGCGTTGGCATTGTTTCTCCAGCCGATCCCGGGCAGTTCCAGCCCGAGATCCTGGCTGAGGCAAAAATGCGTCATATCGACGAAGAGATGATGCCGGAAAAGGCACAGCAGCAGATCTTCGCCTTGCTTGATGGCAAAGCGCCCAGCAGCGACCCGCAAGGTGAGGCTTACCGACTGTTGGTAGTGGCGGCCTGCAACTTCTGGAACAAGGCCATGCCATTCCTGTTCCAGCGTATCGACGACTACACCGAACTGCTTATGCCCGACGATCTGCTCTCGGGCAACTCCACCCTCGCCTATATCCGCGAGGCGATGACGCCGGATGCTTGCGAGGATGTTGAGGTGATCGGCTGGCTCTACCAGTTCTACATCTCCGAGAAGAAGGATGAGGTATTCGACGGCCTGAAAAAGAACAAGAAGATCACGCCGGAGAATATCCCCGCCGCCACCCAGCTCTTCACCCCGCACTGGATTGTCCGTTACCTGGTGGAAAATTCCCTCGGTCGCCTGTGGCTGCTCAATCGTCCTGGCTCAAAATTGGTCGAGCAGATGGACTACTACATCAAGCCCGAACAGGCTGAAACTAACTTTCTGCGCATCAGCAAACCGGAAGATATTAAGGTATGCGACCCAGCCTGTGGTTCCGGCCACATGCTCACCTATGCCTTCGACCTGCTCTACGCTATCTATGAGGAGGAGGGGTATGAGCCGGGCGAGATCCCGGAGAAGATTCTCACTCACAATCTCTATGGTATTGAGATCGACGAACGCGCTGGGGAACTGGCTGCCTTTGCGCTGACCATGAAGGCCCGTGGGAAACAGCGCCGGTTTTTTAATAAGAGTGTCAAGCCGAACATCTGCGTGCTGGAGAATATCCACTTCGACGAGAGCGAGTTGAAGGAATATATGGATTTTATTGGGCGGGATCTGTTTAGTGCGCCTTTGTTGGAGACATTGAGGCAGTTTGAGGAGGCGGATAACTTTGGTTCGTTGATTCGGCCAGTGGTTACGGATGTTAGGTATATTCTAGGTCTGCTTGAAGGGAAGGATGTTGCAGGGCAGATACTGCTTTATAATGCGCATAAAAAGGTTTTGCGAGCGTTGCGGCAGGCGGAGTATTTAGGGCCGAAGTATCACGTGGTGGTTGCGAATCCGCCGTATATGGGTGGCAAGGGGATGAATGGGCGGTTGGGGGCGTGGGTTAAGGAGGAGTATCCGGATAGTAAGTCGGATCTGTTTGCGGCGTTTATAGAGCGGAATCTGGAGCTGGCGATGAAGCAAGGCTCTGTGGCGATGATAACTATGCAGAGCTGGATGTTTCTGTCGTCATTTGAAAAGCTGCGCAGTCGTATTTTGGAGCAAGATACTATTCTTGCAATGGCGCATCTGGGCGCAAGAGGGTTTGATAGTATTGGTGGTGAGGTTGTTTCTACTACTGCGTTTGTGTTGGAGAATAGCCATCAGCCTGAGTACAAGGGCGGTTATTTGAGATTGGTGGATGGTGGTTCGGAGGCGGAAAAGGAGGGGGATATTCGTGAAGCCATTAAAAACCCCAATTGCGGCTGGTTTTTTCGAGCGAGTGCCGCTGATTTTAAGAAGATTCCTGGGAGTCCGGTGGCGTATTGGGTGAGTGAGAACATTCGAGACGTTTTTCATTATATGAAAATATCTTCTATTACTATTTCTGATGGTCAAACAAAGACCGGAGATAACGATAGATTTTTGAGAAACTTGTGGGAAGTAAACAAATCGGTATGTGGTGTCGATTTAAAATGGGTAAAGCATCCAAAAGGGGGGGCATTTCGTAGGTGGTACGGCAATGTTGATTTTTTAATTGATTGGTCAGAATCTTCACGAAAACACTATCGTAGTGATCACGTTGCTAGAATATTACCCGAATATTTATGGTGGAAAAAGGGATTCTGTTGGACTCTTATTACTTCTGGTAAGCAGTCATTTAGGTTTGTAAATAATGACGAGATCTTTAATCTTGCTGCACCAACGTTATTTCCGAAGAATGAGAAGGATCTTTTGCCCATTTTGGGCTTAGTAAACACCCCTGTTACGGAATATATTACAAAACTAATGAACCCGACAATAAATATGAATGTTGGTGAAGTTCAAGGTATCCCACTAGTACAAATTAATCAGGCGGTCGTAGAGAGTATTGTAGGTACATTAATCAGGCTTTCGCGGGTCGATTGGGACGCCTACGAAACCTCCTGGGATTTCGCCTGCCTGCCGCTGCTGCATTCCGACTACCGTCAGCCATTCCTAAAAGCCACCTACCAAAACCTCCGCACCCACTGGCAAGAAATGACGCAGGAGATGCAGCGTCTCGAAGAAGAAAACAACCGCATCTTCATCGACGCCTACGGACTACAAGACGAACTCACCCCAGAAGTCCCCTTAAACGAAATCACCCTCACCTGCAACCCCCACTACCGCTACGACCACACCAAAACCGCCACCGAACTCGAAGCCCTCCTCCTCGCCGACACCATGCGCGAACTCCTCTCCTACGCCGTCGGCTGCATGTTCGGGCGCTACTCCCTCGACAAACCCGGCCTCCTCCTCGCCAACCAAGGCGAAACCATCGCCGACTACCACGCCCAAATCCCCACACCCTCCTTCCCCCCCGACCAAGACAACGTCCTCCCCATCCTCGACGGTGACTGGTTCATCGATGACATCTCTGATCGCTTTCGCAAGTTCCTACGCGTCACCTTCGGTGATCAGCACTACGAAGAAAACCTAAAATTCATCGAAACCGCCCTCGGCAAAGATATCCGCAAATACTTCCTAAAAGACTTCTACAACGACCACCTCAAACGCTACAAAAAACGCCCCATCTACTGGCTTTTCTCCAGCCCTAAAGGCAGCTTCCAAGCTCTGATCTACCTGCACCGCTACCGCCCCGATACGGTGAGCATCGTCCTAAACGACTACCTCCGCGAATTTTCTGCCAAACTAAACGCTCGAGTAGCGAACCTGCGACGGCTAGAAGTAAGCGCCGATGCCTCCCCGGCAGAGAAAACCAAGGCCATCAAAGAGATCGAAAAGCTCAACAAAACCATAGAAGAGTTGAACGACTACGAACGCGAAGTCCTCTACCCCCTCGCCATCCAACAGATCCAAATCGACCTAGACGATGGCGTCAAAGTAAACTACCAAAAGTTCGGCGCTGCCCTAAAGAAAATTCCTGGCCTTGAAACGAAAGAGGGAGATTAAATATTATGACTTCAAACAATTACCCCTTACTTGAGTTTTCGATTACTGGATACAAGTCAATCAAGAGTCTCAACAATTTCTCTATGAGGTCTCTGAATGTGCTTATCGGAGCTAATGGTGTTGGAAAGAGTAATTTTGTATCTTTCTTTGGAATGCTCAGTGAATTGGTAGAGCAACGTTTAAAGGTATGGGTTCAAAAGCAGGGTGGGGCTGAGCGAGTGCTTAGTTTTGGGATTAAAGAGACACCAGTGCTTAAGGCGAGTATTAAATTTGGATGCAATACCTACGGTTTTTCGTTGGAGCCGACTGCTGGTTCTGATTTTATTTTTTCAGAGGAAACCTTTTATTTCGATGGTTCCTTTGGCTATAAAGAAACGCAAACAAAATTGAGTGGCCATGCTGAGTCAGAATTAAAAAATAAGCAATCAAAACCCGACAAGGGGGATATTTTCCCAAATAACCCTACAATTGCCGATCACATTTATAGCGCAATTTCAAGCTGGAAAGTCCTACATTTTCACGATACTAGCGAAACAGCTCTAGTAAAACGCCCATGTTCAGCTCATGACAATAAACATCTACGGCCAGACGCATCAAATCTGGCTGCGTTTTTGTATCGCCTGCAACAAACTGACAATGATACTTACAGCCAAATCCGCAAGACTGTTGCACTTGCAATCCCATTCTTCGATGATTTTGTCCTCAAACCAACCAAGCTGCCCACTGAAGAAGAACAAATTCGTTTGCTTTGGAAACAAAAAGATAGCGACTATGCATTTTGGCCGAGTCAACTTTCAGATGGATCGATTCGATTTATCTGCCTTGTTACAGCGCTTATGCAGCCAAAACCACCTTCCATTATTATTATTGATGAACCAGAATTAGGATTACACCCTTATGCTATTGTGCTACTTGGATCTTTGATTCGTGCCGCTTCCGAAAAAAGTCAAATAATTATTTCTACACAGTCTGTTGCATTACTAAACGAATTTACTATTGACGATCTTATAATCGTCGAAAGAGCAGACCGAGCATCCGTGTTTAAACGTTGTGACGCCAACGATTTTTCCACTTGGCTTGAAACATATAGCATAGGAGAACTTTGGGAGAAAAACATCTTAGGTGGGAGGCCCAAAGAATGATTCGCGTCCACATAATTTGCGAAGGGCAAACTGAGGAAACTTTTGTAAACAACGCATTAGTAGAGTATTTCTCACTTAGAGGTATAGCACTGTTCCCGTCTTTAGTTGGCAAGCCTGGACATAAGGGGGGAAATTTCAAAGAGGAACGCCTACTTGTTGACGTGCGCACTCGCTTGGCTGGAGACTCTGAGGCATACTGCACTACCTTATTCGACTACTATGCGCTTCCACAAGCTTTTCCGGGCAAATCCAAGTCTTCAATAGTATTCTCTTCAGAGGAAAAATCGAAAATAGTGTGCAATGAATTGGCAATAGTTATTGAGAGTAAGCTAGGCTCAAACATTGGTAAGCGATTCATTCCATATGTCCAGATGTATGAATTTGAAGGATTGCTATTTAGCGATCCTCAGAAATTTGCACGTGGTATTGATCAGCCCTCGCTTGCTCAGCAGCTATCAAATATAAGAAACAGCTTTGCATCTCCCGAGGACATTAATGACAGCCCACAAACAGCACCAAGTAAACGTATAAAGTCACTTGTACCCGGGTACCAGAAGCCCATTATGGGATTAATCGGTATAAAAGAGATTGGTCTTGATGTTATTCGTCGCGAGTGTAAGTTGTTCAATGCGTGGCTGCAAGCACTTGAGCAACTGGCCATAAAACTCAATGAGAGTTTAATGGTACCTAAATCAAAGAGCCGTTCCACGTATGAATAAAGTCGCCCAATCCCTCACAAAACTCTTCGATAAACACCGCATCGTCTTCTGGTACGACAACAACCATGAACTACGCCAGGAGTTCGACGCCCTAGCCCTGGAAGAGGTCGAGAAGATCGAGCTAACCAATAACGAATTTGGGGTCAAGCATCGCATTCTGCGCAAAGAGCCTAAGGCCAAGTTCCTGCTTTATCGAGACGGTCCCCAGCCTTCTGACTTGGAAAACTGGTTGCTCGATACGCAACTGGCTCACGGTGAATTCCGAACCGACCTAGCCGCTACATGGCTGGCTGAGCTTGAGCTAGGGTTGGAATTTTCCGATCTCGCCCAGGAGCATGCGGTATTCTTTCAGTCAGAAGAACGCAAAAGCGCCCTTAAGCGCCTGTTGAAATCTGATGACTCGGCAAGCGCAATAAGGCTTAAAATGTTGTCGGTCTGTACCGGCGGGGCTGGCGGGCTTGATATGATAGTGGAAGCGCTGTTGGGGGAATTGTCCTCCCTTAGTAATCCATCATCGAAGGAGTTTGAGGGAGCAAAATACAAACTTCTAAAGCGTTGCGAGTTAGCTCAGTTTCTTTGGGAGCAGGTAGGGCGCTATTACAACTATCATGCGTCACAGCTAAGCATAAAAGATTTCGCACTAAGGCTGTTCCAGGATTGCTACTACCAGAACTTCTCAGGGAGCGTCGTGGATGCAAAGCCTTTGTTTGCCGATGCTCATGTCTTCCTTAAGCGCTGGAAAGACAGCATAACCTGGAAGCAATCTTTCGAGACCCTATCCGCGCAGTGTGCGTCAGATCTTGGAATTGAGCAGGATTTAGCCAAGCGCGACATTCCAGATCTCGTCGAACTGGACCACTTCCGCCTGATTGATCAGAAGATCGTCAGCGATCTGGTCCGGTATGTGGCGAAAAGAACGGTATCGGCTGGAGAGGTAGCCTTGTGGGTGCGGCAGCGTCGGCAGAGCCACTGGTACGTTGAGTTTGAGCACCTCTACGAGGCTATCGATTCAGGCGCTCAATTTATGCAGGCACTTGATGAAGCTGACTTCACCATGGAGTCGCTGACCAGTGGCGTTCAGAAGTATAGTCGCTCCTGGTTCCGCCTTGATCGGCTCTACCGGAAATTCGTCTATCACGTGCGTCTGTCGGGGGAAGCCACGTTGATGGAGACCTTAAGCGAGTTGGTCGAGAACCTGTACGTTAACAACTACCTGCTGAAGGTTAACGATTGTTGGCAGAAATTTGTCGACGGTACTCCCTTCTGGTCTGTAGACCACCCCGTACAACTCCAACGAAGTTTTTTTAACCTGTACGTAAAGCCGATTCTTGATAAAGATAAGAAGATATTTGTAATCATTTCCGATGCCCTGCGTTACGAGATTGGTGATGAGCTTGTAGGAGTCATTCGCAAGGAGGATCGCTATGAGGCAAGCATTGAGCCCCTCATGGCCATGTTACCGAGTTACACCCAGTTGGGAATGGCCGCGCTGTTACCGCATACTACTTTGGCGCTGGCAGAGATCGACTCTGGTGGTGTCGAAGTAGATGGGCGAAGCTCGCGAGGGTTCGAGAACCGGAAGAAACAGCTCGAAAAAAGCTGTATCAAACGGGCAACCGCCCTAAAGGCAGCAATCCTGATGGATATGAATGGGGACGACCGACGGGTGCTCGTGCGTGACCACGATGCGATCTATGTCTATCACAACTGCATAGACGCTACGGGCCATAAACGAGAGTCCGAAGAGCGGGTGTTTGAGGCTGCCGAGACGACGATTGAAGAGATCGTAAAGCTTATCAAAAAATTGACCGGAGCCAATGCCAATAACATCCTGGTTACAGCAGATCACGGGTTCATCTATCAGAACCATCCCATTGCGGAGAGTGACTTTGTCAGTGCTGAAGCTAAGGGCGATCAGATTCTATTCCGCGACCGTCGTTTTAACATCGGGAAGGGCCTTAAAGAGAATCCGAGTCTTGCGAAGTTTTCGTCCGCTCAGTTAGGGCTCACAGGAGAACTGGAAGTACAGATCCCTAAATCGATCAATCGGCAGCGTCTTAAGGGGTCGGGAAGTCGCTACGTACATGGAGGTGCCTCATTACAAGAGGTAGTAATTCCTGTTATTAAGATCAACAAGAAACGCACGAGCGATACGACGGCTGTCGAGGTTGACATCTTGAGAGGTGCGAGCTCGATTATCACCTCGGGTCAGATAGCGGTCATGTTCTATCAGCTGGAGGCTGTAACCGATAAGGTGCAGCCCAGAGCATTACGTGCCGGTATTTTTAGCCAGTCCGGAGAACTTCTCTCAGATTCCCACGAATTGAACTTTTGCATTCAATCTCAGAATCCAAGAGAGAGAGAGTTTAAAGTAGCGTTTGTACTGTCACGCAAGGCAGATGAAGTAAATGGCCAGGAAGTAAGCTTACGCCTAGAAGAAAAGATACCAGGCACAGAGCGTTATAAGGTATATAGGGCGGTTCAATACACAATGCGCAGGTCGTTTACAAGCGACTTTGATTTTTAGAAAACAAAGAGGACCATGGGCGAGCTCGACACAAAAATAAACTCCGCTTTTCCCGGCCTTGTTGTGCGCAAGGATCTGGTGAAGGCCGTGAAGGGCAATGCTATCGTGCCGTCGTACGTGCTGGAGTACCTGTTAGGTCAATACTGTGCCACTGATGACGCGGCGACAATTGAAACGGGGATTGGCACTGTTAAGGAGATCTTACGTAAGCACTACGTTCACCGTAACGAGTCGGGTCTCGTTCGCTCGAACATCAAGGAAAAGGGCCGTTACAAGGTAATCGATAAGATTAGCGTCGATCTCAACGATAAGGCGGACCTCTATGAAGCCACCTTTGCTAACCTTGGGATTAAGAAGGTACTAGTCGAAACAACGACTATTAAGAGCCATCCTAAATTGCTCGTCGGTGGTGTTTGGTGCATCGCGGAGATCGAGTATGATTTCACCGAGGATAAAAACGTTTCTCCATGGATTTTGTCCTCTCTCAAGCCTATTCAACTCTCACACTTCGATTTCGATGGGTATGTAGCAGCTCGAAGCCAGTTCACGACCGAAGAGTGGATCGATCTGCTCATCCAGAGCATCGGGTTTAATCCGGAAATGTTTGGTAAGCGAAGCAAGTTGACTCAGCTTGTTCGCCTGGTCCCTTTCTGCGAGCGCAATTATAACCTGATTGAATTGGGGCCTAAGGGAACCGGAAAATCTCATGTCTACTCCGAGTTCTCACCCCATGGCATTCTCATTTCAGGAGGTGAAGTAACGGTCGCAAAGCTGTTTGTTAATAATTCGAATGGCAAGATCGGCTTGGTCGGCTACTGGGACGTTGTGGCTTTTGATGAATTTGCTGGGCAGCAAAAGAAGGTCGATAAGTCGCTTGTCGACATCATGAAGAACTACATGGCGAATAAATCGTTTTCCCGTGGTATTGAGACGCTGGGGGCTGAATCCTCAATGGTGTTTGTAGGCAATACCAGGCACAATGTTCCCTACATGCTTAAACACTCCGACCTTTTTGAGGAGCTTCCTGAAAAATTCCACGACTCGGCGTTTTTGGATCGTATTCACTTTTATATCCCAGGATGGGAGGTGGATATCATTCGCGGGGAGATGTTTACGAGCAACTACGGTTTTGTGGTTGACTACCTGGCTGAGATTCTGCGGGCGATGCGCAATCACGACTACTCAGACAGGTACATGAAGTACTTTACGCTCTCCTCTGATATTTCAACCCGAGACCGTGACGCCATCCACAAAACATTTTCTGGCTTGATCAAAATTCTTTTCCCCGCTGGTTACGCAAGCGAACAAGAGATCGAAGAGTTACTTTGTTTCTCCATCGAAGGGCGCAAGCGGGTGAAAGACCAACTCCTGAGAATCGATGCGACCTATGCACAAGTGCATTTTACCTACGCGGATAGCCAAGGCCGATCAAAAAAAGTGACAACACTCGAAGAAGAGGAGTATCCGCACCACTACTATAAGATACTCAGCGAAGGAGAAGAGGGTGAAGAACATATAGAACCGACGCTGGAATCGACTCCACCTATCGGCACCAAGACCGAAAGCTCGACTGTTTCGTTAGAGGAAAAGCATCTGACCTTTCAAGAGAATCAACGAGGCGTCTCCTTTGGTTTCTTGTTTGGTCCCTATCTCAAGGGTGCAAAGAAGATAGTGTTAACCGATCCCTACATTCGCCTATTCCATCAGGCAAGGAACCTCATGGAGTTTGTCGAGACGGTGATACGACAGAAGGCTAGAGATGAGGAAGTCGAAATTCATCTGATAACAACCATCGACGAATTCAAAGGCGAGTCGCAAGTGGGCTACCTTGAAAACATACAGCTCTCAGTCGCTTCAGCAGGCGTCACTTTTACCTGGGCATTTGACGGCACTAATACTATCCATGCTCGGCATATTCTGACCGATACCGGGTGGAATATCTCTCTCGATCGTGGGCTTGATATTTTTCAACACTATGAAATGAGTGATGCATTTTCGGTGTCGAACAGATTACAGGAGTTTAGGGGGTGTAAGGCTTTTGAGGTAACGTTTTTGCGAAGGACCTAGGTTGTTTAAGGACGGTAGAAGTGTAAATTATATAAATTATTATGCTCTATAGTGTGTCCATACTGAATCCTCTCTCTAGGTGCTTTTGTATCTAATATTCGCCAAGCATAAAATCACATGCACAACTCTATCCGCAGCCTTATAATTAAACGCACCTGTTGGTATTATTCCATGACACACATCATTTAAGAAACGCTTGCACGGCATCTTCTCCGTACCGAACTCCTTGGTTCCTCGATGTACAAGCTCATCCTTTCCTCTACTATGATTGAGGAGTACAACGTCCTTAGCACGTTGGATTGAGGATGGTTTGTCGGCATGCTTCAGGTCAACGTTCGTAAGTATGATCTGGTCAGGTCTGGCAAATTCAAGCACCGGGTGCGATGCCTCATCGCGAACAAGCGATGTATATACGGCAGATACTGGTCCAGTTTTTTCGCCCCAACTCGCTGGCTTGTAGTTAATTTGCGCATATACTCCACGCGGTCAGGTGTTCGGTTTCCTGAAACCCGCGACTGCACGCAACTGGGACGCCATAACCCAATCATTTCGGAATGGATGGCGAAGGGGCTGAGCGTAAAAACCGAAAACCTGACCGCGAGAAGTATATCAGCCAACTTGCCTCTTTCTTGTTCAACTGAGACCACTTGTCTTCGGGAACGCTTTCCGCCGCCTCCTTAACGCCAGAAACCATCCTTGACGTCATCACGCAAAAAACTTCTTGATTGGTGCACTCAGTAAACACCTTCTCATCAAAAAAAACCACTATCAAACTTAAAACCTGAGTTCGACGTAAGAACTGCGGTAACTGGCTGAAATTACTTCATCCACTTCGTTGCTCATGATATAAAATGTTCGACGTAGCAAGCTGTCAGCCTGCGCTTTTATATCACTGCACGCCTCTCGTGTCTAAAGCAATTGCAACCAGTTACCTTTGTTCTTACGTCGAACTCAGGTTTAAACACTATTTCCGCATCAGGATTAGCCTCTTGTATCGCTGAAGTCACCTTGTCTAATTGCATAGGGCACAAACGTGCCGTGGTTGCCATGGCTGCTTCCTCGACGAAAGCGGCTCAGCACAGTGTACCCGTTTCAAATAACATTGACTGGCTGAAAACCTTTGATCTTCTTTTAGGTCGGAGAAACTCCCTGCCTTTGGTCTGCATCATCATTGTCGTAGACCACTTAGCTGAAGAATGTCAGGCGCATTGACTTGGCATAATGAAATTATTAGCATCGTGTCAGTGAAAAAATAGGTTCGTAGAAAGGTATGTCATATCAATTGGCTCTCCGTCAGAATCTATGGGCATAGCGTCAGGGCGGCCAAACAAACAAGCAGGAATCTTCGAAACATCGGCGCAATCAATCAGGGGTGCACGCTTATAACGCGTGTGCCATCGACGCCAAAAACCGATAGCGTGACTTCGGTTCGCCCCGCAGTCGATGTGTTCGGCGCTATCTCGACAAGTCCAAAATTGCGCTTTGAGTAGATCTCGCCGATGCGTGCCCGGTTTGGTTCAAACTTCCGATAATCACGGGAGTGGGTCATTCCACTCGCAGTGAGTTCATATATTTCAGAGGTCCTGCCGTCTGCGAGGTTCGCCGATGCTTTTGAAACCTCAGCATGGTGGCGGTCACCGGAAAGTATGATTTTAATTGGGGAAGGTACGGCGTGAAGCAGGTTTAAAAGTCTCTCTCTACTTCGAGGAAAGTCGCTCCACTTTTCAAATTCGTGCTCAGTCGGAATTACCTGAATCCCTGAAACGAGGATGGTAATGTCTGAAGGATCTTTCATTAGGACGTTTTCCAGCCACTCCCATTGGGCCTTGCCTAAAATATCGGCATTGGGGCCCGGTTTTTCTCGGAAATAACGACCGTCCAGTAGCACGACTTTAATCAAAAGATCGTGGAAGGGGAATTTATAAAAGGTATAGACGCCTTCCTGCAATCGACGGGGTGAATCTGCCGGTTCATCAAGGAAATCAAGGAGGGCGCGTTGGCTCTCTCTTTTCGATGGGTATTCGATTCCGGCATCGTTGCTGCCGTAATCGTGGTCATCCCAGGTACCGATAACTCGAGCTAGGGTTCTCAGCTGTGAATACTGCGGTAGGTTGTATAACTCTTGATATTGGCGGGTATGAACGTTGGTGTCGGTACTATCCGCGTAAATAATGTCACCTCCCCAGATCCAGAGATTGGGACGGAGTTGATTAATAGGCGTCCAGATGTCTAGCGGTTCGTCTGGGCGATTACACGACCCGAAGGCAATTCTGAAATTTTCGAGGTTCGGATACAGGGTGCTCGAGATATGTTCTTGGCGCGGAGTTATCTTGGTGGCTAGAAAAATACCCGCACCGATTACGAGACCGAATAGCAGGAGTTTAGTGATGACACGTTTCATGGGAGCAAGGTTTAAATGTTAGAAACGGAGTTCCGAAGTCGGACTCGGGTTTTTTGTCGGACATGGGTTGGAAGGGGACGACAGGGCACTCGGATGCTACTCTAATTAGAAACCTGAGTTCGACGTAAGCACTGCGGTAAATGGCTGAAATTACTTCATCCACTTCGTTGCTTATGATATAAAATGCTCGACGTAGCAAGCTGTTAGCCTGCGCTTTTATATCACTGCACGCCTCTCGTGTCTAAAGCAATTTCAACCATTTACCTTTGTTCTTACGTCGAACTCAGGTTAGAAGGAAAGTGGGATGGTGCTGTGATCTGCAGAGTGAGAGCAGGGACGCACTGTTTAACCGTACTATAGTCGGAGAAATTAGAATATTTACAGTAAATTAGATTGGGTTCTGAACGGATGCATGCTTCTGGAGGACCTAAGAATTATTCTTAGGTTCCCTGCTTCTTTCTAATCGGATTTTACATTCTTTGGTCTAATCTCTGTTGGTCGTACATCAAATAGCGCAGAAGGGTAAGAAGAGAATTACAACACTCTGTTTTGGTACTTTTTATAGTTTTGGTAGCGGAAGTAGTTACGTTAAGGTTGTTCCCGGTCGAATCTGGTTTATAAGGGCTTTGATGGGTGGAATTGAACGACGAGCGTTCGTGTGCAGGCAAAAAGGATAGGGTTATGGCAATTGATAAGGTTTCATCATTTCTTTTCGCGAGATCTATTGCACGACAAGGCGAAATTCAGAAGTCATCCAATGTGGTAACAAATGAACCGGCTAGTACGGATTCAGTTATAATTTCTCAAAAATCTCGTTTTCTGCGTGAACTTAATGATCGCCGGGCTAAGGTTGAGGATATAAAACGGAGGATAGACGATGGTTCCTACGAGCAACCATCTAGTGGAGATCTGGCACGGTCGGTCGTTGGGGATATGGGCTAGGGTTCATCAGGTACTGGTAGGCTTCTTCATAGCGAAATCTACAGCCTGGATATATCAATAATGCGCCCTGAGAGATTCGAACTCCCGACCTTCTGGTTCGTAGCCAGATGCTCTATCCAGCTGAGCTAAGAGCGCATATGCTGAGTTTACGAGGTGGAAGTATACATAATCTGGCTCGGAAAGCATCTAATTCACGAAAAAATATTAAAGAATCTTCTTTCTAACGGGCATGCGTTGCATTTTAGGTCCAAATTCGGATAGTCTCTAGCGGTCGTACCCGTTTATGGAAGGATGGCTGAGTGGTCGATAGCGTCGGTCTTGAAAACCGAAGACTCTGCAAGGGGTCCGGGGGTTCAAATCCCTCTCCTTCCGTTTTTTTCTTGTTTGCCTCGGGACGTGCTTGGCTCCGTAAAGAATATTACTGGTTTCTCACTTCTTCTGACTGTTTGAAGTGAAAACAGGATACCTTCCGCCGCAGTAAGCAAGATCAGTCGCTTGACGAAGAGATTCGGAAAATGGCTAAGCAATTGAATCGAAACATTGGGATAGATTGTCTTTTGGGAGAGGTGGCCGAGCGGCTGAAGGCGCGCGATTGCTAATCGCGTGTAGGGTAATTCCTACCGAGGGTTCGAATCCCTCTCTCTCCGATCTCTATATGAGCAAGCTTCCCTATCTCGGTATTCAAGAGCTATTTTAGTTTTTTTAAGAGCTGTATTAGTTTTTAAAAACACTGTATTTTCGATGGTACGGTATTCCTAGAAATACAAATGCCGTCGCGCATGGAGAGATGGCCGAGTGGTCGAAGGCGCACGCTTGGAAAGCGTGTATAGGCGAGAGCTTATCGGGGGTTCAAATCCCCCTCTCTCCGTTTTTTTTCTGATGCGTTCATGCATTTCTATACCCATTTCAATTCAAAATGTCTGAAGACTCTATTTGATTTGCTGGAATGGGTATTTGCTTGTCCCTCCGGGGGCTTTGCTTCGCAAAGGATATACCGGTTCCTCGTTTCTTAGGACTTTTTGAAGTTGAACCGGTATATAAATGATCCAGCTTTGAAAATAATACAACCGATTAGTCAGTAGCAAGGGTTTCTTTGGTGGCGTTACCGTATGTGATTACACCCGAACTTGCTGATGCTTTAATGCTTGAAGCGCTCTCGGAGGCTCGGATAGCACATTCAAAGGGAGAAGTTCCCGTGGGGGCCGTTATATGGTCGAAGGATGCGATCCTGGGCAAAGGGCATAATCTGGTCGAGCAGGGTCAAAGCGTCACGCGACATGCAGAGGTGATTGCGATTGAAGAGGCTAGTCGTGTTACTGGCACCTGGAGGTTGCACGGTGCCGTTCTATGCGTGACCTGTGAGCCATGCCTCATGTGTGCTGGAGCTGTTCTGCATTCTGGCATTTCGGCCGTTATTTTTGGTGCCAATCAGCCCAACGAGGGCAGCTTCGGGTCAATCGCTGACCTGGCAGCCGGGACATCGCTCCGGATAATTAGGGGGATTAGAGAGCAGGAAGGAAAGGATTTGCTGAAGTCTTTCTTTGCCGGCCGCCGTAAAGATAGTCCCTTTCAAAAATAATTCTTTTATCTCGCCCGTCCAGAGGAGTCTTGTTAAATAATTCCCTCAGAGTGCGAATTCAACTCATCAGCGCAGCGAAAAAAAAATCGCGATCAAACAAAAAAGTTCATACAGTTATCCAACAAGATTCAGACTCGGAATACTTCAGGAAAGGTAATTACTTAGGTACCCTCACCGTAATTACTCATTAACCCGGGGCAAGTCCGCTTATGAGGCTTGAGCTGCAGTTTTTCGAATTAGCGAGTGCAATGGTGGAATCTGTCCAAGATTTCCCAGGCGGTCGAGCAGGTAACTCCAGAAGGA
>JBIIDM010000042.1:0-20437 GCA_044238365.1 Bdellovibrionota bacterium | reverse complement strand
TTGCTACGTCTATCATTTTATATCATGAGCAACGAAGTGGATGAAGTAATTTCAGCCAGTTACCGCAGTTCTTACGTCGAACTCAGGTTTTTAGGTCACTGACCCTGTCATTAACAGCTTCGGCAGTACTGACAATTGTCAAACACGTGATCAAACCTCCAAATAAATGTGCGCATTTATTTGCACAACCTCATAGATGGTCAACACAACTACAATCGCTCACAGACTATGCCAACTACCGCATCCTCATTCAGTTGTATTGACCATCTCAAGGTAACCACTGCCCGACACCGCTTTTCCCCCCGAAATCCCTGTCACCAGTACTCGACCTTCCCAATACCTCTTACCTGTAGCACCACCTCCTGCGAACTCCTGATTCTGTTGGGTCGCTTTTACATTCAAAGAAAAATCAGATCCTGGAGAATGGCAGTTTATCGCCCAGGAAAGCGGATAGGAGGCGCCGGTAACCGCACTTCGCCATCTCTCTTTAGGGGTCAATTCGCATTCATTCGGACTAAGCTCAGTTACATTTCCGTCAGCCGCTACATATGCTCCTCGCGAAAACTGTCTTCTTTCGCCCTTTGCATCACGAAGACGGTAGATCATCACTTCGGAATTGTCGTTCAATTGCAACGCAAACCAATCCCAGCCAACATCCGCTCTCCCCACCGCCGAACTTACTATCTCGTGGTCAAACCAAGCATCCCCAACGACCTTCGATGAGTCGGCACCGTCACTTATTGCGCCAGATACGCTCATACGGGTATATGAGGCGTAATAGGACGCGTCACCCTGGTCGATGCCTTTCTGTACGTACCCGTTGTTCCCATGAAGAACAAGTGGCTTAGTTGGATTAAAGTCGACTTCCAGCTTTCGGCCCTTGCAGTTAAAGGAGGACTTAAAGCCACCATCAGCACCCTCCTCTAGGGACTGTTCCCCAACCCAAACGTGAAGGCGTTTGTCATCAGCACCGGCCATACCCAAAGCTGCGCGCCCTGAATGTTCCTCTGAGCAATATGTGCCCGCCCGTTCATCGGTAATTGCACTATGACTAATAATAAGCGCTTTCGAGTGCCACTTAGAAGGTCCCTCCCCGCTCTTAATACCAACACGAAAAAACGTAACCTGAAAACCTAACGTGCTCTCGGAACCTAAAGCGTCCGTGTTAGTCCTGCGCAAATGACCGGTAATATACCACCACTCCACAGGATACTCTGGATGACTAGCATGGTCTCTTGGGTACTCGAGCTTCTTTCCCGGCATAACGTTCAACCAAGCCGACTCCGCTGATACGGTGGCAACAAACCCCAAAAGGCAAAATGCACTCGCACTTAGTACCTTTACAACGGCGAATATACAGTATTTCATGACCAACTACTCATATTTAATACCTTGTATTGGTTGCCGAAAGATGACAAAAGCCACTAATGCTCCGACTATACCGGTTAATACTGGAACACCCCCAAGAAGAATAAGAAATATCCTCCAGGACCAGTGGGGAGAAAGTGTCCAACCAAAAAAGAACGGATTAACTATATAAACTAGGATTAGGGCAAGACCGGATCCACAGGCAATACTCCCGGCAATGCCAAAAAGACCGAGCAATGCAGCCTCAAGCGATACCATGCCCACCAGCCTTTCACGATTTGCCCCTATACTTCTGAGTGTCTGCAATTCAGAACTTCTTTCAGCGATCATAATCGTAATCGTATTTGAAACTACCCAAAGCGCTACCACCAACGTCAACCACATTAAAATCTCTGTCACACGGAACGTAGCGTTGAAAATCCGAAAAATTTCAGTACGCAATCCCTCCTCTGATCGAACCGACAACTCCCCCTCCCAGGGCAAGGCTCTAACGTCAGCAATCACCTTGCCTACGTCGGCGCCCGGACGAAGATAGAGCGATACACTTCTAATCGGCACTCCGCGAAATAACTCCGTGAAGAGAGTATCCTCCATGAGGACCACTCCGTTTTCAGTTGAGTAGTCACGATACACTCCTTCCACGAATAATTTCTGAGATTCACTGAAAAGAGTTAGCGTGTCACCCGCTCTAACACGTTGCCATCGAGCAAATGGCTCAGATACGAAAACATGAGGAATATCGGCTCGATCTGCTTCAATCTTGGGGTGAAGCAGATAAAGGCGGGCTTGAGTCCTCAATATATCGAATGACACCCCTGTAGCCTGAAATGGTCGCCCATTATACTCTGCAACAACCGTACGGGCCGTATCCACATATTCGACACCCGGTACCGATTTCAGACGATTTGCCATTTCGGAGGAAACACCGCTTATACTGCCTTTACTCCTTTCATCAATAGAGAGATAGACATCTGCCTTTAGTACCTCTTGAAGCCAACTCTTCAATGAACCCGAAAAGCTCGCAACCATTAGGTCTATGGCAATGAAGAGCCCTGCAGAGATCATTAGCGCAGTAACGGCGCCAGAGGAACGTGAGAAGGTAAGGGAGAGGTGATCAATCGAAAGCTGAAACGCTACCGGTAGACAGTCACGGAAACGTAATAAAACATCTAATACTATTCTTAATATGGGGGGAACAAGAGTAATAGCGCCAACCAGAAAGAGCAGGGGCGCACCAAGGCCCAGCCAAAGTGTAGAGGAAGAACGGATAAGCAAGGAAAATAGGACACTCGCGATAATCAATCCCACGCCAAATACAAACCGTCGCCCCAAATGTAACACCCTGGGAGCAGCCCCCCCGCTTCCCTTCAACACGGCAATCGGTGTCTTGGAAAGCTGAGATGCAGGACCTACACCACCAAAGAGAGAAACAACTAGCACCAGCAACGTCACAAACGGGATAACCCACCACTCCACGGCAAGCTCCCCCACCCGGACCCTTTGATAGAGCGTACTAATCGTCTCGCTTACAATTGACTCCATGACTCGGCTCATAGAAATCCCCATTAGAATACCCAGCGCCCCTCCAATTATTCCAAGTAAGCAAACCTCTGCCAAGATGAGCCCCCGAATCGTCTCCGAATTTACCCCGATTGAACGGAGTACCGTGACATCATCGCGTCGCTTGAGACACCAAAAGGTGAGCAGAGAATGAATCAGGTATGACGCGACCAAAAGTGATGAAGTGGATAGAAATAATAGATTAATTCGAAAGGCCTCAGTAATCTTTGAGAATCTCGCTCCTCGATCTGCAACCCTCTGAATAAAAAGCCCCCTCTGTTTGGCAATTGCGACCATGGCGCCGCTGATGCCTTCATCTGATGGACGGAGATAAATACGGCTTATCATTCCCATCCGATCGGTCCGATCCTGCACCCAAGAAATGTCCTGAAGAACAAGGGGTACGGCTTCCAGACTAGAATCAATGTCGAGAAGCGTCGACCCCGCCGTTGCAATTCCCCTTCCGTCAAGAACGATTCTCGTGCAATTATTCAGTCGAGCGTCGAGTGCAACCTTTTCGGGGTTCGAGATGAATTCGACAAGCTCCCCGCTTGCATAAGCTAATCCATCTCCCCGCTTGTAAAGGTAAGGCAAACTCAACGTATCGATGCCCACCAGATTAATTCTTCGATATTCGCTCTTCTCAGGAGCATTTGCTGGCTGCGTATAACACTCAACCGTTCTTTGGTGCTGAATTAAGGGCACAACCGTAATGGGTGGCGAGAGTTGTTTAAATTCCAACACAACATCCTCCGAAAAATCGGGTGAGTTTGAGTAGACCTCCCACCAACCTCCACCACCGAATGCCTCGACAGTCTTCGTAAAACTGCCCTGAACACTCCTATGAGCAACTAACGTAGCTACAAATACTGAAACTCCCAGCGCAATTCCAATAGTCGTGAAAAGAACCCGCCAGACATCACGCACAACCCATTGCAGGGAGTACTGGCTCAAAGCAACATAGTTAAGAATCTGTTTCAACTCAACACCCCGTTGCATAAGGTTACCGTTCTATCAGCATACTGGACCGTGTCAGCATCGTGACTTACCAGCAACATACCGCAGGCTCGATCTCGAACAATAGACCTAAGGAGTTCCATTACTAGCCTACCGGAATCGGCATCAAGATTACCCGTTGGCTCATCGGCAAGAATAAGGACCGGGTCGTTAATGACAGACCGGGCAATTGCGGCTCGTTGCGCCTCTCCACCGCTTACCTGGGCGGGGAATTGATCCATACAGTGACTTATCTCTACATGTTCACAAGCACTCTTACCTCGTGTAACGGCTCCGTTATATGAAATTCCTGCGAGTCGCAATGGAAGAATAACATTTTGCAATAACGTCAGTGACGGAAGGAGATTAAAAAACTGAAACACTATTCCCAATTTTCGTAACCTAATTTCGCTCATCTCCCGATCCGCATTTCTCGAAACGGTCGTCTCGCCGATTCTGATAGTACCACAAACAAAAGGCGAAAAACCTGCAACACAGTTCAACAAGGTGCTCTTTCCAACACCACTCCGGCCGACGACCGCAACAATTTCATGGACTTTAATTTCAAGCGACACATTATCAAGCAACCGACGATTAGTCCCTCCCTGTCGTACCTCGTGGGACAACGAATCAATCGATAGAATTGTTTGCATAGTTACTGATTGCATAGTCATCAAATGTCTTTCCTATGACTGGTGTTTCGAAGAGCCCCTAATAGTCTTCATCAGTATGCTCAAGCTCTTGTTACAACGAGGATACACGCATTCCAAACGAATAAAAACCTATCAACAGTAAACTAGATTTTATGGCCCGGGCGACAGAGCCATGAAACGTGCACCGTGCCTATAGGATGCGTGTTTCATGGAGGCAAACCCTTTTCCCTGTTACGTATAAATTAACAGTCCACTCATACCGTGACCAGGATCATACTGTAGTAGACTTTTTGGAGATATAAATCTTTCCAATGCATAAGGGTTGCACCCGGACGCTCCTTCGAGCGCGCTAACACGGTTAAGCAATGAATCTTGGCAACCCACAGTCTTGAACGTACTATGCCAGAGCAGGTATACGAGCATGCTAATCTGCCAAGACTCTGCACTGCTGTTAGCCAGCCACATTATGCCAGCTCAGATACTGGTTTGCCTACTGCTATCCAGTTGCACACCATATGGTAATCCAACTTCGGTAGCCGGTACACACGAGACTTCACCCTTACAGCACAGCACAGCTACCCAGGGAGAACCATCTGCCGCACGCAGAATCTCTCAGACGTCAGCAGCACTGCATGGCTTCATCGCGGGTTCGATCTACACAGATAGGGGCGAGTATTCCAAAGCAACCGAGTCTCTCAGTAAGGCCAATGCACTGCTAGAAGAGAATGTTTCACCGGCCACAATCTTTCAACTTACAGAAGCGTGGATTGCCACGGGAAACTTTGAGCGGATAATGCAGTTTATTGAAAAGGCTCACGCTCGTTATAGAGACAACTATGAACTTACCCTTCTTTACAGCACTTTACTCAATGCGAGCGAAAGCACCAGTAACGCACTTAGTTCGCTCCACCAGATCCCCCCCCATTCCCCCCAGGCTCTGGAAGGCGTCTTACTAAGGGGAGCGATTCTCTCAAACCAGGGACAATTACCGAATGCTCTTAATGAGGTCGCCTTATATACCAAAATAAACCATAACGATGCCAAGGGATACTATTTTCTTTCGGGCTATCAAGAATTAAATGGCTTGTTAACTAATGCGGAGTCGAGTCTAAAGGAAGCTATCAAACTCAACCCCAAGAGTGCCTTAGCGCACATTGCCTATGCTCGCCTTCTTTTTAAAGCTGGCGCTAAACAGAAGGCACTTCAAGAATATCGACAAATTATCGGTTTGCGCGGGAAAAACCCAAGAATTGGCTCACTTATATCAATTTTAAAAGATGGTGAGATAGGCATTGGCCGTCTAAACGAAGTCCTAAAAAATGGAGAGAAGGTACGACCTTCGATGGTCTGGACTCGATTTCGTCTGGCAGATCTGTATTTCGAAGATGGGCTGATTTCAAGAGCACTCCAGCAACTATATCTTTCGCTCCTCGAGAATCCAACATTTCATGAAGCGCGCTATCGCATCGCCTTGGTCCTATCCAATTCGGGTAGCTACCGTCATGCCATTCGCGAAATAGAAAGAATCCCCAGCTCATCGAACATGTATGTGAAGGCCCAGATCTTGGCATCAGTTCTCGCTACACAGCTCAATGATAACAATGTTGCCGAGGAGCATATGCGGCTGGCACTGCAAAAGGAGAAGGACCATCTGCAGATTCTTTTGCATCTGATTAGCATTCTGTCCAACTCCGGGCGACTCGGCGCGGCAGAGCTGGTTATTGCAAAAGCCCTAGAAACCTCCCCTAAAAGTACGTCGTTGATATATGAATATGCCATGCTAATCCACGCCTTGAAACGTGAACCGGAAGCAAAAAACCTGATGGAACGACTGCTTGAGTTTGACCGTGATAATCATGCCGCCCTTAACTATCTGGCCTATTCGAATACATACCCCCCTACTGACAGAGAAAAACTTAGCCGTGCTCTCAAAATGATAAACACCGCGCTGAGATTTTATCCGTCAAATGGGCACTACTTGGACACGAAGGGTTGGATTTTGTACAACCTTGGTTATTACGACGAGGCCATTCAGTTCATAACCCGAGCAACCGAACTACTTCCTGATAGTGGACTGGTACTTGAACATCTGGGGGACGCTCTGCTCAAAGGAAGCTATACTCTCCAGGCAAAGGATGCCTACAAGTCTGCAATCAAACTCTACGAAAATGAAGAGAGACTCGGAACAGTACGAGACGCTAACGCTTTAGAGCGTGCCAGGGAAAAATGGATGAAGTAATTTCAGCCATTTACCGCAGTTCTTACGTCGAAATCAGATTAATACTCTCTCTCTCTCTCTCTCTCTCTCTCTCCTGTCAGCTACCCTGCAACAATCCGGTCACCCCGTGCCTGCTCAACTGACGTAAGGCCTCGTACACAACAATCGATACTGCGTTGCTCAAGTTCAGACTGCGAACCTCAGGTTGAGTCATTGGAATGGTGATTATTTGGTCTGCGGGATACTGCGAAAGAAAATCTGCACCAAGGCCCTTACTCTCGCTCCCAAAGACCAGCAAGTCTCCCGGAGAAAACACCGCGTCCCAGTAGTTTCTCATGCCATGGGTGGACAAACACCAGACTGTAGCACTCTTCTTTCGCGCAAATTCACCCCAGGACTCGTGCTGCATCAGATTAACCCAAGGCCAATAGTCTAATCCTGCACGCCTTACCTTCTTTTCACTGATTTCAAAGGGAGTTGGGCCCACTATATGAAGTGGAATTTGGTTTGCAGCACAGGTACGGGCGATTGACCCCGTGTTTTGGGGTATTTGAGGTTCTACTAGAACGACTTCTATGGTACCATTCTTGCACATAAACACCCTATACAACAACTAAGCCTTTAATAAGACAGACCTTATCTGCATACTACAACTATCCCAGTTCAACATCTCTGTAAAGGCGTTATTTTTTGAACTGGGCTCTGACAATTTCTGTTGGGCTGGTCCCTCGGAAGGACTTTGGTCCAAAATTTAGTAACTTTAACTATCTTGACTTTAATAGCAATGACTCTCACCACTACTACACAATCCGGAGAAAACCTACCCTCTGGAGACCAAATCACTACAAGCAGCGACGCACCGATTTCTGACACCGCGAGTATAACTGTTGAGAGGAGCGAGACCAAAACAATCACGGACCTCGAACAACGGCACTACAATGCTACCATCGTAAAAAAAATCCATCTAACGGACGACCTTTTGATTTTGCGGGTACTACCCGATGACGGCGCTCACCAATTTACACCAGGACAGTACGTTGCTTTGGGTCTTATTGTTTTTTCTACCGAAAATGGGACACCGAAGTTAATAAAACGCGCTTATTCGATCGGGTCATCCCCCGATGAAAGGGGATTCTTGGAGTTCTATATCGCCATAGTCGCGGATGGAGCACTAACCCAATCAATTAGAAATCTTCGTGAAGGAAACAGACTCTTCTGCGCACCCAAAATAACCGGGCATTTCACCTTAGAACCTATTCCAAGTGAGGCAAACCTTATTCTAATATCAACCGGCACAGGGATTGCACCATTTGTTTCCATGATAACAACCGCTTCAACCTGGCAGTACAAACGTCAAATCACCATGATTCACGGAGTTCGTTTTCTCCGCGACCTCGGCTACCGTGCCGAGATCGAGGCCCTTCAAAAGAGCCACCCAAGCCTCCATTACTTCCCGGTAGTAAGTCGTGAAGACAGTCCGTCAACTTACCGAGGATATGTCCAAGATCTCATAAAATCAAACACTATATCCGTAGATCCAATTTCAGACCACGTCCTTCTATGTGGAAATCCCGCCATGATAACAGACGTAGAAACACTTCTGGTCGCCCGCAGCTTCATCGTACATTCAAAAAAAACACCGGGCAATCTACATCACGAAAAGTACTGGTAGAACCTGAGTTGGACGTAAGAACAAAGGTAACTGGTTGAAATTGCTTTAGACACAAGGCGTGCAGTGAGATAAAAGCGCAGGCGCTGAAGCTTGCTACGTCGAGCATTTTATATCATGAGCAACGAAGTGGATGAAGTAATTTCAGCCAGTTACCGCAGTTCTTACGTCGAACTCAGGTTGGTAGCCTCCACGCCAGCTACCCGTGAATAATCCGGGCTAGCGTTTGGTGGAGTATTCGTTCGCAGCCGCATATATCCGGTCGCAAAGTCGAGAAAACGGCAAGCTCTGCAAATAGATCTTACCGGGCCCCGTCAGCTTGGCGAAGAAAACTCCCTCACCCGCAAATAGTGCATTTCTCAAACCACCGACAAACTGGATGTCGTACTGAACGGTCTCCTGCAGCCCCACTAGACATCCAGTATCACAAAGCAGTGTCTCGCCAATCTCAAGGGTTCTATGAATTACCGTTCCACCGGCATGAACAAATGCCATTCCCTGCCCTACCAGGCGCTGAAGGATAAACCCGTCTCCTCCAAAGAGCCCATACCCCAATTTTTTTACGAACGCGATGTCTACATACGTATCGCTTTCACAACAGAGAAAACTATCCTTCTGGCAAAGAAATTTACCGCCCAACGATGCTAAATCGAGGGGAATGATTTTCCCCGGATAGGGCGCACCAAAGGCTACGACACCGGATCCTGCTCCGTTGTGGCGAAATGACGTTATATGAATTCCCTCTCCGGTAAGGTAGCGCTTGGCGGCCCCCATAATACTGCCGCCCATTGTGGTATCCATTTTTATCGATGAACCCATGTACATCATAGCTCCAACCTCAGCTCTAATACCTTGGCTGGCGTCGATCGTAAGCTCGACAAGCTGCATGTCATTACCGTGAATTGTATAGTGCAACATAACTAAAAAAGTCCTATAGTAAACGCCATATCAAGGTGGCACAAGTTTGGGTGCACCTCCGGGGGGGGAGGGGAATCCTCTGAAACACCCCTCCTGCTCGAGGGCGGCTATACCGGATCCAACTCAAATTGTTCTAAACGGACGAGGAGCCAGTATATCCGAGGAGCCAGTATATCCGAGGAGCCAGTATATCCGAGGAGCTAGTATATCCTTTGCGGTGCACCGTCCCCCGAAGGTACAGAAAATATCCATCCCAAAGAAGAAAGCCTTTTGAACTGGAACGGGTGTACCTGTTAGTGTACTCTGTTATCCGGTGGCACTACCCGCTAATTCGACAGGCATAAAGGAACATGCGCAATGAACGAACTAAAAAGCTCTGATCATTTCATCCGCTCTTTCACCATTGGTTCACATTTGTTTAACTATTATTCACTGCTCTTGCTCAAGGAAAAGGGCTACGGAAATATTGAAAGATTGCCGGTATGTATAAGGATAGTTCTTGAATCGCTTCTAAGAAATCTTGATGGTATCAGGGTCAAAGAGAGTGATATCCGAAATCTGGTCTCATGGAAACCACTAGAAAGGCGGGAGAATGAAATCCCGTTTGTAGTCGGCCGAGTACTCCTTCAGGACTTTACGGGGGTTCCCTTGGGCGTCGATCTTGCCGCAATGCGATCAGCGGTCGCAAAGCTTTTAAAGGCTGGAACAGTTACGAAACATCCTGCAGTAATTGAGCCTTTGGTCCCTGTCGACCTCGTAATTGACCACTCCGTACAAGTTGACTATTCGAGTACCAAAGATGCTTTCGATCAGAATCTTGCACTTGAATTTTCGCGCAACAATGAGCGTTATAAGTTTTTAAAATGGTGCCAGACTGCCTTCAGCAGCTTTAAGGTAATCCCTCCCGGGGTCGGAATATGCCACCAGGTCAATCTTGAATACCTTGCACCAGGAGTTCTAGAACGCAACTCAACGTTATACCCGGATACGCTCGTCGGTACCGATTCTCATACTACCATGATAAACGGTCTCGGTGTCGTTGGTTGGGGGGTAGGTGGAATTGAAGCCGAAGCTGCCATGCTTGGGCAACCAGTATACTTTCTAACGCCGGACGTTGTAGGAGTAGAGTTAAAAGGCACTCTTCTACAGGGAACCACGGCAACGGACCTGGTTCTCCGGATCACCCAACTATTGCGTGAAGCTAAAGTAGTCGGCAAGTTTGTTGAGTTTTTCGGCGAAGGTGCTGCCTCGCTTGCCATTCCAGACCGCGCGACACTCAGCAACATGGCACCAGAGTACGGCGCGACCATGGGCTTTTTCCCCGTTGACGAAAAGACCTGCGATTACCTCGCCGCTACCGGAAGAACCACCGAACAAATCGAGCGATTTAAAAAATATTTTGAGCTCCAAGGTCTGTTTGGCATTCCGTCTTCAGGAAGCATCGACTACTCCCAGACCATCACTCTTGATTTGAGCTCCATTGTTCCAAGCGTTGCCGGACCAAAACGTCCCCAGGATAGAATAGATCTCTCGAGCGTTAAAAATACCTTTAATTCGTTGCTTCATACCGATCCTAAAAGCGGTGGTTTCGGAATAACTACGGCACAGTCTCCGGCAAATGAGACAGGAATCACTCATGGCTCCGTCCTGATTGCGGCTATCACCTCATGCACAAACACCTCGAACCCTAGCGTTATGCTGGCTGCCGGGCTTCTCGCTAAGAAGGCAGTTGAAAAAGGCCTTACCATTCACGAATCCGTTAAGAGATCGCTCGCACCTGGCTCTAGAGTCGTTTCCGACTACCTCGAAGCAACCGGGTTGCAGCACTATCTTGATATCCTCGGCTTCCAAGTCGTAGGATACGGCTGTACCACCTGTATCGGCAATTCTGGGCCCCTAAACCCAGCTATTGAAAAAAAGGTTACTGAATCGGGAGTCGTAGGTGCGAGCGTCCTTTCAGGCAATCGAAATTTTGAAGCCCGGGTTCACCAGAATGTTAAGGCCAACTTTTTAATGAGCCCACCACTCGTTGTTGCTTTTGCAATTGCGGGACGGGTGGATATCGACCTCACAACGGAGCCGTTGGGCAAGGATTCTTCCGGCAACGATGTATTCTTAAGAGATATCTGGCCAAGCGCCAGCGAAATACAGAGTATGCTCAAGGCAGCCTTTAGCACTGATGCCTACCGTACGCGTTACAGTACCTGCCATGATGGTGGCCCCGAGTGGAGTGCCATTCCGGGTGAAACGTCAGAGACCTTTGCTTGGGATGACGACTCTACCTACATTCAGCATCCACCCTACTTCAAGGATTTTACCCTTACTCCAGCCCCGATAACTGACGTCATCAAGGCCAGGCCTCTGGCGATTTTCGGTGATTCAATTACCACTGATCATATCAGCCCGGCTGGTGCCATTAAGGCTAATTCAGCCGCCGGTAAGTACCTCCAGGACCATGGCGTCACCATAGCAGATTTCAACAGCTACGGAGCCCGTCGGGGAAATCATGAAGTGATGATCCGGGGGACCTTTGGTAACGTGCGCATTAGAAACCTTATGGCGAGCGGCCTAGAAGGGAGTGTGACGATTCATCAGCCTTCGGGAGATCAGCTTTCGATCTATGATGCGTCAATTCGATACCAGGCATCGGCAACGCCACTCATAGTGATTGCTGGAAAAGAGTACGGCACAGGAAGCTCGCGCGATTGGGCAGCCAAAGGAACAGTATTATTAGGTGTGCGCGCTGTCCTGGCCTCGAGCTACGAAAGAATCCATCGAAGCAATCTAATCGGCATGGGAGTGCTTCCTTTGCAATTTATCGGGGATACGAACGCAGAATCCTTGGCTCTCAAGGGGAATGAAACTTTTTCATTTATTAATGTTCAAAAGCACCTGGCGCCTCGAACGCATGTGCCGATTCTGATTGAACGTAGCAACGGTTCAAGTGAAACCCTTGACGTGCTCCTTCGAATTGATACCCCTATTGAGGTAGAATACTACAGGCATGGCGGCATTCTGCAGTATGTACTACGACAACTACTCCAATAAATAGTGAACAGATGAGCACGCAGACGAGAAAAATAAAGGTCGTAGTCAATGGAGCTCTTGGCAAAATGGGTTGTGCCGCACTCAAAGCGGTCAGTAACCACTCTCAGCTGCTGTTCGCAGGCGCCCTCGATAGAAGTCATAATTTACGTGAAGAATTAAAGAGAATCGCGCCGGACGTGGTTGTGGATTTTACCGATGCATCAGCTGGTGTCCAGAATGCCCGCATAATCCTTGAAGCAGGCTGCCGACCCGTAATTGGCACAAGTGGCTTTACTGAACACGAGGTTTCACTTCTTCAGACCTTAGCCCTAGAACACAACCTTGGTGGCGTTATTGCGCCAAACTTTGCGCTTGGCTCGGTGCTTCTTATGAAATACTCAAAAGAGATTGCCCGTTTTTTCCCGAATGTAGAGATTGTCGAAACCCACCACGAGAAAAAGAAGGATGCTCCCTCAGGCACTGCGCTAAAAACTGCTGAGGGGATCGCCCTGACCCGCGGAGAGCGGGCTGCAACCGCACTCTCCCCATCACAATCAACGGACCTTATCCCTGGAGCCCAAGGGGCAACCCACCATGGTGTGAAAATCCATTCTCTCCGACTCCCGGGCCATCTGGCGCATCAGGAGGTAATTTTTGGGGGCACAGGTGAAGTTATTACCCTTCGTCACGACGTTCTTGATCGCGAATGTTACATGCCTGGGGTATGTATGGCGTGTACGGAAGTAGGTAAAATTAATTATCTGGCCTACGGCTTAGAGAACCTTCTTTTTGATGAATAAGTGCTCAATGATCAATGCCACAACCATCCGAGAACATTCCAAGCCAACATCAGAGAAGCTCACCATTGCTATCGCAGCCAGCGGCACCGGCGGTCATTTGTTACCAGCACTGACGATCGCGAAGGCCATAGAAAAAAAGCTACCCAGCGCCAGGATCATCTTCATCGGTTCTACCAAAGGCCTAGAATCAAAGCTGATCGGTGAGGCCGGGTACGAGCTTTACCAAGTTCCCTACTCCAAAGTCAAACGCCTAGGCTTCAGAGGATTGTTGTCATTTATGACTTCCCTCCCCGGTAATGTCTTCAAGACCTGGGCTCTCCTGCGACAAAATAAAGTCAAACTCGTTATTGGTGTTGGCGGCTATGTAAGCGTGCTCCCCGTAATTGTTGGGTGCCTGACCGGCCGTGCAACGATGATACACGAGGCTGAGAGACACCCCGGCCTGGCGAACAGGGTACTTAAATTTTTTGCAAAAAAAATTACAACAGCGCACGAAGATACCGACTTTCCCACGTGGGCGCCCACAGTCTTTACCGGACATCCACTCCGCCTTGAGCTGCTTAGCACCGATTATTCTAAACCTCTTCCGACCCCACCCCGAAATCTTGTAGTAATCGGCGGCTCTCTCGGGGCAAACGCTCTTGATCATAGTCTGCTTCTATTAGCACCGGAACTAGCACGCCTGGGGCTTGAAATACGACACCAATGTCGCTCAGAAAACCAGGCCTTATTAGAACAGGGATACAGGGAAAGCAACATGGCCGCTACAGTCGTGACCTTCATTAACGCGATGGAGGAGACCTACAAGTGGGCTGATGTTGTTATCACTCGCGCAGGCGCTGGCCTTGTTCGAGAACTTGAACTTGTGGGGCGCCCGGCAGTAATGGTACCCCTACCAAATGCCGAGGAACAGCTGTCAAATGCGAACGATCTTGCAAACCGTGGACAGGCCATCGTTGTGCAGGAGCTTGAATCACCGCTGGTGAATTCTGGATGCCTCCCGGTCGATACCCTGGTAATCTCGTCTAAGGCGATAGCGGGGGGGTTGACTGCACAGAGCAAGGCAAATAAGGCATATGAGGGTCTTTCCCAGCGTATTATGCACGCGTTGCACGACACACTTAGGCCGGAAAACTACGAAAAGATGGCCCAGTTTCACCGGCGTGATACACCTCCCTCTGACCCAAGCGCGAAGATAGCCGATATTGCGATTCGGTTGCTCAAACGCTAAGATAAGCCCCCACGCTACCACAAAATCAACCATTGCATCAGGCTATCGTATGGATCATCCCAAGACTTCCCACCTCACAAGTATTTATCGCTCGCATGTTTGTCGCGATATCTCAAACAACCTTAATGGAAAAAACGTAATACTTTCAGGCTGGGTAATGCGTAAACGGGACCATGGAGGCGTCGTATTCGTCGATCTGCGAGACCATTATGGTATTATTCAGTTGGTTTTCTCAGGCGACCTTGCTACCAGCATCGAAGGTGTCCGTGTGGAATCGGTCATTCAGGTCCATGGTCAAGTCACTCTTCGGGGAGCAGAGCGCATTAATCCGTCGATCCTTAATGGTGAGGTTGAGGTAGTTGCTTCGGAGCTGAAAGTTCTGACCAGTAGTAAGGTCCTTCCTTTTCTGATCTCAGAGGATGACCAAGCCCCAGAGGCCATCCGTCTTGAGTACCGTTTTCTGGAATTGCGCCGCCAAGAACTAGCCAACACTATCGTACTGCGAAGCGAGGTAATGCATGCCGCCCGTGAAATTATGCGCTCAATGGGATTTCGTGAGTACCAAACTCCTATTCTTACCAGTAGCTCGCCAGAGGGTGCTCGAGATTTCCTCGTGCCTTCGCGGCGACACCCAGGAAAATTTTTTGCACTCCCACAAGCGCCGCAAATCTTTAAACAACTACTAATGGTGGCCGGAGTCGATCGTTACTTCCAGATCGCGCCATGCTTCCGCGACGAGGATCCTCGCGCTGATCGATCTCCCGGTGAGTTTTACCAATGTGATCTTGAAATGTCCTTTGTAGAACAGGATGATGTTCTTAAGGTTGGAGAAGAGCTCTTTTCGCGGCTTTTTGCGCAGTTCACGACAATGCCCGTAACACCAACCCCCTTTCCCCGCATCACCTATTTTGATGCTATCGAACGGTATGGAACTGATAAACCCGATCTGCGAATTTCACCCGAGATCCATAACGTTTCGGAGCTGTTCGGCGATACTCAATTTAAAGTATTCCAAAGTGAGTTAGCTTCCGGTGGCGTAATCTGCGCATTACCCATTCCCGTCCCTGAATTTCCAGCGAGAAAGTTTCTTGATGACTCCGTAGAATTCTTTACTAAACTTTCAGGGAAAGGTATCGGCTACCTTTTGATTGATAAAGATTCCTTTAAGGGTTCGATAGCAAAGTTTGTCTCGGACGCGGAAGTCGAGAGTCTTCGCAAACACTTACAAATAACTTCGCCAACGGTGGTCTATCTTGCCGCGGGACCGAATCGTACCGTCCAGGTACCGGTTGGCAAACTCCGGCTTCATCTTGCACAGGAGCTGAAGCTAATTGACGCCGATCAATTTAAGTTCGTCTGGATTGTTGATATGCCATTCTACGAATTTGACGAAGAGAGCAAAAAATTAGAGTTTGGCCACAATCCCTTTAGTATGCCCAAAGGCGGACTTGAAGCCCTGCGCACACTGGCCCCCCTTGAAATCCGTGGCAACCAGTATGATCTTGTCTGCAACGGTTATGAACTAGTAAGCGGTGCCATCAGAAACCATGAACCTGAAATTCTCTATGAAGCCTTCGAAAAGGTCGGGTATAGCAAAGAAGTAGTTAACGAGCGATTTGGAGCTCTTGCCAAGGCCTTTCAGTATGGCACACCTCCGCACGGTGGCATGGCCGCCGGAATGGATCGAATAGTCATGTTGCTATCAGGACGAGCAGCAATCCGAGACGTAATTCCTTTCCCCTTGGCGCAGTCCACGGAGGATTTAATGATGGGTGCGCCGAGTGAGGCGACAGAAAAACAGCTACGGGAGTTACATATTCGGGCGGTGATTGGGAAGAAAGAGGGCTAGCCAGTATTATTCACGAGACGCGCCACTATGCCACTATGCCACTATGCCACTATGCCACTATGGTGGTGCGGGATCGTGAATAATGCCAGTACCTATTACAGGCTCACTGACTTTCTTATTTGGAGTACTCGTTTCATGTAGTTTTACGGCTAATGGTCAGAATACCCCTACGCCAACGTCGAACTCAGGTTAATAACATAACAAAATCAAGGCAGGGAATAGCTACAAAGAATAATAAAAAAATGAAACATAAAACATTACCCGTACCTCCTTTACTCGTTGAGAAAATAAAAACAATTCGGCAAGATCTGCATAAACATCCTGAGCTAGGCTTTGAGGAGTTTCGCACGTCAACCCTCGTAGCCAACTATCTTCGAAAATTACCAAATGTTGAAGTTCATACGGGAATCGGAAAAACTGGTGTAATTGGCGTACTTAAATCTGAGAGTCCGGGACCATGTATTGCTCTGAGAGCAGATATGGATGCCCTACCAATTGAAGAAACGAACGAAGTACCTTATCGTTCGACGTCATCAGGTATTATGCACGCTTGTGGTCATGACGGTCATACCGCAGCCCTTTTAGGCGCAGCGACACTTTTAGCAGAGAATAAATCGTGCTTTTCAGGTCAAGTTGTGTTTGTTTTCCAACCAGCCGAAGAAGGGCTTGGTGGAGCTAAAGTAGTTTGCAATACGGGCATTCTAGAGTCCCTTAAAGTTAAATCTATTTTTGGTCTACACGGGTGGCCAGGAGTTGAAGCAGGTGTCGTTTGTGTTTCAGAAAACTCAACAATGGCAGCTAGTGACGGTTTTTTTCTTACAATTAGCGGAAGTGGTGTTCATGCTTCAACTCCGCATCTTGGCAAGGACCCGTTTTATGTACTAGGTCACCTAATTCTTGGTTTGCAAGGAATTCCATCTCGAATAATCGATGCTCAGGAAAGCGTGGTTATTTCGATTGGATCAGTACACGGTGGTACGATGGGTAATATAATTCCTGAAACTGTAACCGTTCGCGGAACAATCCGCACACTTAAACACTCAGTTCGCACCGACGTACTATCAGCAATGAAGGAAATGGTTAGTGGAATGGCAACCACCTTTGGAGTTTCAATTTCCATAGATTGCAGCAATGGATATCCTCCCGTAATAAATACTTCAAATGAACGAGATGTAGTACGAAGAGCAGCAACTACCCTTGGAGATCTCCTGTATCCCTTTAGACCTGTAATGGCAGGTGAGGATTTCTCTTATTATCTAGAGCAATTTCCAGGTGCCTTTTGGTTTCTCGGACTAGGCAATTGCCCACAGCTTCATAACTCAAACTTTGATTTCAATGATCAGGTCTTGGAAAAAGCAATAAAAATGCATTGTCAGATTGTTCTTGAATCAAATAATTAGGTAGATGCATTGCCAGAGATAGAACTACTCACCAAGGATTAAATAAGTTTGAAGGTGAGTAGTTTTAAAAACCTTAACTGAAACTGATAAGAGTTTTCTCAGCGAAGACCCCCCGGGTATCCTCACAAATTTGCTTATATCCTCGAATCTCATAAAAGCGCGTTAGGTCAGCAGGTTTATACCAATCAAGGGAGGCAGTGGAAGCGCCTGAATCAAGGATATGCTGCTCGGCTTTAGATAAAAGCAGTGAACCAATTTTTTGGCCCATGTGGTTCGGGTGAACTGCAAGCTTGCTGATATATCTTATAGTATCAGGCAATTTTTTCCTATATTGAGGATGATAGTCAGGTGCACGAGAAGAGACCATCACTAATCCTACAACTTTGTTGGTATTTAATGCTACTAGCATTAAATTACCTGAACTATTAATTATATTTATTATAAAGTCTTCGTTCCATTTAGAGATATGTCGCGACCAGTGACACAATCCCTCCTCTTCCTTTAGCCACAAAGCTGCAGCAACCAAAACTTCTATCACTTCATTGACATGAATGATCGAAGCCTCTTGAACAAGAACTTCCATGTCTAAAACCTTTAGATAACTTTTTAGCAGAGCAGTATTGCAGCATCTGAAAGCTAACACAACTCTATTTTCAATTCAGTTAAAAAAGTCATGTAGCTGTAGCTCTATAAAAAAGAAAAAAAGTTGGTGGCTTTTCAGTTTCTAGAATAATTTATAAGAGAGTGGAGCTACATGCCTTATCACTCGCCACGCAAACCAGCAACCCGCCCACCCCAGTGCCACCGCTTGGCCTCCTTATACTCCTTCGCCTGGGTACGCTTTCCGTAAGTAACATTACACAACGCCCCCCCTTCACTACAGACCGGGACTACTGTCTGGAATTTATTGGACCGAACTCGTCCCACTATTCGCGGGCCGGCAAACGGCACAGCCTCCTTTGAGGCCACTAGGTAGCAATAATGCTCATCCTCATATGCTAAAGTTGCCTCCTTGATACTCTGGTGTAAACGAGTCCGCGTGACCCGATCAGAAAAGTGGCACCATTCTCCCTGGCACCCCCAGTTTCCACCGCACGGCGCTACTATGTGCGCACCGCGATTGATCAAATGCGTACGGACACGTTTCAAACGAGCAAACCCCTTCATAGTTCCGGGTTCAACAATAACAAAATACCTCTTGGTACGACTCCAGATTGAATCAATACAGGCAAAAACATCACTTTCGGAAAGCTCCCCCAGCATATAGGACGCTACTGAAAGATCAGCTTGCTCCTTGGAAACGCAAGAATCTACGGGCGCACATTCCCAACTCAGGTTGTCGAAGGGGATAGGCAGCTCCCCGGCCTTTTGAAACTGGTATACCAAAGCCCTGGCAATCGAAATAAGGGTGGCCTGCCGTTCTATAGCAACAAGCCGGTTAAGCCCCTCCCATACAGAACACGCAGCAAAAAGTGCGGTTCCTGGCCCTGAACCTACATCAAGCATCGATTTTGGTTGCGCCAATTCAGGTAAGTCGTTTCGAAGCTCCGAAAAAATAACGTGCAGCACCGAATAGATTGGGTTCATTCGCACCGCCACGTAACTCATAGCAGTGGCAAAATCATCGATTGGGGCAACAACGTTCCTCTCCCGATAGTCACTTTCAAGTCGCATGTATGCCGACTGCAAGCGCTCAAGGGAGAGCCGCTTTCCACCATTAAGGGAACGAACTAAGTCACCGTCGGAAAGCAGTGCAGTGGTAGCTCGTGCAAGAGCACCGACTCCGGCAACTCTCGCTAACATTCGGCTACCTGTAAGGGTGTATCAAGTATCACCTGCTCAATCAGATTAGGATCTATTCCGAAAAGACGGTGTGCAATAAGGCGGAACTGAGACAAATTGCCGGTTACCAGCATACGACTACTTACTCCAGAAACCGCCCGATCAGAAAGAGGGAGCTGCGAAAAGATCCGATTAATCATGCCCACTACTCCATCAACCACACGAATTGAAGGCCCCACCACTTCTTTAATGGTCTCGGCAACCAGCGAGAAGTGCGTGCATCCCAGTACGATGGCATCAAAATCATTTCGCTCCAGCTTAGCCAAAGTGGCCAGCACTTCGGCACGGATCGCCTCACCGGCAATCTCCCCTTTCTCGATCAAACGAACCAGAGCAGGGCAGGCACATTCAACAACCCCCGTATCAGGACTCAGCTCCTGAATTGCCCGCGTATAAAGCCGCGAGTTTGAGGTAATCAGGGTTGATAGGACGGCCACCCGACGCGCCGACAACGCAACCACCTCATCGACCGCAAAGGATATGGGCGTCACCAGCCAAGAACTGTCCACTATCGAATCTCCGCTGTGAGCCAACGCAACGTAGGCCGTATTACACGCCAGCGCGACCGACTGCACACCCAGAGCATGCAACAAATCCAGCCCCAGACGGACGTAATGAGCCACCTCGTCAATAGTCTTTTCCCCGTAGGGTGCGCGGAGCGTATCCCCCAGGTAGGTAAGTTCCACTGGTACCCCATGCACCTGGCTAAACTGATACAGACGCCCAAACACGCCCAGACCACCAACCCCACTATCGAAAATACCGATTTTCATTGCACAAATTTATTATCCAGACCGTTCCGCAAAATATAGACAATTATTACATTGACTAAATTTGCTTCCTGATTCAGCGATTGATATCTAACAAAGATTGCTCTTTGTCCCGATAGAGCAATCTCCTCAGGCG
>JBIIDM010000041.1:0-20645 GCA_044238365.1 Bdellovibrionota bacterium | reverse complement strand
AGCACCACTATGATCCCCCTTAGCATGTAACAAAGAACCATAATTCTGGTGAATATCCATCTTAAGCAAAGGAGAATCCGCAAGGGAAAGGGCCTCATCAAAGAGTTCCTTGGCCTCTTCCTCAAAACCCGCCAATTGATGCGCTATACCTGCCAAAAACTGCAACTGCCCGTTCTCCTCCCCCTCCGCTTCGAGTTTAAGCGCTAATCTGTAATATCGAACCGAAAGGCCGATCTCGCCAACCATCAGATACTGCCCGGCCTGTAGTCGCGCATCTTCACCGTCTGGAACCATATCTATCCCCAAACCAATCGGAAGCAGCCCATTCATTATCGCTACTTTTAGTAAATCTTGTGTGTTGCGGACGACGTCATTTCCGACCATCGTACCAACAAGTACTGCATAGCAACCTTGCCCCACCAATGATACCTCCTGACGCAGATCCACGACCATATCACTGAGCAGCGGTTTGAAAATAGTCTGAATATCTTCTTGGGTAAATTCTCCCCAGAATTCCACCGAAAGATCCCACTCGTGCATCACAGCACTCTCATACGGCGCAAAAACTTCGCCATATTGCTCAACTATACGCTCATAACGCTCCGAAGAATCCATCTGTTCGATAGCCTCAATGAAACGAAGAGTATCCTCCTTTGCTCCCGTAAACGCACCATACAGCCCTCGGAGAGACACAGTTGCATCCGTGAGCGACTCCATATCCCCAACATGTACATGTCCTACTCCGACCATCACCTCAAACTCCCCCAACGTACGCTCAATTAAACAATCGGTAATCTCTCCGTACCGGAATAAATTATCATCCTTAACACCCTCGAAGTGTGCGATGATATCAACTCTCAGTGGACCCGGAAACAGAGTAAAAAATACCTCTCCCTCATTTACGGTGGCCACTGAACCATTACTTAACCTTATCGAAACTCCCTCAGTGTCGACGACCTGCGGTGGTTTAAAAGCAACGAGCTCGTAACCGTCAGCAGCGGGAGAGAGCTCAACTACTCTCTGTACCAACGGTATGACTTCATACGCTCCACTTGGAGAAAGATAAAACGTATAAATGCCAGTTTCCGCGACCCCAACCTCGCACGATAGCGCTGGATGAATATCCGCCAGACGCCCCGCCAGTTCTACAAACGCTGTCTCCTCGTAGGCAGCCAGCTCGACCCCACTGTCAGCACCAGCACTAGCGAGGTTACTAAAGTGAGCCTCAAAATACTTCCCAAACCACTGATGGAATTCGTTTATCTTCTGATCGTTATTCACGTAATTCATAATCAAGATTTGAAAATGCTTGAAACAACCTTCCTGGGCACGGCATACGATTCTTCCTCGTCTTTCAATTGTATGATGGGGATAGTTCGCCCGGGGTTTCGCAGAATCAAGCGTGAGTAAATAAACAGTGAGAAGGGACACCATCTCAGGCTCTACAAATATTCCGAGTTCGAATAATTTGGAAACAGGCGGCGGTCCGGAACGCACGACAAAGAGGCATTCTCCATTTTACCGACACACTGATAACCTCATAACGACCCTCCTAGCCACTATCACAAATCACAAATATTGTTTTACTAACTCTTTCCGAACCCGTTAGCCGTGTTGAAAACAGACATGATGACCCGCTACCAACGAAAGAAGCGTTGCCAGCCAAACCGATCGTAGGTTATATAACCAAGTTTCTAACCGGTAATTGCGGAAATTAGGGCGTGCGTTGCTGGGACGAAAAAGATGATGACATGGGTAGCTGGAGGAAGGACTTCCAGGTCGACATAGTGTAAAATCCCGTGAAGGCCTGGATGCCCACAATAATCAAACTAAGCTATCGATCGAACTATACATAGTGGATGCATTAAAAGTACCAACATTTGACATCGCGTCCAAGACTGGCTCACAACGACCAGTTGTGGCGGTGTATGGGGGCGCCTTTGATCCCATTCACTTCGGCCATCTCGGATGTATTAAAGCCCTACTGGGCGGCCGAAAGATTACCGATGGCCACCAGAACCATATAATTGACCAGGTATGGGTAGTCCCAAGCGAGGACCACCGTAGCGACAAAAGCTGTGTTTGCGACCAGGAGACCAGATTACACCTGTGCCGACTTGCCATACAGGAATTAAAGCTCCACATTCAGGGGGTCGCCGTCGATACCGTTTCACGAAGAAACCTAGCGGGAGAAATGGAGAGCGGCACCATGGCCCTGCTGGATACGCTCTCGGCAGCGTATCCAGAAATTCTCTTCATCCCAGTAATTGGATCGGAGCTGCTCATCTCGCTCCCCTCCTGGAAGCAGGCTCCCCGCCTTGCACGCGAAGTAACTTTCATCGTGATAGAGCGCCGGGGTATTCTGGTTTCGACTCCCCTGCAAAAATGCTACCCTCCGACGGAGTTTCGAGTTTTTAATCCAATCGCTTGCTCGCTTCCAACACATTCAAGTTCATCAATAAGGGCGTTACTTGGAACGGGTCAATGCTCGCTAGGTGAATTGTCAAGTTACGTCCCCGTCCGTGTTGCGCAGTATATTTTAGATAACAAGCTATATAGAGCATTGAAATGATTAAATATTTAGAAAAAGGAAACTATTCCGTACCAAATCTCAACAGCATGGAGAAGCAATTTCGCAAGGAAATTTCTCAGGCCGCGGCACGAGAATCAGTGTTTAGTCACAAAGTGGTTCTTCTAATGGGGATGCTTGCTGCACCTAGTATGTTCGTGGGAACCTTGTTCATCCCCTTAATTGGTCTCCTGTTGTCCCTACTGCTTGTAGCCCTCACTACTATCTACCTGTCGATAAAACGGAAAATTATTCTGGTCATTACTTGGATTATCGGAGCCCTTATTTCTTCGGTTGGGTGCTGCCTAGTTTCAGGATTCTCGCTTAGCGCTGGCGAAATGATGCTATATATATTTATAGCGCTCGCTACTGCTTCCCTGGTTGCTCAAGTACTTTTTGTCAGTGCCCTTATTTGGAGCCATTATGAACGAGGAGCGGAGTCTCTCAAAAATGTCAGCAAAGCGTGAAAAAGCTGTGAATCCAAGAGTTCTCTCCATTACATCAATGTTTCCCAGTCCAGCAATGCCGCACTTCGGAATATTTGTACTTCGCCGACTGAAAGCGGCACAGCAACAAGCCGATATTTCAGTTATGCACCCCATTCCTTATTTTCCTGGTGCAACGGCCTTGGGAAAGTATAAATATCGACGACAGATTCCTGCCCATTATGAAATTGAAGCCATCAACGTAGTAGCCCCCCGGTACCTTTCAATTCCTGGAATATGCAAACCAATTGATGGCCATACAATGAGCTGGGCAGTAAGAAAGGAATTAAAACTTCCATTCGAATATGATATTATCGATGCTCAACTCGCTTTTCCGGATGGATATGCAGCAGCTCTTCTCAGTGCACGTTTTGGTGTGCCATTCGTTGTTACTCTCCGTGGACATGATATTAACGTGCTTCCCTCTCTTCCAGTTCGAGGTAGACTCGTGCGTGAGGTATTACTAAAAGCGTCCAGAATTATGGGAGTGTCCCAAAGTCTTATTGATGAGGCGATTCGTTTAGGAGCAGACCCCGAAAAATGTGAAGCAATCCCCAATGGAGTAAGCCTGGAGCTTTTCTTTCCCCGCGACAAAGGCGCCTCACAAGAATCACTCAATCTTGATTCCAGCTTTCGATACATTATATCCGTAGGTCATTTGATTGAGCGCAAGGGACACCACTTGATCGTCAGCGCACTCTCACAACTACGAAAAAAAGAAGAGTTTGAAAATTTAAAACTAATTATAGTCGGCAGCGAAAGTCTTGAAGGAAATTATAAAAAAGAGATACAGGAGCTCATCGGTTCACTTAACCTAGCAGATCATGTCATCTGGGCAGGATCAGTCTCCCAGAAAGATCTGGGAATATGGTATTCCGCCTCAGATTGTTTGTGCCTGGCAAGCAGCAAGGAAGGATGGGCCAATGTACTACTAGAGAGCCTTGCTTGTGGCCGACCAGTTGTTGCGACTAGAGTCTGGGGTACTCCCGAAGTTGTAACACAGAATCTGCATGGTGTACTAATAGATCGAACTGTCGATAGCATTTATAAGGGACTTGTTAAGTTTTTTACGACAAAGTGGGATAGTGAGATCCTGGTTAATCGAGCTCGAGACTTTACTTGGGAAAGAAGTGGGACCCGGCTGGCCGAGAATTATCAGCTCGCTCTGCAAGGTTAAGTACCCAAGCAAACGTTTTTTGGTGTGGAGTGTCTCAATAGACGGGAAAAATCTTTTTAACCTGAGTTCGACGTGAGAACTAAGAACTGCGGTAACTAGCTGAAATTACTTCATCCACTTCGTTGCTCATGATATAAAATGCTCGCGGTATGATCTAGCTGTTCCCGGAGTCAAAAAATTCTCAATAAATACAAAAGAGTACAGCAATATTTTTAAAATGTTTGCGCGCACTATTGTAGCTTTTTTTAATGTCAGCTCACCCTATGAAAGCTACAACATACTGAATTCACAGGGTGAATTCGCGATCAGCGAAGAGGGGCGAAGTCCCTCTGGGCCCGAGCGCCCCGAGCGGGAATAGCTGGGTATGATCTAATACAGCTGCGCTTTTGGCCAAAATTTAGCGGAAATCTGGCTCCAACCTGCGAAATTTTGCCTCAAAAACGCTATATGTCAACGCACCCTAGTTAAAAATAGCTAGCGGTAAAATTAATGTACGTGGTAGACTTCCCCCTCAGTTTAGGAAGCTTAGAACGTTTTTCTACCAAATAATGATTTAAATTTAAAAACTAATTACGGTAAAGCTATGAAACTTTCAAATATTTCATTTTACCTTGGTCTGGCATCAATACCCCTTTCAATAATTTTTTGGATGACAGCGCCGGATTTAGCTGGAAGCCCCTACGCAAAGATTGTAGATGAAGCCTTAAAAACAGCTCTCGCTCAAGCTCATGCTGAGCGCTGGGGTATCTTTGTGGGACTTTGGGCGCCGTCTTTGTTGATTCTAAGCATTGCGTTGGCACAGAGAGAAAAAACTACGCTATAATATGGAAAAAATAATAATCTTTGGTGCAACTGGTGGCATAGGGTCAGCAGTTGCCAAAAAACTCACGGAACAGGGACGCTCGGTAGTTTTGTGCGCACGAAATGAAGGTAGTCTTGCAGAACTATCCACCACGTTGCAAGCCGAGTTTCACCTATGCGATGTTACGGATGAATCACAAGTTGAAGAGGTTTTTAGTGCCGTAAGTCGCAATTCGAAGATAGTCGGTGTTGCCCTGTGTGTGGGCTCGATTCTTTTAAAGCCAGTTCACTTGATAAGTTTGCAAGAATGGCTGGAGACTATAACAAAAAACCTGACCACCGCATTTCTTATTTGCAAATATTCAGCAAAATATATGCAGGATGGCGCCGTATTATTATTCTCCTCTGGGGCTGCACAAATTGGTTTACCGTATCACGAAGCAATAGCAGCAGCAAAGTCAGGCGTTGAAGGTCTAGTAAGGTCTGCTGCTGCAACGTATGCTAGTCGGGGCTTAAGATTTAATGGCATTGCACCTGGTTTAGTGAGAACCGGTCTGTCTAAAAAAATATTATCTTCTTCCGCCGGTGAAAAAAGTTCTATAGCATATCACGGGTTAGGGCGGTTGGGGGAGCCTGAAGATATCGCAGGGATTGCCAGTTGGTTGTTAACAGAGAAAAGTTCCTGGGTAACTGGTCACATTTATAATGTAGATGGCGGTCTAACTTCGATAAAAAAAGTGCCGTCTTGAAGCGGGTTAACGTCTAGCCAGTACGCGTTCACCAGGTTTTCAGGTTATCTAATTTCTTTGTCAAAAGCATTATTTTGCTCCTTGCGAGGTACAGTGGTATGTTGCATCCGCAAAAAAAAAGACTTTTTCCTCAACCTTGAAAACGGAGTTCGACGTAATGAACGCGTACTTTTCCTGTTTTCGTTAGGCTGGTAAACGTTTACTCTACCCGCGCCCGACTGTAAAAACTGAAGTAGTTGTGACATAGTCGTCTCCTCCCATTCTTCCAATCGCTTCCAACTTCTTGGCATCGATAATAAACCCCCCTGGTGTTAGAAGAATGTCGTCCGAAACTTTCGCTAACACAATCCGCCCGATAACCAAATTAGCCGCCAAGGGACCATCGCCAATAACTACGATTTGCTCCAGTGCACATTCAAAAATAACTGGTGCGTTTTTTACTCCAAAAGGTTTTACTCGATCGCTGGGCTCCCTTTCAACCCCACACTCGGCAAATTCGCTTACTCCATATTCGAATGCTTTCGAAGTTCGTACCATCAGTTCACACTGGCTTTGACTCACCACAGAGACAACAAACTCCCCGGTTTCTTCAATATTCCGAACCGTATCCTTTTTTACCCCGTCTCGATTGTTTACTGCCGAAAATAGTAAGGTCGGGGGTGATGCGGTTACTCCGTTAAAGAACGAGAACGGCGCAAGATTATCCTTCATTGACGAGCTTTGAGTCGCCACCCAGGCAATGGGTCGTGGTACTATTGCCCCGATCATAAGCTGATATACCTGCGCTGGGGAAATCGTTGTTGGGTCTATTTTCATTGTAAAGACTTTATTTTCCGAGAACCAAAACTAGGAAATACTCGGAGTAGACAAGTAATTGATAGTAGATAGCTACACTAAGCATAACGAACCTAACAGAAAATCCAGTGGTGATGCAAACCCAACCATTACAAACTCAACCCTTTGAAACCACAACTAAAATTCGGACCATTATCAACCTGAGTTCGACGTAAGGACTGCGGTAAATAGTTGAAATTGCTTTAGACACGAGGCGTGCAGTGATATAAAAGCGCAGGCTGTGAAGCTTGCTACATCGAGCATTTTATATCATGAGCAACGAAGTGGATGAAGTAATTTCAGCCATTTACCGCAGTTCTTACGTCGAACTCAGGTTTTTAGGCTTGCGAGGTAGTACTGTACCTCGCAAGGAGCAAAACAAGGCTTTTGAAGAAGCGATTAGACAACCTGGTAACGCTTACACTAGTGCGGGCTCGTGAGTATAGTAATCTTCAAAAAATAATAAAGTATTAAAGATTACTATAACAACTCGCGGAGGCGAGTCAAAACAAACACATAGCCATCGCCGAGATGCGACTCAAAACCGCATTATTTTTGACGATGGCTATAGTAGCTGCCAGACTACAACCTATCCGAACCAGCTTCCTCCGGTCCTGATCTTCCAACTCTTGCTTCCCTTACTAAAGATCCTGACCAATCAAAGAGAATATTGAGCCCAATAACTATCAGAAATATACCAAAAATAATTCTGAGCATTTTCGTTGAAAGCATACCCATAACGGTCGAGCCCAAATACGCGCCAACAATAGCTGTAGAGGCAATTATTAGCGAGGTCTTTATATCGACAAAACCAGCGCTGTAACTTTTTAAAAAGCCGACCAGGGCCGTTGGGATAATCGCGAGCAGAGATATCCCCATTGCCTCACGAATCGACAGTCCGGCAATCATAATTAGTGCGGGTATCATTACAACGCCACCTCCAATCCCCAACAACCCACTCAAGAAACCCGTAACCAAACCCAATAATAAAAGTTGAATCAGCATGTTTTTACCCCAAATCTTTCTGTATCTCGCTGCGTAGGCCTTCTATAACGGCATAATACTCCGGCGGAATAACCTCATCAATCTGTATATCCGATAAAAGCCCATAGACGCCGCTTCGTTCTACCACCGGAATACCGTGCTTGATCGCCAACGCAAGTATCAGTTCCGCAATCTCTGCCTCACCACGAACCTGCAATGAAAGACTCTGCTCTTTCTCCTTCATTCCAAGCCCCACTGCCCTCAACATTCCCGGCTCCTTACCTCCTGTCATAAACTCCTCTCAATCAGTATAAACTCAGACCTCCTTACCCTCTTTTCTAGATTCGCTAACATTAACTCATCGTACATTCCCTTGCGCAAAGCCTTCATAAGCGGATCTCCCTCATCCTGTTTAAATTCATCTTTAAGTTCTTGAAGACTCATACGATTTTTCTTATTAAACAAGAAACGTTCTCTGACATCGTCAAGAAGGCCAAATGCTACTCCAATCCCCCCCCCCCACCCCAGGACATAGTACATGTCAGAAATTATGCTCTCGGCTACCCCTGCGCCCCCGGTAAGGAGGGCCATAAACCGCTTTGTTAGCAGTTCGCACGTAAGAAATCCAAGTGCACCTGCAAATACCAAGAAGCACAATAGGTAGAATGGAAGACCCCTGATACGAGTCCAAACCCCCCGTAGCCCCTCTGCAGGATTGAAATTCGACAGCGAAATGGCACCGCGCTCCTTCGATAGCATCCAATTCGAAGCCCAAAGATCAAGGCAAAAGGAAACGACAATAGCTGCTATCGCCGCTACAATCACTATCATGCCACTATCTCGAAGTGGCAATAAATAATTAGCACATCTGCCCTCGAAACACTCCGTGCTCCACTGTTTGATACTTTGGAGCCGATTATCAACGATCAGTAATACGGCCAGGAAACCAACCGTAAAGGAAACTGCTCGGTTTAGAACCTTCCCCCTGGAGACCTGGCCCCTCTTGCGCAACTCCTGTAGCCGTTTCTGAGTAGGATCAAATTCTTTTTCCACACCTACCCTACCTGAATCTTAGATCCATAACCGTCCCCAGTACGTCATTTACTATGTCAAAACCACCATCATACAAAACGACGGAAAGTCCGAAAAAGACTAGTAAGGAGCGCAGAAGATTGTGCTCAGGGGCTAAACCATCGAGTTTCCAGAGTGCCGATACCATAAGAAACACAAAATCCACTAGCACCATGATTGAGGCAAGAACGATTAGTAACGGAGAAATTTGAATAATGATGGCGTTAGCACTTTCCAAAATAATTTCTCCCAAAAGCTCCGATGAAATGTCTCCTTTGCCTTCCAAAGGAAACAGATCGAAACTTCGAAGATATGAAATCATAGCGAGCGGGATAACTCCCTTTACAATACAGAAATACCATACCGTTTCGCTCAGGACACCCCCAAGCGGTGATGAAAGTTCCGATTCAACCGGATTTAGAATCATTCCAAGTGTCTGACCTCGCCCCGCATCAAGCAGAGAACCGAGAAAAAGCGCACCCTCCTTAATAAACAACAGGGCAACTCCAATAACCGCACCAATTAAAAATTGCAAATAAAGCCAAGGTCCACTAATCAAAGCCGCGTGTTGAGAGCTTACACATAACAACATCACTACAACAGAAAACCTTATCAACAAACTGACAGGCAAAAATACCGCTACTCCCAAGGAACGCATTATAAGTGGCAAAAAAGAATGTGCGAATTCTAATTGTGTCGAACCAATTTCCATAGAGCCATCTTGTTTCCTGAACCACCGGACTTTACTGCATGCATAAGCGACTCCTGAGTAAAATCTACTAAGATATTTACCGAAAATTGCCCAAAGAAGAAAAGCAAAATACCAAAGACCCCGAGTCTCAGCAGATGTCCAATCGTTTGTTCCTGTATTTGTGTCGTGGATTGAATAAGTGACCACGTAAAACTTACACAAGCAATGACCACAATCGGAAACAGACTAAGAAGAGATATGACTTTAACACCATGAATGAGCAGATCTATGTCCATGACCTTTAATAATTAGTTATATGATAGAATTAATGCCTTGGTGATCAACATCCATCCATCAACCGAAAGGAAAAGAATTACCTTAAGAGGAAATGCCATCAATGTTGGGCTCACCATGCTCAAACCAAGACCAACGAGCAGGTTAGCTACTATCAAATCGAGCACGAGAAACGGAAGTAAGATGGAAAAACCCATTTTGAAACCACTATTAAGCTCGCTGAGAATAAATCCTGGAATTAGAATATCTATCCCAGGTTTGGAGACACTTTTACTGTCCGTACTTTGTCCAGCTCCACTCTTAACATCACTGTCTTTGCTCGTACTCTTACGCAGCGATGTTATAAAAGCAAATTCGCGATATCCGGTATTTCGAAAGAGAAACTCCTGCCACGGAACACTCAGTTGTTCGAGCTGGATAAGGGTCACTTGATTGGCATTTGATCCTAGGGCATTCCACTCCGAGAGACTTCTCATCTTTTCAAAAACGGGAGCCATTACAAAAATGGTGATTCCCAATGACAATGCGAATTCAGCCATCTTTCCTGGAACCCCCTGTACCCCGAATGAATTTCTCAACATTCCCAGAACTAGGCCTACTTTTATCGAGGAGGTAAGCGTTCCAACGATAATCGGGACCAACGGGATGGCAAAACTCCAGAATATCAAAAGCGATGGGTGAATGTCCGATTGAGAAGTCATCGCCATCTCCTTTCCACCCGAATTAAGGCACCCCGACTACCCTGTTCCTGAGCGATCCTGGAATACTTTCTTCTGAAATGACTTAGCACTTGCTGGTCTCGTAGCGATTGAGTAATGAGTGTTATCTGAAGGCTATCTCCCTCCTTTTGCACTCTGGCGTGCACTCTTCCCTCCACAAGTTCGGTAATGACCGGTAAGTTCGCCTCTTCAGCTGTCTCTTTGGTAACCTTAGCCCGAGAATCTTGTCGGTGATTGCTCTCCGCATCGACATAGAAGCTAATAGGCAAGTGAGCCACCTGCGTTAAGTTTTCTATTCCAGGTGTGGTGCGGATAATCCGTGATTCAATAAGATCTTCAGACTGAATAGCACCCCTAACAGCGGATTCGCGCCCCCGGGTTTCAGCATGTAGCAGCCTCCAACGCTCCTCTAGGTGCATAGACTTCTGAAGCTCCTTCTGCTTAATGCCTACTTCCCTCTGCAAAGTGACCCTTTCGTTCAGCATCACATTATGGTAAGTACTCATTTTTTCGCTTAGCTGGGGAGAACCTAAAAGCTTTTTGTGAGACAACTGGATCGATTTCACTCCAATGTCATTCCGCCTTAGTGCGCTCTCCAACTTCTGCACGGCCTGCCTTGCCTGCTTCAGTGACAGCCCCGCCAAGCGGTATTTTATACCTGAAACTCTGCTACTTATACCTAACATCATGTCACTACCAACCCTCAGTTACTGCTGCTGAAATTTTCTGATTGTTGTGGTTAGCGCCTCTGCAATCTTGGAAACCATATTTATCTTCAGTGAATATTCGTTGATTACCCGCTGAAGATTCATCAGTTGCCCGAACTTCGAATCGTTGAGAATTCCACTACTTGACATTTTTTTTATTATCTCAAATTCCTGGCTCCCAAATCGAATCATAGAATCGAAATCTTGGCCGTGACGAGCTATCCTAGGAGCTACATTTTCTCCTATCCCTGAGGAACTAGGTCCTACTTTTATTGAATTTATTAACTGTGACATGTTTTCAGCTTCATCTGGTTAACGGAAATTGTTTGCGAACTAGCCAGAATTATTAACAAAACGCACCACCAATGAGGGTAAAAGGGCACGAAGCTGATTAATAATTCGGGTTACACGAATTACCCTCACAATGACTATCACCAGAACTCATTCAAAGTTGCTTACTATTTTCCGGACCGGCGTGGAATTTTTGACCTTGTAGATGTACAGCTCTTACACGACAGCTATGTGGGTATAGGATAAGGCAGTAAAATTTGCAATTTAAGCTACCTGCTACGATACTGTCGGTAGTGATAACGCGACGCGAGCGAACGATGTTTGGAGTGTGTACGGAGTAAAACCATGCGGGTCTTAGTTACCGGGGCAGCCGGATTTATAGGAAGTCATCTCTGCGAAAGACTTATTGAACGCGGGGATCAGGTATGGGGGGTTGATAACTTCAACTCATACTATGCACCTGAACAGAAACGAAGCAATATTTCCGGATTACAAAATTCGGAATTTTTTCAGCTAATTTATGGAGATATTCGCGATAAGGAGCTAATGCACTCGGTCGTCGAAAACTTTAAACCTGATGCAATCGCCCACCTTGCTGCAATGGCTGGGGTGAGAAACTCGGTTGCTAATCCGGAACTGTACACAGCAGTAAATATAAACGGATCTCAGAACCTGCTTGACGCTGCCCGTAAAGTGGGAACCTGTCGCTCCTTTGTCTTTGCATCAACCTCATCTATCTATGGGGACACCGCAACAATTCCTTTTGTCGAGTCTGATTCTGCCACGGAACCACCACAACCGTATGCCGCAACTAAACGAGCCGTGGAGTTGCTGGCCTATACGTATTATAAGTTATATGGGCTATCCTTTACGGCCACACGGTTCTTTACGGTATATGGCCCGCGGGGACGACCAGACATGATGCCCATGTTACTGGCTAACAGTATCAGCAAGAATCAACCAATCCCCTACTACGGCGATAAGATGTCACGGGATTGGACATTTGTAGGTGATATCGTATCAGGACTAATAAGCGCCTTGGATACACCACTGGGCTACGAGATTCTTAACCTTGGAAGAGGTGCACCGGTACTACTTAAAGACTTCATTGGAACCATGGAAAAAATTGCAGGCGCCAAGGCCAATTTACGTTTGGAGGAAAAACCGGCTGCTGATGTTTATCTTACCTACGCCGACTGCTCCAAAGCCAGTAAGTTGCTGGGGTATTCGGCAAAGGTGTCAGTGGATGAAGGTGTGCAAATTTTCTGGAACTGGTTTTCAAATCAAAACAGCTAAGTTTTATACCCATCGAGTTTTACCAAAGTAAGATGTTACCGATGCTACGCCCAGAGATTTTTCCGAAGCTGATGGATCCATTTTTTGGGAGCCCATACCGTTAGCGCGTGTCTAACCAGCTATACCCATTCCAATTCAAAATGTCTGAAGACTCTATTTACTGGAATGGGTATTTGCTTGTCCCTCCGGGGGCTTTGCTTCGCAAAGGATATACCAGTTCCTCGTTTTTTAGGACTTTTTGAAGTAGAACCGGTATAAATAATTTATTAAACACGCTCCTACAGGTACCAAAGTAGATAATTAAATGATGTTATGGTCACAAAAGAAGACGTTATAGAAGAATTTAAGGGTATTCAAGCGGCAATTATTGCAGCCGCCGAAGGGTGCGACGACCTGCGCTTTACAGCCCACTCTTGGCAGCGCCCCGCGGAGGCTGGACTAAAGTATGGAGGCGGAGGAACAAGCTGCCTCCTCCAACAAGGCTCAACATTTGAACAAGCCGGAATTAACTTTAGCGCTGTTGAAGGTAAAATGAGCGCTGCTTTAAGCGAAAAATTAGTGGGGAGTCACACGGAACTGCCATTCTTTGCCACAGGAGTATCTCTTGTAATCCATCCACTCTCCCCCCGAATTCCCACTACGCACGCAAACATTCGTTACCTGGAGGTTGGAAATTACCGATGGTTCGGTGGAGGGGCCGATCTTACCCCCTACACACTGGTCGAGAATGACGCGCAGCATTTCCACGTTACAATGAAAAAGTGGTGCGATAGCAGTTCACCCGACTACTATCCCAAATTCAAGAAATGGTGTGACGAATATTTTTTTCTGCCGCACCGAGGGGAGACCCGTGGCGTGGGGGGAATATTCTTTGACTATCTTGGCAGAGAGAATCAAGGCATGCTAAGTGAGCATTTCGAGTTTGCCAGACGAATGGGGGAAGCCTTCATCGAGTCCTATTTTCCCCTTGTCAAAGAGCATGGAGCCGAATCCTATTCCAACGCAGATCGACAATTCCAACTCTGGCGCCGAGGAAGATATGTCGAATTCAACTTGCTCTATGACAAGGGAACAAAGTTCGGCCTGGAGACCGGGGGAAGAACTCAGTCGATACTCATGTCGCTCCCCCCCCTAGTTCGATGGGATGAGGAATTTTACCCGTCAGATGACTCTCCGGAAGGTCAGTTGCTTGCGGTCTTGCGAGAACCAAGAGAGTGGTTGTAAATAACCTCAAACCTAGTCCGGATTATTCACGAGGCGCAAATGATCTAAAGACACAGGCGTAACTTGCCACGTCGAGCATTTTAGATCATAAGCAACGAAGAAAAATGAAGTAATTTTAGTCTCTTACCACAGTTCTTATCCGAAACTCAGATTTTAACTCTTGATCCCACAGCTATTCCCGCTCGGCGCTCGGGCCCAGGGACTTCGTCCCTCTTCGCTGATCGCGAATTTACCCTGTGAATTCAGTATGTTGTAGCTTTCATAGGGTAAACTAACATTAAAAAAAGCTACAATAGTGCGCGCAAACATTTTAAAAATATTGCTGTACTCTTTTGTATTTATTGAGAATTTTTTTGACTCCGGGAACAGCTGTTGATCCCAGACTTTGATCTAATCTCGCTTTTAACTACGGGCCAAAAGGTAACAGCATTCTAAAAAGACTTAAGCGAGATACCTTTGTTATGACCGTTAATTTGAGGTTAAATAAAGCAAAAACTATCTATTTTGGAAGCTTCACGTGACCCACCCAACATTCGAGGAAATCTATACAGGGGCTAACCCCGATCGGCTTTATATAATCAAGCGTTCGCTCCTTTCGTTACTACCTCGTTGCCTACTCTTTTTGTTGCTATCTTCCATCGTAGCATTTGTCAACATCAGAATGGCTACCGAAGAAACTGGTGGGTATTTTCGTTGGCTTGGTCTGGTACCATTCATCGTCTTACTTGACCTAATCCGAATATATTATAACGATATTTACGTTTTTTCACGCTTTAAACTCACAAAGATTGAAGGGCGAATTTCATTCAGTTACTCGGTTCCATCGATTAACTACACAGATATAAGAGGACTGGTTGTATCACAAAGCTTCATGGGACGAATTCTCGGATATGGCGACATCCATATCGGAACCGCCTCTACCGAAGGGCATGAACTCGTTATGGAAGGCATGTCAGATCCTGAAAGACTTGGCGAAATTATTGAAAAGTTCCGACAAAACTCCGAGGGACCTAGCGGGGGCGAGTAATGAACATCGACCGCTCTTGGTTTTTGAGCGGAACCACAAGTTGAACAATCACTTTTAAAGAGCTTGGAGCCGCTGTCAGCGTACGTTTTCGCGAGCCTGTCAGCTGACTTAAAAGTGAGGCCATTCACATTGAGAGACTGTGTTCGATTACCCCTATGCTAAAATTAAAAAAAGTATTAGCGTTAAATTATGACCTGAGTCGGACGTAATTACCGCGATAAGCGATTAAAACTGTTTTAGCTGTTCATCTCAGTCCTTACGTTGTTTTTGGGCAACATCGTCAAGTGGATTTGCCACGCGGGCATGGCTTTTCGTCAAGAAACCCGGTTAAGGTTCACATTTAATTCACCTAATTAGTTGAGAAAATAATGAGTGTTCAAACCTTAGAGATGGAGCGAGCGTTAGTACTTGATACAATCCGCGTGACCGAAATGGCCGCTATTGCTGCCAGTCGAGTAGCAGGCAAAGGCGATGAGGATTTGGTTGATCAGGCGGGAGTTGACGCTATGCGCCAGGTACTCAATGAGCTACCGATTCGGGGTGAAATCGTTATTGGCGAAGGGGAACGGGATGAGGCACCAATGTTATTCATTGGCGAAGAGGTTGGTCGGGGAGGCCCAGATGCGTTTGAGGTTGATATCGCAGTAGATCCTGTTGAAGGAACCGGCATCACAGCCAGAATGGTAAACAATTCTGTTGCGGTAATTGCAATTTCGGAGAAGGGAGGACTGTTTAAAGCTCCTGATACCTATATGGAAAAAATTATTGTGGGGCCAGCTGCAGCGGGAAAGATCAATCTCGGCTGGCCTGTAGCTGCAAACCTTCATGCAATAGCATTGAGCCTGGAGCGCTCCGTTGCCGACCTTACAATTGCCATCCTAGATCGCGAGCGTCACATTAAGCTTATCCAAGAAGTACGTGAAGCCGGTGCTCGAGTAAAACTCATCGGTGATGGCGATGTAATTGCAGCGCTCTCGGCTGCGGTGAGAGGCACGAACGTACATGCCGTGCTGGGAAGTGGGGGCGCCCCCGAGGGGGTTCTTGCAGCTGCGGCGTTGAAATGCCTGGGTGGAGAAATTCAAGGCCGCTTCGTGTACAGAAATGAAAACGAGCTCGCCCGGCTTCAGTTAATGGGAGTCGACCCCGCCAGGATCTACAAAACAAATGAGCTAGCGCCAGGCAATGCAATCGTCTTTTGCGCTACCGGAATTACCGACGGCGATCTTCTGAAGGGAGTACGCTTCTTTAATAAAGGCGTCAGAACCCATACCATCTCAATGGGCTACTCAGGACGAGTAGTGCGGTTCTCCGACTCCGTGCACCTGATGAGCGAGGGAGCACGGGTATCTGTCCAATTGTATTAGCTCGTGTTTGTCAGTTTGGCTGATCACTTCGTCAAAAGGCAATTCCGCTCATTGCAACACTGAAGAGGTCAACCAACCTTGTGAACCCTTTTTTAGGTATGGAGATGTTACCCCTAGGAGCAAACACATTTGGGCCACGAACTGCCGGTATTGATGAAGCCGGAAGAGGACCGCTTGCTGGACCGGTGGTCGCGGCTGCTGTTATTCTCCCCCTTGACTTCCACCATGCAGAGCTTAATGATTCAAAGAAACTGTCCGCGTCAAAACGCGAAGAACTTGCGCTCATTATTAAACAACACGCGATCCAATACAGTATAATTGCGATTGGACACCGAAGGGTTGATATACTTAATATACGTCAAGCCACCCGCCTGGCCATGAGCTTGGCATTGAGCAAAATAAGCGCGGATGCCGCTATAATTGATGGCAATATGACGATTAATACACTTCTCCCACAGTTTACGATAATAAAAGGAGACTCAAAGTACTTAGAAATCGCCGCCGCCTCGATTTTGGCGAAAGTCTATCGGGATCACCTGATGAAAAAACTGGGTCGAAAGTATCAAGGTTATGGCCTTGAGCGGCACGCGGGCTATCCCACAAAATCCCATAGAGCCGCAATCGCATCACTCGGTCCATCCCGAATCCACCGCCAAACCTTTAATTTATTAGGAAAAGTTCCGCTGGACGGAATATAGCTTCATGAGAACTAGTAGTAGAACCTTCGCACCTTGCACCTTGCCACTGAGGCGTTACTTCCATCGAGTCACGGGCATTCCACTATCACGGACTGCAATCCTTGGTCACTTTGGGGAACTGATGGCTCTCAACTATTTACAGAAACAGGGCTTCAGGCTGTGGGAGAGAAATTGGCGCCTAAAAAGGGGTGAAATAGATATTATCGGAAAAATCGATGATACGCTCATAATCGTGGAGGTAAAAACCCGCTGGCTTATTAAAAAAAATTACGACGAGTCACTTGCCCTGCTGAATTACAATCAACGAAAACACGTTAAAGTTAGTGCGTTGGCACAACACTACATCGCAGCTACACGGGTACGGCAGAGTCGTGAGAAAATTCGATCGTTTCGAATAGATGTGGTTGCACTAGAATTAACCACAAAGTGGTGGCTCCTGCCAAAAATGGAATCGATAATCCATTGTGAAGGAGTTCAGTCGTCTTTGAATTCCTAAAAACCTGAGTTCGACGTAAGAACTCAGGTTAACAAATCGTGAAGTAGCTATCTCGCACTTCACTCGTGTATGATAATACCGCTTTTGAAAAAAAACTATATTCCCCTCTGATGGAAAATCCCATGTTATCAGGTCAGACGCTCCCTCTAAACACTCAAATTGATGCCCTTCTTACCCAAAGATTCGGTTTTACTGAGTTTCGAGCAGGACAACGAGAAGCAATCGAAACACTCCTGCGGGATAATTCTTTGTTATGCATCCTCCCTACCGGGCATGGAAAATCACTGCTCTATCAGCTTCCGGCTGTGCTTATTGATGGCATCACACTGGTCATCTCGCCCCTGCTTGCATTAATGCGAGATCAGGCTGAACAACTTACTAATAGATTTCATATACCAGCGGCCAGCATTAACTCTGACAATACCAATGAAGAAAATGATCGAGTGCGCCATGAAGTCCGTAGTAACGATATTAAAATACTCTTTGTAGCACCCGAGCAACTCGACAATCTTGAAACATTTTCCTTCTTACTCTCACTCCCAATTGGTCTGGTTGTCGTGGATGAAGCACATTGCGTGTCAACCTGGGGACACGATTTCAGGCCGTCCTATCGACGTATTATTACAGCACTTAAACATTTTAATCAGCAACGCCCATCCCTTTATGTTCTGGCACTAACTGCAACCGCAAATCGTCGAACCGAGGCGGATATCGCTCAGCAGTTACAATTTCCAGGACGCCGTCCGCTGCAGATACACCGTGCTTCGCTACAAAGAACTAATATTGCACTTTCGGTAGTCGAGCTGCGCGGTATGGCTGCCAAGCTCGCCACGCTCTGCCAGGTAATCAAGCCAGAGGAGACAACACTCATTTATTGTGCCACTCGGGAAAATGTGGAACTTGTTTCGAAATATCTCTGTCATGCAGGATATCCGGCAGCATTCTACCATGCCGGGATCGATTCTGAGGCGAAACAATGCCTGCAACGTGAGTTCTTTACTGGTGAACGGACGTTGCTGGCGGCCACCAATGCGCTCGGAATGGGAATTGATAAGCGGGATGTTCGACTAATCGTACACTTCGACGTCCCCGGCTCAATAACTGCCTATTACCAGGAAGTTGGCCGTGCAGGCCGCGACGGTGCGCCCTCAAGAGGTGTGCTGCTGTTTGATCCAGCAGACAGCCGAATCCAGAGTCACTTCATCGCTTCAGCTCAACCGTCAGAGGAGGATTTTGCCGGAGTCCTCGCCTGTCTGGATATAAAAGAAGAGGCGCCAACACTCACTGAGGTTAAAAGCTTAAGCGGCCTTCATCCAACCCTGGTGGTGGTCATTCTGGCAGAGCTAATGGAACAGGGGCACGTCGCGAAAGAGCTTGTGGGGCGCCGCCAGGTCTACCGTCGAACCGCTCTCAATAAGGCCCCCGATCTCTCTCGTTACAAGGAACAACTTCACACCAAGAAAGAGGAGCTGCGGCTTATGCTGGAGTATGGCGAAGCAACCACCTTTTGTCGGATGCACTACCTGTGTTCTCTTCTTGGAGATCCCGCTGAAAAGCCGTGCGGAAAATGCGACTACTGCTTATCAGAAACTTCAGCAGCACCCCTATCACTCGAAGCTGTATCGAAAATCGACCAATGGTTACTTAACCAACCATGTCCCATCTCGGGATACAAACCATCTGGGTTGGGCGAAGGCGTCGCAGTCCTTGACGGGAGCGTGAGAACTCAACTTTTTGTCGAATTCATGAGAACTCGTCGTGAAAGCACAAGCCTCAGAGCTGAAATTATGAATCGCCTGATTCAGTTCGTCAGAAGTCTTCATGAGACACATAAGTTCATAGCTGTGCTTCCACTTCCGTCCCGTACTTGGTTGGGCCGTAATCAAACAACACAAGCCATTGCCAATTCGCTGGGGATAAGAGCGCTCCCTGAAGCACTAATGTGGCGTGAAGACCCGGCAGCACGGCAGGGTGAGCTCTTAAATAACGATCAACGCAGGATAAATGTTAAGGCTCGAATGGAGGTGAATTCGTCCATCGTACTTCCGAAAGGGCCACTCCTGCTACTAGATGATTATGTGGGATCGGGCGTCACTCTTCAAGAAGCTGCTCGAGCAGTTCGCAGTGCGCGAGGAAAAAGTGCCTCCACTCTAATTCCAATTACTGTAGCACGGGTAAAATGGAAACTTGGCAGCCCTGGAATGATATAAAGTAAATAAGGCAAATACTTTTGGGAATTCGATAATGAGCCGGAATCAACATTTCCAGGCGTAAGATCAAAAGCAAGCAACTCACGGCAATCATTAATAATACAGAGCTAATCAGTTACGAAGACAGAATTTTCGTTGCGTCTATTCGTCTGTATCCACAGATTGTCTTAAATTCCTGAGTCTTATCTGTTGGTATTAGGTGTAACCAATAACCATCCACCTGGGTGATTTCCAGGATGTCATCCACTCCATCATCCTCTTGTTCTTCCATCCCCTCAATAATCAATCCCTGCACATTCAACGCATCATCGCAGTGGACTTGAAATAACCCTAAACAGAGGTCTTTTTTTGCTTGAGCCTTAGCCTCCGCCCTACTACTAGCCACATACAGTTTATTCTCGTGAATTTCACCAAGCCGGGTTGTGTCGTAAGCCCCAAAGTTGATAAAGTACAATTTTGGTTGATTTTTAATATCAGTAGGCTTTATTTTGGAAAGTTTTATCTCGAAGCCGTCGAGATATTTTATCTCAAAATGAGAATCTAAATGAAGTCGATTCGTATTGCCGAACCACTTCTTTATAAAAGTTGGGTAAAGTTCAGTAATATCGTCGCTCTCTCCTACAGCAAAGACAACATCATGTAATTCAATATTACACCTATCAGCCCGTCCTCCGAGACATACAATAAAAAGTTTTCTTTCTTCCATTCTACAAGCATTGTTAATTAGCCATTTTGATGATTGGAATATATATGGCATCCATCGATTGAACAACCGTCTAGCCCGGATTATTCACGAGACCACACCACCAGAGCAATAAATGATTCGAACTATTATAGTAATCTTCAAAAAATAATAAAGTATTAAAGATTACTATAACGACTCGCGGAGGCGAGTCAAAACAAACACATAGCCATCGCCGAGATGCGACTCAAAACCGCATTATTTTTGACGATGGCT